>JBCDKE010000020.1:0-36679 GCA_038747015.1 Pseudomonadota bacterium
CCATGCTTCGGACACGTTCCTGGATCACATGGGGATCGAGAAGGGCATCATGCAGCTGGTGGAGCAGGAGCGGGCGCAGGTCCTTTACGCTGCCATGGGCGACCGGACAGAGACGCCGGGCGGATCGGTGGCGAACACGATCGCGGGGCTCGGGCTGCTCGGGATGAAGACGGCCTTTGTGGGTCGCGTGGCCGATGACGCGCTGGGGCGGACCTATGCGGCATCGATGGCCGATGAGGGCACCGATTTCCCGAACCCGCCGGTGGCGGGCGCGGAGCTACCCACGTCGCATTCGATGATTTTCGTCTCTCCGGACGGGGAGCGATCGATGAACACCTATCTCGGGATCTCGGCCGAGGTGGGGCCGGAGCATCTGCCGGAGGGGGTGTTCGAGGACACGGCGTATCTGTTCTTTGAGGGCTACCTTTTCGACAAGGACCCCGGGAAGGCGGCGTTTTACGAGGCGGCGGCGCGGACGCGGGCGGCGGGCGGTAAGTCCGGCATTTCGCTGAGCGATCCGTTCTGTGTGGACCGCCATCGCGACGATTTTCGCAAGCTCGTGGCCGGGTCGCTGGATTTCGTGATCGGCAATGAAGAAGAGCTGTTGTCGCTCTATCAGGTGGCTGATGTGGACGCGGCGCTGGATGCTGCGGCGGCGGAGTGCGAGCTGGTGGTTTGTACGCGATCGGGTGACGGCGTGGCGATCCGGCAGGGTGCCGAGCGCGTGGATGTGCCCGTGGAGCGGGTTACGCCGGTGGACACCACGGGCGCGGGCGACCAGTTCGCGGCGGGGTTCCTTTATGGGATGGTCAGCGGCAAGGATCTGAAGACCTGCGGGCGGCTGGGCTGCATCGCGGCGGGCGAGGTGATCGGCCATATAGGGCCGCGCCCGGCGGCAGATATGAAGCAGTATTTTGCGTCGTTTGGTCTCTGATCTCGGGCGGTTCGGACGCTCTTGCCTTCGGCAACTCGCACCCGCCCGCCCGGGTCCTCAGGATGAAGCGCTGGATGCTTTGCAGGCCGAGGTTTCGCGACTTTGGTTGCGGACGGGTTTGGGCGGCGAGGTTAAGATCAATCTGCAGCGCTATGACGACGGGTCGTGGCACGTGGAATTCGTTGATGGCAGATACGAGATGATTGCCACGGAGCGGGGCAAGGAGGTGGGGCGCAAGCCGCGTCTCACCCTCAACGAGGCCACGCGGTGGCATGTGTTCAGCGCCGTTTATGGTCGTTCCTTGAGCCGCGAGCTGGAGGAGCGCGAAGCGCCCGTTCCTGCCCGGAAGGTCGAGAACGGTCTGGATGATGACGGGTATTCCCGGTGGAACTGGATGGCGCCCACGATTGAGATCATGGGGCGTGTTTCACCGGAATACGAGGAATGGGTTCGGGCCTATTATGCTCAGGCATTGGCCCGTGCGCCGCTCGCGGCCTATGAAATTCGCAATGCGAAATATCCGTTGCCGGGCGAGGACGTCTAAGGAGACGGCGATGCGTTTTCCTGTGAGTGGGCTTCGGCGAGGAGCCAGCTCCGGAAAGTCGTAATCTTGGGATCGTCCTGGCGGCTCTTGGGGGTCAGAAGGAAATAGGCGAAGACGAGGGGCGTGCTGAGGGCGGCCTCGAAAGGTCGCACGAGACGTCCCGAAGCGATGTGGTCGGCGGCCATGCGGTCGCCGATGAGGGCGATGCCTTCGCCGTTCAACGCGGCGCGGACAGCCATTTCCTCCTTGGTGAAGCGGGGGCCTTTGAAGGGGTCCACGGCTGTGGAGCCAGCGGCGAGGAGCCAGGTGCGCCAGCTGCCCTCGGCCTCTTTCCATTCGACATGGAGAAGCGTGTGGTTGGCGAGATCGGCCGGTGACGTTAGCGCGGGGCCGGAGGCGAGGAGGTCTGGGCTGCAGACCGGGGTTGCACGCATGGAGAAGAGGCGGTCGCTCAAGACGCCCGAGTAGCCGCCTTGGCCATAGCGGATGGCGAGGTCAGCGTCGCCCTTGGCGATATCCACCAACCGGTCGGTGCCATCGATGCGAAGTTCGATGTCGGGGTGGGTTCTGCGGAAGCTTTCCAGACGGGGCAGGAGCCAGAGGGAGCCGAAGCCGGGGCTGACACTGAGGGTCAGCAGAGGATCGTCGCGGCGTGCCTGCAGGAGATGCGCGCCGTCGCTCAGCCGATCGAACCCCTCGGAGAGGAGCGGCAGGGCGGCCTCGCCTGCCGGGGTCAGCCTGAGCGCGCGCGTGAGACGGTGGAAGAGCGGGGTGCCCGCCCATTCCTCCAGCGTTTTGATCTGATGGCTGATGGCGCCTGGGGTCACGCCGAGCTCTGCAGCGGCCTGGGAGAAGCTGAGATGGCGCGCGGCGGCCTCGAAGGCGCGGAGCGCGCGGAGAGGTGGGAGAGAGCGGTGCATGTAGGAATTAGAAAATCTCACTTATCGGGTGAAATCAATTCCTTTGTGGAAGGTGTAGTAGGCCCCTAATCAATAGCCAGTACGGCGGGCTACTCGGGTTGAGCGCCTTGGCGAAGAGGTCACCAAAAGCATGAATAAAACTAATCTGAGATCGGAGTATGCGGTCGGCGTGCTGCTCCTGATCGGGTCGGCGGCGGCGTTCAGCAGTTCGGGCATTTTCACCAAGGGTGTGGCGGCGACGGCGTGGGAGGTGATCTTTTGGCGCGGCCTTTTTGCCTCGCTGGCCACACTCGCCTTTGTCGGCGCGCGCGGGTCGATGCGGCGCGAGTTCTTCGCCATGGGGCGGCCCGGTCTGGCGGTGGGCATCGTGGGGGCGTTGGGCACGGCGGCCTTTATCCCGGCGTTCAAGCTGACCGACATCGCCAATGTAGCGTTGATCTACGCGGCGGCGCCGTTCTTTGCGGCGCTCATGGCCTGGGCAGCGATCGGCGAGGGCGTGTCGCGGCGCACGGGGCTGGGCGCGGCGGGGGCCTTTGGCGGCGTTGCGGTCATCGTGGCGGGGTCGCTGGGGCAGGTGAACCTGATGGGCGACGGTCTGGCGCTGATCATGACGGTGATGATGGCCACCGTGATGGTGATCTACCGGGCGCGGCCGGAGACACCCAGCGCGGGGCCGTCGGTATTGCAGTCGCTATTCCTTTTTCCGCTGGCCGTTGTCTTTGGTGCGCCGCTGGAGACCGCGCCGGGGGAGATCGCGATACTCGCCGTTTTTGGCGTCCTCCATGCGCTGGCCTCGGTGACGCTGGCCGAGGGGGCAAAGCGGGTGCCGGCGGGGCAGACCGCGCTGATCGGCGCGCTGGAGACGCCATTGGCGCTGATCCTGGCCTTTGCGATCCTGGGCGAAGTGCCGGTGGTGCTGACGCTGGTCGGCGGTGCGCTGGTGCTGGCGGCTGTGGTGGGATCGCTCTGGGAGCGGTCGGCATAATCAGTCGTCATAGGCGCTGAGGTCCTGGGGCGCGTGCAGGAGCGTGCTGTCATATTTTGGCAGATCGTCATCGAGGGGCAGCCACGGGAGTTTGGCCTGCCAGTTAACGTGGAATTCCGGGGCGAAATCGGCAGGGTTTTCGAGGGAGGCGGCATAGAGATGCATGCCGCCCGCGTAATGCGCGGCCTCGAACCCGATGGGAGAGCCGCAGGTGGCGCAGAAATGGCGCTGGACGCCCGGCGAGCTTTCATAGGTTTGGGGCGCGTCGCCCGTCCACCTGAAATCCTTGAGCGGGACGCCGATCCAGCCCACGACGGGGGCGCCGCAGTTTCGGCGGCAATCGTCGCAGTGGCAGTAACAGGCCCAGGTGGTGGGGCCGGTGAATTCCCAGGTGGTTTTCCGGCAAAGGCAGTGGCCGCGCGTGGTCATGGTCTGGTCCTAGGAGAGGAAGCTCTCAGCCTTCATGGTGTCGGGGATGGGTGCGCCGAGGCGGGTGAGCACGGTGGGGGCCAGTTGCAGCTGGTCGATGATGGTGTCCGCGGGCGGGCCTGCGGCCTCCCCGAAATAATAGAGCGCGGCGTCTTGCTGCGCCTCTCCCCTGCCGCCGTGGTGGCCGCGGTCGTCCTGGCCGTGATCGGCGGTGATGATCAGCTCGTAGCCTGCGGCGCGCCAGCGCGGGATGTAGGCGGCGAGTTCTTCGTCCAGTTTGAAACAGGCGTGGTCCATTTCGTGGCATTCGTGGAAGAACCGGTGCCCCATGCAGTCGAGCGTGCAGCTGTGGAAGAGGCCGTAGCCCAGATCGAAGCGTTCGCAGAGCATGGTGAGCGTGGCGAAGAGATCGGCGTCGGCGGGGGTCATCTGGTTGACGTGGCCGTAGCCCGTCATGGTGTGAAAGCGGCCGTGGTTGATCGTGGTGTTGTCTGGTTCGTCGTATTCGATGTCGCGGACCGGTTCGAAGGGCGCGCGGTTGAAAAACTCGGACCAGAAGGAATGGGCGACGGCCCCGGTGGTGTGGCCGGCCTTGCGGGCCTGGGAAAAGATGTCGGGCTGGCTGAGGCGCGAGACATTGGCGTTGCCGGGGCAGCCATGCACCTGGGGGCTTACGCCGGTGTGGATCGAGGCATAGCAGGAGGCGGACGTCGAGGGCAGCACGGCGCGGTGTTTCCAGACGCGGGCGTCGCCTGAGGCGACCCAGCCTTCGAGATTGCCGAAGAGGCGGCGCCAGTTTCGCCAGGGCACGCCGTCGATGATGATGAGTAGTAGTTTTGCGGCCACCCTTGTCCTCCCGGATATCAGGCGGCACGGACCTCTTTGCCTGCCGGCAAATTCGACCCGCCCGCCCGAATCCATAGGGCGTCGATTTCGTCGAGTTTGTCCAGATCGGGGGTGATGTGGTCGTGAAATCCCGTGGGGGTGCGGTAGTCGAGGTCGCGTTCGCGGCGTTCGGCGAGGGCCATGGCGTGGGTGTCGATCAGGGGCCGAGCGGTGAGGTCACCGGGCGTGGCGCGGGGGAAGAGCAGGGTGCTCTCGCCCTGGGAGAGGTTGAGGAGCGTGCAGCCCTGCCGTGCGGCGTAGCTCTGCGCGCGGGCGGATTTGGCGGGCAGGTTGCGCAGCGAGGGGTCGTCGCGGAGCGGGTCGGCGGTGCCTTTGCCGTAGAAATGCGTGGCCCCGGTTTTCGGATAGACCATGTCGCAGCCCAGATACGAGATCGTGGTAGGTCTGAGCACGTGGAGCGCCCAGTAGGTCGCGGTGAAGGCCATGGTGGCCCCGGCGTAGAGGAAGCCGCCAAAGGCGTTTTGCGCGGGCACGAAGTGGGTCTGGTCGATGAGGTTTCCGGTGGCGATGGGCGGCATGCGATCTGCCGGGAAATCGTAGGGATAGACCAGATCATCCCAGTCATCGCGCAACTGCCAGGCGTTGTTGATGGCGACGACGCGGTCGAAGGGTGCGCGGGGCCAGTCGCGGCAGATCGGAGCGCTGGGGCCGGAGCCGAGCATGAGGATGTTCATGGAGGTCTCTTCCTAGGGGCCCCGGCTCGGGTTTGGGGTGGTCATTTCGGTCACAACGCCCCTAGCATGGTTTGCGGATCACTCCCCCAGCTTGGCGTGCACCTCATCTAGGTCGATTTCGCCGATTGGCATCTTATTCCCCGGATTTTCGAAATCGTATTTGAAGAGCAGAAAGTCTCTTTTGTAGATTTCGTAGATCAGATGCATGGAGAGATCGTCGAAATAGTCTTCGACCGGGTGGGCGCGTTTGGGGCCGTGGCCTTCGCTTTCGTTGAAGCGGGGGACGTTGCCCAGATGGACCTCTTTGGGCGTCTCAATGGCCTCGAGCACACCGGCCATGCCGTCGTTGAATTGCTCGGTCCAGAAGATCCGATCGTAGCGGCCGCCATTGACGATGAAGGTCGAGACGTGCCCGGACATGGCTGACCAGTGGATGTCTGGATCCATCGGGCGGCGCCAGCGGATGGTGTCGCGGGCAAAGAGCAGGAAGCGGCGGAAGCTTTTGATCTGATCGAATTCGAAGTCATCTTCCGGCGAGCCGACTTCGATCCCGTATTTCTGGATCAGCAGCGGGACAAGGTTGCCGCGGTAGCGTTTGCCGTTGCGCTGGATGCCGCAGATCTTGTCGAAGAAGGACGACAGAATCCGCGTGTAGGGATTGCGTACGCAGGTGAACGCGTAGCTTTTATGCGCCTGCACGTTCTCGGTGATCAGGGGCTGGCTGTCATCCATGGCCCATTTGTGGAGACCTGCCTTGGCGTCATGAATGTCGCCGTCAAAGAACTCTCCATGGTCGGAATAATACATGATCTGGCCGATGGTGGAGCAGGCGCATTTTGGCACCACGCGATACACAACGCTTTCACTCTCGGTCATCCAAGTGCCGGGAAAACCCATTTTGCTCTGCCTCTTTGGCCGTTTTAATGGCGCTTACGTTTTGAATTTTGCAAAGAAACTCTGTTTATTCAACGGACCTTAACATACTCTGCACGAAAACAATCCATAACTCACCGGGCCGTCGTTTCTTACATGGCAAAAGTCGCCTTCATTCTGCTGTGCCACAAGGATCCGCAGTCGATCATTGATCAAGCTCGACGTCTGACGGCGGCAGGCGACTACATGGCGATTCACTTCGATAAATCGGCGAGCGCAGAACATTTTGCGATGATCACTGAGGCATTGTCTGACAATCCCAATGTGACCGTGACACAGAAGCGGGTCAGATGTGGTTGGGGAGAATGGTCGCTTGTGCGCGCCTCGCTCAACGCGTTGGAGGCGGCCGTGGATGCCTTTGCGGACGCGACCCATTTCTACATGCTTTCCGGCGATTGCATGGCGATAAAATCGGCTGAGTATGCCCATAGTTTTCTGGATGCTCGTGACGTCGATTACATCGAGAGCTTCGATTTCTTTGAAAGCGATTGGATCAAGACGGGGATGAAGGAAGGGCGGTTGATTTACCGGCACTTCTTTAACGAACGGCAGAATAAGAATCTGTTCTATTGGTCCATGCAGCTGCAGAAGAAACTGGGTTTGGAGCGTGAAATTCCTGCGGACATCCAGGTGATGATTGGGTCGCAGTGGTGGTGCCTCAGACGGACAACGGTAGAGGCGATCCTGGAATTCGCGAGCAAGCGTCGCGATGTGATGCGGTTCTTTTCCTCCACCTGGATCCCGGACGAAACTTTTTTCCAAACGTTGGTGCGGCATTTGGTGCCCGAGCCCGAAATCGAGACCCGGACGCTGACGTTTCTGATGTTCTCGGATTACGGGATGCCGGTGACGTTCTACAACGACCAGTACGACCTGCTGTTGAGCCAGGATTTCCTGTTTGCGCGCAAGATCAGCCCGGAAGCCTCAGAGCTGAAGACACGTCTGGGGGAGCTTTATGCCGCGACGGGCGTCAGATTTGATATCTCTAACGAAGGCACTCGGCTGTTCAGGTTCTTGACCGGTCGCGGGCGCGAGGGGCGCCGCTTTGCGCCGCGGTTCTGGGAGACGGAGTCATCTTTGGGCCGGGAACGTGAACTGCTGATTTTGGTCTGCAAAAAGTGGCACGTCGCCAAGCGCCTCTCCGGGCGCATCAAGCAGGAAACCAACCTGCCGGTGTTGGACTACTTGTTTTACGAAGAGGAAACGCCGCTTCCGGATCTTGGTGGCATCCAGACCACGTTGGAAAAGCGTACCCGCCACCGCCGGGCGCTGATGCGGATGTTGTTCGATTACTACGAAACTGACCGCCTTCTGATTTGCTTGGACCCATCCTCGCTCGACCTGATGATGGATTTTGAAAACGATCGCTCAAAGACCCGTGTTTTGGAGATCGACTGTGATTTTACCGACGAATACCTCCTCGGGCATGCGGCGCGGGTTGGGCTGGCCGGGGAACATACGCCAAAGGAAACGTTGGAGCGGATTTTGCCGACGATCCGAAGCGACTTGATCTTTGAACACGAGAGGTTGCGAGATGCCGGTTTCAAAAACTACGCCCGGATCAAGGAAGGCGACGGCGTAGAGCGTATCACACCGGTGATCGCAGAGTTTCTGTCGATGGGTTCGGACACGGCGCGTACCATCGCCGACATCGACCAGCTCTTTGTCGACTAGGACGGGGGGCTGGGATGGCTCACGGGCACTTTCTATGGACTGACCTGTCGACCTATGACCCGACCGCGGCGCGCGAGGACTATGCACGCATGTTTGGATGGACGTTTTCGGGCGACGAGACCTACGATTTTGCGGCCCGCGGACGCGATCTGGTGGCCGCGATCTTTCCGATGCCCGAGCGGCTGGCGCAGATCGATATGCCGTCTTTCTGGATGTCTTATGTCCATGTTGAAGATGTGGCCGCCAGCGTCGCCAAGGCCCGTGCCCATGAGGGCGTGATCATTGAAGTGGAGCCGCAAGAGTTTGGCGAGGGTTCGCGGGTGGCGCTGGTGCGTGATCCGTCGGGCGCCGGTTTCACGCTCTATGAAGGGCCCGAGATCGCGCCCGCCCCAGCCGGGCCCGGGCGGGTAGAGGCGCGATTTCACCATCTGGGTGATGTGGCGCGCATAGAGGGATTCTACGGCGACCTTTTTGGCTGGCGTTTTGAGCGGGTCACCGATGATCCATGGCCGGTTTTCGACATCTTGCATCCTGACGGCTCGCGGGTGGCGCAGGTCGAAGAAGTGCCGCAAGAGGTGCGGGGCAAGTTTTGCTATTGGATGCCCAGCTTTGGCGTGGCCGATGTGGCTGATGCTGTTGCTCAATTGGCCGCCTTGTCAGGCACTCAATTCACGGAACTCACCGACGGCCGGGCGCTTGTAGCGGACCGGCAAGGCGCGCATTTCATGGTTCAGCCCGCGGCGGCCGCTGATGACGAAAGCACGGTTTTACCGCCGCCCGCCGCGGGCCCGTTTTCGGGTTTCGCCTGGAAGGCCGGACTGGGCCTGATCTGCGTCTGGCTTGCTGTCGTTCTG
Source organism: Pseudomonadota bacterium (assembly GCA_038747015.1). Taxonomy (GTDB): domain Bacteria; phylum Pseudomonadota; class Alphaproteobacteria; order Rhodobacterales; family Rhodobacteraceae; genus Shimia_B. The sequence goes on from JBCDKE010000020.1 coordinate 8,854, forward strand.
GATATTCAGGCCTTTTGGGGCGTGCTGTTCTTGATCTGGACGTGGCCTGCGCTGCGCAGTGGGCGCGCGGATTTCATCGAGACGGTCGAGCGCCGGACCCAGCCCCTGATGTACTGGGCCCTGATCGGGACCTGGATATTCCTGAGCCTCTGGCTGATTGCTGCGCCGTTTTTGCTAGCAGGCTAAGGCGTACCATGCTTGCCGGCGTTCCATTCCGGCAGAGCCTGATGGGCGACGGATGCAGGGTGCGCTTCCATCGTCGTGGCCATGGTGTCGTTCCAGCGGTTGAGATAGCCAAAGAGCGCGATCGAGGCGACGATCTCGACGATTTCCGCCTCGCTGAAATGTTCCTTGAGCGCATCGAAATGCGCCGTATCCGCCATGTTGGGAACGCCCGCCGCCTCGCGCGCGAGAACCAGCGCGGCGCGTTCGGCATCCGTAAAGAGAGGAGAGGTTTCGCATTCCCAGACAGCGGCGATCTTTTCATCTGAGACGCCGTAGACATGGCTGAGATTGGCCATGTGCCCCTGGCAGTAGCGGCAGCCGGTGGCCATCGACGTCATCAAAGCCACCATCATCTTGAGGTCCTCGCCCACCGTCCCCTCGTAAAGAACCGCCTGATTGAGCGCCATGAAAGCCGCCGCGATGTTCGGGCGGCGCGCCATTGTCAGGATCGAGTTGGGCAGGAAACCCCGGATCGCGTCGTAGCGGGCGAATTGCTCTTCAAACTGCGGCAGCTCGGCGCGGTCTAGCGGGTCGATATGGGGCATGGTTTTCTCCTCCCAGAGGGCTTGTGGTGGGCCGCGGGCTTTGAAATCCTGCGCCCAGATCAGACGCCCAAGGAGAAGCCCCGTGGCCTATGCCTATGACGACCAGAACATCTTTGCCAAGATTTTGCGCGGGGAGATCCCGAACACCACGGTGATGGAGACCGACCATTCGCTCGCCTTCCAGGACATCAACCCGCAGGCGCTGCACCACGTGCTGGTGATCCCCAAGGGGCCTTACGTGTGCTTTGACCATTTCGCGTTGGAGGCCAGTGACGAAGAGATCCTCGATTTCACGCGCACGGTGGGCGCGATCACCAAGGGGCTGGGGGTGCAGCCGGGCGAAGGCGGGGCGGGCTACAGGCTCTTGTCGAATGCGGGGAATGACGGCGTCCAGGAGGTGCCGCATCTGCATATCCACATCGTCGCCGGGCGGCCCCTAGGGCGGATGTTGCAAGGCAATGCCTGACGCCGCGCGTGTGGTGAGAGCCGGTTAAGTATTTTTGAAACAAAGAAGGGGGGCGCTGTTTTTCGGGGGCCCCTTCATCTTTCCAGAAAAACTCCGGGGAGCGGGAGGGGCTGGCCCCTCGCTTCTGCCGCTGCCTCAGGTGCTTTTTGTCAGGGACAGGAAGACGTCCTCGAGGTGGGGTTCGAGGGTGGTGACATCGGCGATGGCGATGTTTGCCTCAGAGAGCGCCCGAAAGATCGCGTCGGGGCCGGTCTGGGACCGTGACCAGGTGAAAAGCATGGTGCCGTCGTCGCGCTTTTGGCCGTCGATCCCGGTCGGTAGCGGCGGCAGGTCGGCGTCGGCTGCGGGGGTGACGGCGAGGGATTTTTGGTCGAGGCGCGCGAGCAGGTTTGCGGTCGTGTCCTGGGCGATCACCTCGCCGTGGTTGATGATGGCGATCTCGTCGCACATCTCTTCGGCCTCTTCGAGGTAGTGGGTCGTCAGGATGATTGTCGTGCCGCGCTCGCGGTTGAGTTTGCGGATGTTGGACCAGAGCATTTGTCTGAGTTCGATATCGACGCCTGCGGTGGGTTCGTCGAGCACGAGCACGTGGGGGTCGTGGACCAGCGCCTTGCCCAGGAGCAGCCGGCGTCGCATGCCCCCGGACAGAGAACGGGCATAGGCGTCGGCCTTGTCGGACAGGCCGATCAGCGCGAGGATTTCGTCGGTGCGGCGATCCCGTTTCGGGACGCCGTAGAGTCCGGCCTGCACGTCCAGCGACCCGCGCGGGGTAAAGAACGCGTCGAGGTTGAGCTCTTGCGGCATGACCCCGATGGCGGCGCGGGATTGGCGCGGGTTGCGGTCCTGGTCAAAGCCCCAGATGCGTACGTCGCCGGCCGATTTTACCACCAGCCCTGCGAGGATGTTGATCAGCGTCGACTTGCCCGCGCCGTTTGGCCCCAGGAGGCCAAAGACCGACCCGGCCGGGATCGCCAGATCGACGCCCTTGAGTGCCTCCTTGGCGGGTTCGGCCCCGGAGGGCGCATAGGTTTTGCGCAGGCCCGAGATTTCGATGGCGTTTTGCGGAGACGTTTCGGCGGAAATGACCATGGGCGCGACATAGGCCCCGGCGGGGGCGGGGGCAAGCAGTGCGCTCCCGAAGCCGATCTAGTGACCGGCCATGGAACGCAACTGACCCATGGAAAAGGTGGCGTCCTGGGTGGCGCTGTCGATGGCCTCGGCGAGGGTTTTGATTTCGGAGGCGATGACCGAAAACCCCTTGCCTGCGTCCCCAGCGCGCGCGGCCTCAACCGCGGCGTTCAGCGAAATCAGGCGCACGGAGCGGCTTATCGCGGCGATCTGTTCCATGGCGGTTTGCGCGTCGCGCGTGGCGGTGTTGGCGAGGATCGAACGCGCCTCCTGATCGGCACGAATGTCTGTCTCGAGCGCGTTCCTGAGTTCCGTATAGGGGCCGGGGAAGAGCGCGTCGGCCTTGTCCGTTATGTCGAGGAGGTAATCCATCAACGTGGCGGGGGCATCGCGGGCGGCCTCAACCGCGCGGATTGCGCAGGTGTTGAAGTCACGGACGCGGTCAATGAAGCCCGGCACCGTTGCGGCGTGTTTGCGGACCCATTGCAGCGTTTCCGGATCGCAATCCTCTACCTTTTCGCTGGTCGTGAGTACACGTACTGCCCAGTCGACCCTCTCCTGCGCGGCGGCAAGCAGCGTGGCGTAGTGATTGCGTTCACTGTCGTTGCGGCCGTGAGCGCGCATTAGGGAAAAGAAGAAGAGCCGTCCGATATGGGTTCGATAGTCTGCGATGCCGCGGGCCATGGCCGTACGTTCGACAAGCGTCTGTAAGGCCACGAGTGAGGGGCCGTTGTCCACATCAGGTGACCCGTTGGGCCGCCCGGTGGCGCCGGGAAGCGCCAATTTGGCAGTCATCCCTCGTCCTTGGCGCAAGAGCCCTAAGAAAGGATGAAATCCGCGCCAATCGCTGGCCCTTGCCCGCGCCCCGTGGCAGGTTGCGCGGGTGACTCTAACAAAGGTGCGACCCATGGCATTCGGCAAAGGACATCATCTGCATCTGATCGACGGGTCAGCGTTCATTTTCCGTGCCTATCACGCGCTCCCGCCGCTGACGCGGAAGTCGGACGGGCTGCCCATTGGGGCGGTCAGTGGTTTCTGCAACATGCTGCACCGCTATGTTGAGGGGAACACGGGCGCCAACGCTCCGACCCACGTGGCGGTCATTTTCGACAAGGGATCGCACACGTTCCGCAACGAGATGTACGACCAGTACAAGGCCAATCGCGAGGCGATGCCCGAGGATCTGCGTCCGCAGATCCCGCTGACCCGCGAGGCCACCATCGCCTTTAATATCGCCTGTAAGGAGCAGGAGGGGTTCGAGGCCGATGACATCATCGCCACGCTGGCCTGTCAGGCGCGGGAGGCCGGTGGACAGGTAACCATCATCAGTTCCGACAAGGATTTGATGCAATTAGTCGGCGGCGGCGTCGAGATGCTGGACGCCATGAAGAACAAGCGGATCGACCGCGACGGCGTTTTCGAGAAGTTCGGCGTCTACCCCGAGGGCGTCGTGGACGTTCAGGCCCTGGCTGGCGACAGCGTGGATAACGTGCCCGGCGCGCCGGGGATCGGGGTCAAGACGGCGGCTTTATTAATCAACGAGTTTGGCTCTCTCGAAGAGCTGCTCGACCGCGCTGAAGAGATCAAGCAGCCCAAGCGCCGCCAGACGCTGATCGATCACCGCGCCCAGATCGAGCTGTCCAAGCGGCTGGTGCAGCTGGATTGCGAGATGGAGCTGGATTTCACGCTCGACGATCTGGAGGTGAAGGACCCGGAAGCGGATGCGCTGATGGAATTCCTCGCCAAGATGGAATTCCGCACCCTGACGAAACGCATTGCCGAACAGATGGGCGTCGAGGCCCCCGCGATTGCGGAGCCTGCGCCCGTCGACGCGCCCGAGGCGGCGCCGGCGGCACCCATCGATCCGGAGGCCTATGAAACGGTGCGCGACGCGGCAGCGCTGAAGGCGTGGATCGATCAGATTTACGAGCGCGGCTATGTGGCGGTGGATACCGAGACCACGGGCCTCAACGAGATGCGTGCCGATCTGGTAGGCGTGTGTCTGTGCGTCGAGGCGGGGTCGGCCTGTTATGTGCCGTTGGCGCACAAAAAGGGCGGCGATGACCTCTTTGGCGGGGACGAGCTGGCCGAGGGGCAGATGGGGTTCGAGGAGGCGCTGGCGCTGTTAAAGCCCGTGCTGGAAGACCCGGCGATCCTGAAAATCGGCCAGAACATGAAATACGACGCCAAGATTTTCGCGCGACTGGGCGTCACCGTGGCACCCATCGATGACACGATGCTGATGAGCTACGTGCTCCATGGCGGTCTGCATAATCACGGCATGGACAGCCTGAGCGACCGGTATCTGGGTCACACGCCGATCCCGATCAAGAGTCTCCTGGGGTCGGGCAAGGCGATGAAGACCTTTGACCAGGTGCCCATCGACGAGGCCGCGAAATACGCCGCCGAGGATGCCGATATCACGTTGCGCCTGTGGCAGCAGTTCAAGCCGGGGCTGCACCGGTCGAAAGTGACCAAGGTGTATGAAAGCCTCGAGCGGCCGTTGGTGCCCGTGCTCGCCAAGATGGAGATGGACGGGATCAAGGTGGATCGCGACACGTTGAGCCGGATGTCGAACGCGTTTGCGCAGAAGATGGCGGGGCTGGAGGCGGAAATCCACGAGCTGGCGGGGGAAAACTTCAACGTAGGCTCGCCCGCGCAGCTGGGGGAGATCCTGTTTGGCAAGATGGGTCTGCCGGGCGGCAAGAAGGGCAAGACGGGGAAATATTCCACCGGGGCCGATGTGCTGGAGGATCTGGCGACCGAGCATGATCTGCCCGGGCGCGTGCTGGACTGGCGTCAGCTGAGCAAGCTCAAGAGCACCTATACGGACGCGCTACAGGACCACATCCACCCGGACACGGGCCGCGTGCACACCTCTTATTCCATCGCCGGGGCAAACACAGGGCGGTTGGCCTCGACGGACCCCAATCTGCAAAACATCCCGATCCGCACCGAGGAAGGCCGCCGCATCCGTGAGGCCTTTGTCGCGGAGGAGGGCAAAACGCTGGTGGCGCTGGATTACAGCCAGATCGAGCTGCGTATTCTGGCCCATATCGCCGACATCCCGGCGCTGAAGCAGGCCTTTGCCGATGGGATCGACATTCACGCTATGACGGCCTCCGAGATGTTCAACGTGCCGCTGGACGAGATGACCCCGGATGTCCGCCGTCAGGCCAAGGCGATCAATTTCGGGGTGATCTACGGGATTTCCGGCTTTGGTCTGGCGCGGAACCTGCGGATCCCGCGGGCCGAAGCGCAGGCCTTTATCGATACCTATTTCGAGCGTTTCCCCGGGATCCGGACCTACATGGACGACACGGTGGCCTTTGCGAAGGAACACCTGCGGGTGGAGACCCTGTTTGGGCGGCGCATCCACACGCCGGAAATCAACGCCAAGGGGCCCACGGCGGGCTTTGCCAAGCGTGCGGCGATTAACGCGCCCATTCAGGGCACGGCCGCCGACATCATCCGTCGCGCCATGGTGCAGATGCCGGATGCCATCGCGGGGCTGCCGGCGAAGATGCTGTTGCAGGTCCATGACGAACTGCTCTTTGAGGTCGAGGACAGCGCAGTGGACGAGCTCATCGGCGTGGCGCGCGGCGTGATGGAGAACGCGGCGATGCCGGTGGTCAAGATCGACGTGCCGCTGGTGGTCGATGCCGGGCAGGGGGCGAACTGGGCCGAGGCGCATTGATGGTTGGTTCCGCGCCGGTTGAGGGCGTGGACCCTCCGGGGGGAGTTTTTCTGGAAAGATGAAGGGGTGGAGTGCGCCATGGGTCTGAGCCTGCGCCCTGCGGTTGCCGGGGACGCATCTGTGCTGGCCGCGCTTTCGATCGAGGTTTGGTTGAGCACGTATATCAAACGCGGGATCACGCCGGAGTTTGCCGACTACGTGTTGAGCGCGCACACGGCGGAGCATTTCGAGGCCCTGATTGCCGACCCGGCGCAGCGGATTGTGGTGTCGGAGAATGTCGAGGGGATCGACGGGTTTGTTCGGGTGGCTGAGGGCTGTCCAGATCCGGTGGCAGGGGACGTGACGGTGGAGATTGCCACGCTCTATGTGCAGCCGCGCCACCATGGTCGGGGCGTGGGTAAGGCGCTGCTCGCGGCGGCGCTCGAGGGACAAACCGGGCCGGTTTGGGTGGCGACGAATTCGGAGAATACGCCAGCGATCGAGTTTTATCTGCGCAATGGGTTCACGCGGATCGGGGTGACGCATTTCACGCTGGGTGAGGCGGCCTATCCGAACGATGTTTTCCGCTGGGACCCGGTTTAGGCGCGGCAGTGCAGCGCAGCAGGTGCGATTGTGCAGTGGGTGCCTTTCGGCTCGGCCATTGGACCCTTACATAGTGACGTGAACAAGCGCGGAATATTGCGATGTCACATTGGTCAGATCTCTTCCCCCTGGTCTTTTTCCCCTTCAAAATCATTGTCTTGGGGATCGGGGCCTATTTTGCCATCAAGTGGCACTACGACGAGGACAACCGAAAGAGAAAGCAGGCCGAGGATCGGGAACGACAGGCGGCTAAGGCCGATCAGGTCGAGAGCCGCTGACGGTTAGGCGGGCCGACAGGCTGTTTTCACGAGCTGTGCTATTTGGGCGAATTCGTCGCTGAGCGCGCTGGATTTGCGCCATGCCAGGCCGACGGTGCGTTTTGGAGCCGGATCAGGGAACCGGGCCACCGATACCTCGGCCGACCGGGTTTCGAAATCCAGCGCCATTTCCGGGATCACGGTGACACCGATGCCGGCATCGACCATCTGCACGAGTGTGGAAAGCGAGGATGCCTCCATCACTTCTTGGGCGCGGGTGTCGCCAATGCCACAAAACGAGATTGCCTGATCGCGGAAGCAGTGCCCCTGTTCGAGGAGCAGGAGGCGCATTGTCTTGAGTTCGGAGGGCGCGGGAACGGGAAGTGCGGCATCGGCGCGGGCGCGGATCAGGACAAAGTCTTCGTCAAATAGGGGCACCTCGGTGAGGCTGTCTTCGCCGATAGGCAGCGCGAGCATGGCGACATCGATGCGGGAGGCCCGCAGATCGGCAATGAGATCGCCGGTGACCGCCTCGCGCGGGCGCAGGTCGATATCCGGGAAATCTTTTGCAAGGGCCGTGACGATGCGCGGCAACACGTAGGGCGCCATTGTCGGGATGATGCCAAAGCGGAGCTCACCTGAAAGCGCATCTCGGGCGGATCGTGCCAGATCGCCGAGATCGTCTACGGCCACAAGGATGTCACGGGCGCGCGTGAGAAAGCGTGCGCCAAAGGGTGTGAGCGCGACACGCCGCGTTGTGCGTTCGATCAGCGGCGTGCCGACCATCGCCTCGAGTTCTTTGATCTGTTGAGAAAGCGCGGGTTGCGAGATGAAACAGGCCGCGGCGGCGCGGCCAAAATGCGCCTCGCGCGCGAGCGCGTCGAGGTAGCGCAGGTGTTTCATGGTGAGGCCAATCATAACTGCAGCCTATCAATCATGTAAGAAATTCGAATTTCTATTTATCAACTGCTGGCGATATTCTGCAAGCCTCTCCCGGGTGGATGCTGCTGACGCTGACATTCGGGAAGTCAGCAAATGGGCATACCGACGACCGGCCAGCCCACCAGCAAGCGGAGAGCATAATGGACGGAAATCCACAGATCACTGGCGGCTGCCCTGTGGCCCATGGCGGCAACACGGCCATGGACAAGCCTGTCACCAAATGGTGGCCGGAGGCGCTGAACCTCGACATTTTGCACCAGAAGGGTGCGCGCGTGGACGCGATGGACGAGGGGTTCAGCTACCGCGAGGCCGTCAAGGATCTGGATTTCGACGCGCTCTATGCCGACATGCGGGCGCTGATGACCGAGAGCCAGGACTGGTGGCCCGCAGACTGGGGTCACTATGGCGGTCTGATGATCCGTTTGGCGTGGCATTCTGCGGGTTCTTACCGTCTGTCTGACGGGCGCGGCGGCGGTGGTGGCGGCAATATCCGTTTTGCGCCGCTGAACTCCTGGCCTGACAACGCGTCGCTCGACAAAGCGCGCCGCCTGCTGTGGCCGATCAAGAAGAAATACGGCAACAAGCTGAGCTGGGCTGATCTGATCCTTCTGTCGGGGACGGTGGCCTATGAGACGATGGGTCTGAAGACCTTCGGCTTTGGCTTCGGGCGTGAGGACCTCTGGGGTCCGGAGACGGATGTCTATTGGGGTGCCGAGAGCAAGTGGCTCGCGGATTCCGAGAACCGTTATGCCGACCTCGACGATGCGACGACGCTGGAAGACCCGTTGGCGGCGACGCATATGGGCCTGATCTATGTGAACCCGGAGGGTGTGAACGGCCAGCCGGACCCGGCGCGGACCGCAGCCATGGTGCGCGAGACCTTTGCCCGCATGGCGATGAACGATGAAGAGACCGCCGCATTGACCTGTGGTGGTCACACGGTCGGCAAGGCCCATGGTGCCAGCGCTGGCGACCAGATCGGTGTAGAGCCGGAAGCGGCGGGGATCGAAACCCAGGGCTTGGGTTGGATGAACCCGGATCAGGACGGCCAGGCGAACCAGGCCTTTACCTCGGGCCTTGAGGGCGCGTGGACGAAGGAGCCGACCAAGTTCGACATGGGGTATTTCGATTACCTCTTTGGCTGGGACTGGGAGCTGAAGAAATCGCCTGCGGGCGCATGGCAGTGGCAACCGGTGGACATGCCCGAGGCCGAAATGCCGGTGGATTCCTCGGACCCGTCAGCAAGGCAGGCGCCGATCATGACCGATGCGGACATGGCGATGAAGGTGGACCCCGTTTACAACGAGATTTGCCAGCGGTTCATGGCGGACCCGGACTACTTTGCCGACACATTCGCGCGTGCGTGGTTCAAGCTGACCCACCGCGACATGGGCCCGCGCAACAACTATGTCGGCCCCCATGTGCCGTCGGAGGACCTGATCTGGCAGGACCCGATTCCCGCGGGTCCCACGGATTACGATGTGGACGCGCTGAAAGCCGCTATCGCGGCAACAGGGCTGAGCACGACGGACCTGATCACCACCGCCTGGGACAGCGCGCGGACCTTCCGGGGCTCCGACAAGCGCGGCGGCGCCAATGGCGCGCGCATTCGTCTGGACCCGCAGCGCAACTGGGAAGGCAATGAGCCGGAGCGTCTGGGCCGCGTGCTCACCGTGCTTGAGGCCTTGGCCAATGCGGCGGGCGCATCCGTGGCGGATACGATCGTTCTGGCCGGCAATGTCGGCGTGGCTCAGGCCATCGAGGCGGCGGGCGCATCGGCGGACATCCCATTCACACCTGGCCGCGGCGACGCCACAGCCGAGATGACGGATGCAGAGAGCTTTGACGTGCTCGAGCCGCTCGCGGACGGATTCCGCAACTGGCAAAAGCAGGACTACGCCGTGAGTGCAGAGCAGATGATGCTGGACCGCGCGCAGCTATTGGGTCTCACGGCGCGGGAGATGACGGTTCTGGTCGGCGGAATGCGGGCCATGGGCACGAACCACGGGGGCACGGCCCACGGGGTCTTTACCGACCGCGTCGGCGCGTTGACGACGGATTTCTTCGTCAACCTGACCGATATGGGGCTGAGCTGGCATCCGGTTGAGGGTGGCAGCTATGAGCTGCGCGAGCGTGGTACTGGCAAGGTGCGCTTTACGGCCACCAGTGCGGACCTTGTGTTCGGGTCCAATTCGGTCCTGCGCTCTTATGCCGAGGTTTATGCCCAGGACGATAACGCCGAAAAATTCGTGCGTGATTTCGTGGCGGCCTGGACCAAAGTCATGGACGCGGATCGGTTCGACCTCTTGGACTAAATGATCCCGAAAACTTGGATTGGGGCGCCTTCGGGCGCCCTTTTTCGTTTGGGTGTCTGCGGGGGGCTTATGCGCGGTGCAGTGCCAGTCTAGGGTGCCGTTATGATCGTTCTTTTCAACAAGCCCATGAATGTGCTGAGCCAGTTCACCGATGAGGGGAAGTGGCGCGGTCTGGGGCATTTCATCGACCAGAAGGGCGTTTACGCGGCGGGGCGTCTCGATCGCGACAGCGAGGGTCTGCTGGTGCTGACCGATGACGGACGGCTGCAGGCGCGGGTCTCATCGCCGAAGTTCAAGCTGCCCAAGACGTATCTGGTGCAGGTCGAGGGCGAACCGGATGCCGCCGCGCTGGCAGCATTGCGCGAGGGCGTTGACCTCAAGGAAGGGCGCAGCCGTGCGGCGGGGGCGGAGCTGGTTGATGCGCCCGACCTCTGGGAGCGCGACCCGCCGGTGCGGGTGCGCAAGACGGTGCCGGACAGCTGGATGAAAATCACCCTGCGCGAGGGCAAAAACCGCCAGGTGAGGCGGATGACGGCCGCGGTGGGCCATCCGACGCTGCGTCTTGTACGGGTTGCTATTGGGCCGTGGGAGCTGGGCAGGTTAGAACCGGGGCAATGGATCACCACGACGATCCGTCCTTGATGGAGCTACTGCCTTATGTCTGCGCCGATCCTCACCACCGAGATTTCTGATGGTATTGCCACTGTCACGCTGAACCGTCCCGAGAAGAAGAATGCCCTGAGCATCGATTTGCTGCGGCAGCTGCGGGACACCTGCGAAGAGCTGAAGGGCGCGGAGGGCCTGCGCGCCGTCATCCTGACCGGTGCCGGGGGCGTTTTCAGCGCGGGGATCGACATCTCGATGATGGCGAGCATGGCCGCCGAGCTTCCCGACATCAAAAAGCGCATGGCGACCTTTGATGATGCGGGGTCGAATTTCTATCAGGCGCCGATCACCTGCTGGGCAGAGCTGCCGGTGCCGGTGATCGCGGCCATTGAGGGGATCTGCTTTGGCGCGGGGATGCAGCTGGCGCTGGGCGCGGATTTCCGGATCGTGACGCCCGATGCGCGTCTGTCGATCATGGAGGCCAAGTGGGGCCTGATCCCGGATATGGGTATCTCACAGTCGCTGCCGAAGCTGATGCCTGCCGACAAGGCCAAGCTGTTGATCATGACGGGCCGCCAATTGACCGGAGATGAGGCCGAGGAGATGGGTCTGGTGACCGAAGTGTCCGACAACCCTCTGGCCCGGGCCCATGCGTTGGCGGCGGAGTTCATTGCCAAGAGCCCGACGGCGATTGCGGCCTCGAAGACCCTCGTTGAGGGTGTCTGGGGGTCGGGCGGCGAAGAAGCGCTGCGCCTTGAGGCCTGTTTGCAGGCCCCGCTGATGGGGGGCGCTGAGAACATGGAGATGATCATGTCTGTGATGCAGAAACGGCCGCCGAAGTTTGGCTGAGTTCCCGGAACTCGAGATTAAGTCCCGCGCGGAGCTGCGGGCGTGGCTGGCGGCCAATCATGACAGTGCAGGCACGGTTTGGATGGTGTTTTGGAAGAAACACACGGACCACTACGTGCCCTTTGGTGATCTGGTCAGCGAGCTTCTGTGCTGGGGCTGGGTCGATGCGGTGACGCGGGGCGTGGATGCGGATCGGTCGTCGGTGCGGGCGTCGCCGCGCAATCCCAAAAGCGCGTGGTCGGCGGTGAACAAGGCCAAGGTCGAAGAGGCGCGGGCGGCGGGGCTGATGACCCCGGCGGGGGAGGCCCTGATTGCCGAGGCCAAGGCGAACCACATGTGGGAATTTCTGGACGATGTGGAACGTCTGGAGGTGCCTGATGATCTGACGGAGGCTCTGGGCGCGGCGCGCGGGGTTTGGGACGACTATCCGCGCTCGGTCAAGCGCGGGATGCTCGAGTTCATCAAAACTGCGAAACGCGCGGAGACGCGGGCGAAGCGGATTGCGGAGCTGGTGGAGGACGCCAAAGCGGGGTTGAGGCCGCGCAATTTTCGCTAGTCGCGGGTCCTCGCGGCCACCGCGCGGCGTACGATTGGTCCGACTATTAGCAAGACTGGAAAGGCGATGGACCAGGAAACCGCCCAATTCGACATCCAGGCGCCAAAAAATCCGTCGATAAACCCAAGAGCGCGCAGGGTCGAAACGCCCGAGACCATGCAGGACATTAAACCAGAAACGATCAGGCTAACGAGGATCGGAGCAAGGCGCGCGGGTACCATAGCGCCGCACTAGGCCGAATAATCTGGATGCTCAACCACTGGCCCCGCGCAGGAGCCGTGTTTTGATGAACACGAGCCATGTGAAGCGGACGCCTTGGGCCGCGTTGCCGGGCTGGATCGCGGCGCGGCGGGACAGTTGTATCCGGTGGAGGCCGGGCGCGGTGAGGCGTTCGGCTGGTACCGGCCAGACACGGCGCGCGCGGGGGCCGTGGCGGGCGGCGAGGATCAGGCGGCCGCCCGGCGCGGTGAGTTCCGCCATGCGGGCCATCGCGTGGGTCTGGTCGCGAGGGCAAAGGTGGTGGAGGACGCCGAGGCTCAGGATCAGGTCGTAGCTGCCGCGGACACGGGCGAGGCGGGGGAGGGTGTCGTCGATGCGGGGCACACCGGGAGCTTCCCAAAGGGCAGAGACGGGTTCGACGGCGGTGACGTTGGCGTGCCGAGCCAGATGGGCCGAGAGCCGCCCGGTGCCCGCGCCGACATCGAGGATCTGACGGCCGTGCAGGTGCGGGGCGACTGGTTTGAGCCAGTCATCGAGGTCGATCACACCCCATTTCGCGCGCAACGCGGGTGCAGCATCGGTGTAGATTTTCCGAAGCTCAGCGGATCCAGCCAAGGCCCTCTTCCGTGGTGGCGCGGGGTTTGTATTCTCCGCTGACCCAGCCTTTGTAGCCTATGGCATCGAGCATTTCGAAGAAGGCGGGGTGGTCGAAGGGTTCTGCGCCCGGCTCGTGGCGGTCGTCGCCATTGCCCACCTGAATGTGGGCAGCAGATGCGCCATGCGCCTCCCACGTGGCGGTGACGTCGCCAGTGATCTGATGGGCGTGGAAGGTGTCGAATTGCAGGTGCAGATTGGGGGCGTCGACGGCCTCAAGGATGCGCGCGGCCTGATCGTAGTCGTGCAGGAAATAGCCCGGCATGGTCGTTCGGTTGATGACCTCGACGGTGATTTTCTGCTTGGGAGCTTCGGCGCAGGCCCAGGCGAGATTGTCGACAAAGCAGGCTTCGGCCTCGGGCCCGTCGGCGACGCCGGACATGATGTGCAAGAACTCGGTGTTCAGGACCTGGGCAAAGCGCAGGGCGCGGGTGAAGTCCTTGCGGAACCGGGTCTGGAGTTCGGGCACGGCCGCCCAGCCCTGTTCGCCACCGGTGTAGTTCGGAGGTGGGCAGTTGATCAGCACCATCTTGACGCCGTTCATGACGCAGGCATCGCGGAGCTCCTGCGCGTTGGCGTCATAGGGAAATAGAATTTCGACCCCTTCGAAGCCCGCATTGGCGGCGGCGGCCACGCGGTCGATCAGGGGGAGTTCGGTGAAGAGCCAAGTAAGGTTGGCGCAGAATTTTGGCATTTAGAAAGTCTCGACCCAGGGTCTAACGGTGAGTTCGTTTGACCAAGCGGAGCGCGGTTGGTCAATGAGGTGCAGATAGCTGTCGGCGATGGCGTCGGGGTCGAGCATGGCGTCGTTGCCCGGGGCTGTGGCGATGCCGCCGTCGATATTGATCCAGGCCACGTGGACGCCCTTGGGGTGGAGTTCGCGTGCCATGGATTGCGCCAGCCCGCGCTGGGCGAATTTGCCCATGGCGAAGGTCGCCGAGAGCGGGAAGCCTTTGACGCCGGCGGAGGCGCCGGTGAAGAGGATCGTGCCTTTGGTGTCGCCATCCTGATCCACCATGCGCCGCGCGGCAGCCTGACCCATGAGGAACGCGCCGAAGGCGGTGACCTCGACAGAGGCGCGCACGGTGTCGGGGTCGAGTTCGATGATCGAGCCGCGCACGCGAGCTGAAGGATTGTAGACTGCCACATCGAGGCGGCCCTCGATGCCGTCAACGATCCCCCGGATCGCGTCGGCATCGGTGGCATCCGCCGTGTGGAGCGTGGCCCCGGTTTCCTCGGCCACCTGCGCGGCCCGCGCGCCGGCGCGCGCCACGAGGTGCACGGAACCCCGTTCAGCGAGTTTGCGCGCCAGAGAGGCCGAAAGCCCCGCGCCCGCGCCGATGATCAGTGATGCCATGGTCTAACCCTCCAGTTCCTCGGCCGGGATGATCGGGAAGAACGTGCCCGACGACCAGACCCCGAACCATTCAACGCCGTCATGGGCTTCGACCTGACCAAGATCCACGAGGCGGTAGAAGCTTTTGCGGTCAATGAGCGCCTCGAGATTGGCGCGGATCAGGATGTATGGCGAAGGTTCGCCCGTTTCGGGATCGCGCACAACGCGGATCGGGTTTTCAGGTCCTGCGACGGCCTCGTCCTCCACATGGGTGGTGAAGGTGAGCACAGATTCGCGCCCCTCGCCGGAAACCGAGAAATCCTGCGCCACGAAAGGCGCGTCCTCTACGCGGATGCCTACTTTTTCCACCGGGGTGACCAGAAAGTAGTCATCGCCGTCCTTGCGGATGATCGAAGAGAAAAGCCGCACCAAACCGGGCCTTCCGATGGGTGTTCCCATGTAAAACCACGTACCATCCCGTTTGATTTCCATATCGAGGTCGCCGCAGAAGGGCGGGTTCCACAGATGAACGGGCGGCGGGCCCTTTTTCTTGCTTGCGGCCTGGGCCGATGCGGCGATGCTGTCAGCAGAGGGTTTCACGATGTTTTGTCCGCTCATGATTTTTGCCATTCCTGCCCGGGGCGTTAGGTTCACAAATATATCGGCAACTGGAGAGAAGTCATGACCGAAGAAACCGATCTTGTTGCCGAAATTGAAGCCCTCGGTGAAAAACTGGCCCAGGCGCGCACCTCAATCGGTGCGCGGTTCATCGGGCAGGACCGTGTGGTGGAGCTGGTTTTGGCTGCGCTGGTGTCCGGGGGGCACGCGTTACTCATCGGTTTGCCGGGCCTTGGGAAGACGCGGCTCGTTGATACTTTGGGCACTGTTATGGGTCTTAACGACCAGCGGGTGCAGTTCACGCCGGACCTGATGCCGGCGGACATTCTGGGATCGGAAGTGCTGGAAACGGCTTCGGACGGGTCGCGGTCTTTCCGGTTCATCGAGGGGCCGGTGTTCTGCCAGCTCTTGATGGCCGACGAGATCAACCGGGCGAGCCCAAGGACGCAATCGGCGCTCCTGCAGGCGATGCAGGAGAAGTCGGTGACCATCGGGGGCGAGAGCCGTCCGCTGGGCGTGCCGTTCCACGTGCTGGCCACGCAGAACCCCATTGAACAGGAAGGCACCTATCCGCTGCCCGAAGCGCAGCTGGACCGGTTCCTCGTGGAAATTAACGTGCCGTACCCGGATCGGCAGACCGAGAAGGACATTCTGATCGCCACGACCGGCGTGAGCGAGGCCGCATCGGTGAATGTGTTCACTACTGAGGAACTGCTCGCCGCGCAGACGCTGGTGCGGCGGATGCCTGTGGGCGACGCGGTGGTCGAGGCGATACTCGATCTGGTGCGGGCGTTCCGGCCCGATGATCCGCAGGCGCCGCAGATCGTGCGTGATAACGTGGCCTGGGGACCCGGTCCGCGCGCGGCGCAGGCGCTGATGCTGACGGTGCGGGCACAGGCCCTGCTGCACGGGCGTCTGGCGCCGAGCCTCGAGGACGTGATCGACATGGCGCGCCCAGTGCTGTCGCACCGGATGGCGCTGTCATTCAGCGCGCGGGCGCGGGGGCAGGACCTTGGCGCGCTCATCGATGAGGTCACTGCGCAGATCACCCGGACCGAGGCCGCCGCGTGAGCATAGCCGCCGATCTTCGCGCAGCTTCCGAAGAGCTCGCCGCGCCGTTTCCGCGCCTGCTGGCCGGGGCGGAGCAGTTGGCGGCCACGGTGATGCTGGGCGATCACGGGCGTAGGCGCGCAGGCACAGGCGATGATTTCTGGCAGTACCGCCCGGCGCAGCTCCATGACCCTTTGCGGGCCATCGACTGGCGGCGGTCAGGGCGTGCCGATGTGGAATTTATCCGCGAGAGGGAATGGCAGATCGCGCAGTCTGTGATCCTCTGGGTTGATCATGCGGCGTCGATGAATTTCGCCTCTGAGGGGGTTGAGACGAAATCTGAGCGCGCGCGATTGCTCGGCCTTGCGATTTCGATCCTGCTGCTTCGTGGGGGCGAACGCGTGGGCCTGACCGGATTTTCGCTGCCGCCGCGCGCGGGGCAGTTTCAGATCGAGCGTCTGGCCGAGGTGCTGAACTCGCCCGGCGAGGGGCCGGATTTCGGCCAGCCGGAGGCGCGCGGGATGCTGCCGCATTCGCGGGCGCTGTTCGTTTCGGATTTCATGGGTGACCCGGACCCGGTGGAGCAGGCCTTGAAAAAGGCTGCGGACCGGGGCGTGGGAGGGGCGCTGTTGATGGTGCTCGACCCCGAGGAAGAAGCGTTTCCCTATGACGGGCGCACGATTTTTGAATCCATGGGCGGCGGTGTTCTGCACGAGACGCTGAAGGCGGGCGAGCTGAAGACGCGGTATCTGGACCGGCTGGCCGCGCGTAAGGATCTGCTCGCTGGCTGGGCGCGGGCCGCAGGCTGGCAGTTTCACGTTCATCACACGGATCAGAGTGCGCAGGCGGCGTTGCTCTGGCTCTATGGCGCGATGGCGCGGCATCACTGATGTGGTCGCTGGGCCCCATAGGTTTCGCAGCCCCGTGGTTGCTGGTGGCGCTGGCGGCGCTGCCGATCCTGTGGATTTTGCTGCGCGCGGTGCCGCCGGCGCCGATCCGGCGGCGGTTCCCGGGTGTGGCGCTGCTCTTGGGGCTCACGGATGATGAGACGCAGACGGATAAGACGCCGTGGTGGCTATTGCTTCTTAGGATGTTGGCGGTGGCGGCGGCGATTATTGGCTTTGCGGGGCCGGTGCTGAATCCGGAGACCGAGGATGACGGGCGTGGCCCGATCCTCGTGCTCATGGATGGCGGCTGGGCCGAGGCGCCGAGCTGGGCCGCGCGGCTGGAACGCATCGATGCGCTCTTGGCCGATGCGGCGCGGGATGGACGCCCGGTGGCCGTTGCGCAGCTGACCGCGCCCGAAGCGGGCGCGCTGACTTTCCAGACGGCGGAGGAGTGGCAGCGGCGGCTCGCAGGATTTGAGCCTGCGGCGTGGACGCCCTCGGAAGAGATGCACGTCGCTTTTGCCGAGCGCATCGCAGACGTCACCGGGTTTAACACGTTCTGGATGTCTGACGGGCAGGCGCGCGCGGGGCGTGATGATTTGCTGGGAGAGCTGCAATCCAAGGGCGATGTGCGGGCCTTTGAGAGCCCCCGCGCGGTATTCGCGCTGGAGCCTGCGCGGTTTGAGGACGGCGAAATTCGCCTGACGGGCCACCGTTTGCGCGGGACGGGCGAGGTGAGCGCGGCGATTCAGGCCTTTGGGCGCGATCCTTCGGGCGCGGAGCGGGTGCTGGCCTCGGGATCGCTCGATTTCGAGGATGGCGCGGCCACGGCGGGGACGGCGCTGGTGCTGCCGCCGGAGTTGCGCAATCGGATTACGCGCTTTGCCGTGCAAGGGCAGCGGTCGGCGGGGGCGGTGTCGCTCACCGATGACGGGCTGAGACGCCGCGAGGTGGCGCTGATCGCCGGGAGAGAAGACCGCGAGGGACTGCAACTGCTGTCGCCGCTGCATTATCTCAACCAGGCCTTGGTGCCGACGGCGGACCTGATCGATGGGGCCATGGCGGATATCCTGCGGGCGAACCCGGATGTCATCGTGTTGGCCGATGTGGCGCAGGTCTCTGACGCGCCGGACGTGTTGGAGTGGGTCGAACAGGGCGGGGTGCTCTTGCGCTTTGCCGGGCCGCGGCTGGCCTCGGCCGATCTGGGGCGCGAGGTCGAGGACCCGCTGCTCCCTGTGCGGTTGCGCGCGGGAGGGCGGTCCATCGGCGGCGCGATGTCCTGGGGCGAGCCCAAGACGCTGCGCGCGTTTGGGCCGAATTCGCCGTTCTTTGGTCTGGAGATCCCTCAGGACGTTTCCGTCAGTGCGCAGGTGCTGGCGCAGCCCGACCCGGAGCTGGCGGATCGGACCATTGCCACGCTGGCCGATGGCACCCCGCTGGTCACGCGCAAGCGCATTGGTGACGGGCAGGTGATCCTGTTCCACGTCACTGCCAATGCGGAGTGGTCGTCGCTGCCGCTGTCCGGGCTTTTCGTCGACATGCTGGAACGGATGGCGATCTCGTCGCGCCCGGCGGTGCCCACGGCCGAAGATCTGGAGGGCACCATGTGGGTCGCTGATCAGCGCGTCACCGGGTTCGGAGAGATCGAGCCCGCCGGTGCAAGCGCCGGGATCGAGGGCGCGGTGCTGGCGACGGCTGAGCCGGGACCGGATGTGCCGCCGGGGCTCTATACCGGCGAAGACCGCACGATTGCGATCAACGCGGTGGCGCGCGAGGCGAGCTTTGCCCCGCAGGCGTGGCCGGGGTCGGTGCCTGTGGAGGGGCTTGATGTCGTGCGCGAGACGCCGCTGAAGGGCTTTGTGCTGATGGCGGGGCTGGCGCTGTTGATGATCGATCTTTTGGCGTCGCTGGCGCTGTCGGGGCGGTTGCGGGGTCCGCGTGCGAGGTCTGCAGCGCAGGCGGCGGCGCTGGCGATCGGGACGCTCTTTGTCGCGCAATCGGCGGAGGCGCAGGATAGCTTTGCTCTGGGGGCCACGTCGGAGGTCGTGCTGGGCTATGTCATCACGGGGGATGCGGCGCTCGACCAGACGTCGTTTGACGGGCTGCGGGGGCTGTCGCGGACGCTATTCCAGCGGACATCGGTAGAGCCGGTGGACCCGGTGGGGATCAATGTTGAGACCGACGAGTTGGCGTTTTTCCCCTTCATTTACTGGCCGGTCACGGCAGAGCAGGACGCACCGAGTGCGCAAGCTTATGCCAAGCTGAACCGATATCTGCGTGGCGGCGGCATGATCCTCTTTGACACGCGCGATGGGGATACCGCGCGGTTTGGGGCGACCTCGCCTGCGGCGCGCAAGCTGCAGCAGATCGCGCAGCCGCTGGATATTCCGCCGCTGGAGCCGATCCCCAATGACCACGTGCTGACGCGGGCATTTTACCTGCTTCAGGATTTCCCCGGACGCTCCATGGGCGCACCGGTCTGGGTCGAGGCGGCCCCGGCGGATGCCCAGCAGGTGGACGGGATGCCGTTCCGCAATCTTAATGACGGGGTCACGCCGGTCGTCGTGGGTGGCAATGACTGGGCCTCGGCCTGGGCCATCGACCGGTCTGGCAACTGGCGGTTCCGCGTGGGATCGGGTTTCGCCGGTGAGCGGCAGCGCGAGATCGCGCTGCGCTTTGGCGTGAACCTGATCATGCATGTGCTGAGCGGGAATTATAAATCCGATCAGGTCCATGTGCCGGCGCTGCTGGACAGGCTCGGGCAATGAATGTGATTTTTGATCCCCTGTTGCCCTGGGTGGCGATTTACGCCGCTTTGGCGGTCGCCTTGGCACTGGTGGCGTTTGGCGCGTGGCGCGGGCTGTCGGGCTGGTGGCTGCGCGGGCTGGCTGTGCTGGCGTTGGTGGGCGCGGTGGCGAACCCGGCGCTACAGAGCGAAGAGCGTGATCCGCTGAGCGATATCGTCATTGCCGTGGTGGACCGGACGGCCTCCCAAGGCCTGTCGGACCGCACGGACCAGACCGACGCGGCGTTGGCCGATCTGGAGCGGCAGATCGCAGCGCGGGGCAATACCGATCTATTCATCACCGAGGTGCCAGACGGAGAAGGCGATACCGGCAGCGCGCTCATGGGCGCGGTGGCCGAAGCGCTGACCGAGGTGCCGCAGGCGCGGGTGTCGGGGATCGTCGTGATCTCGGACGGGCGGGCCCATGATATCGAGGCGGCGCCGGGTCTTCCCGCGCCGCTGCATCTGCTCCGCACGGGGCGTGAGGAGGATTGGGATCGCAGGCTCACGGTGCGCAATGCGCCGGCCTTTGCGATCCTGGGGGAGCCTGTGACGCTGACGCTGAGGGTCGATGATCTCGGGGCGTCCCCGGCGGAGCCTGTCGTGCCGCTCATCGTGTCGGTGGACGGGGGCCCGCCGCAGGAATTTCTGGCCAATACGGGCGAGGATATCGAGGTGCCTCTGGTGCTGCCCCATGGCGGCATGAACGTGATCCAGTTCACCACGCCCGAGGCCGAGGGAGAGCTGACCGATCGCAACAATTCGGCCATTGTGCAGATCAATGGCGTGCGCGACCGGCTGCGCGTTTTGCTGGTCTCTGGTGAGCCGCATCCCGGCCAGAGAACCTGGCGTAACCTGTTGAAATCAGACGCGTCTGTGGATCTCGTGCACTTCACCATCCTGCGCCCGCCGGAAAAGCAGGACGGCGTCCCGGTGACGGAGCTGTCGCTGATTGCGTTTCCGACGCGCGAGCTTTTCCAGGAGAAGATCGACGAGTTCGACCTGATCATTTTCGACCGCTACAAGCGGCGCGGCATCCTGCCGGCGATCTATCTCGATAACATCCGCCTCTACGTCGAAAACGGGGGCGCGCTCTTGGTGGCGGCGGGGCCTGATTTTGCCTCGGCGGATTCGCTTTATCGGACGCCTCTGGCGCAGACCATTCCGGCGACGCCGTCGGCGCGGGTGATCGAGGAGGGTTACAGCCCCGAGATCACCGATCTGGGGCAAAAGCATCCGGTGACCGAGGGTCTGGACCTGTTGGCCCCCGAGGGCGGCTGGGGACGCTGGTTCCGGCTGGTCGATCTGATCCCAAAGCAGGGTCAGATCGTGATGTCGGGCATTGATGAGCGGCCTCTTTTGATGCTCGATCGCGTGGGTGAGGGGCGCGTGGCGCTGCTCGCCTCGGATCAGGCCTGGCTCTGGGATCGGGGCTATGAAGGCGGCGGGCCGCAGCTGGAGCTGCTGCGCCGTCTGGCCCACTGGATGATGAAAGAGCCCGAGCTGGAGGAAGAGCAACTCACCGCCAGCGCCGAAGGTCAGGTGATGACGATCCTGCGCCGGACCTTGCAGGACGAGGTGGGCACGGTGACGGTGACGCGGCCCGATGGTGAGACCGAGATTGTGACCCTGTCGCAGGTGTCCCCCGGCCGCTGGGAAGGGACCTATGAGGGGCCGGTGCTGGGGCTCTACCGGCTCGAGGAAGGCGAGGAAGAGGCGGTGATTGCGCTGGGGCCTGCGGCGCCGCGCGAATTCATCGATACGCTGGCCACCGGCGAGGTTCTGGAACCTGTCATTGCACCCCTGCGCGGGGGTGTTGTGGCGCTGGAGGATGGCGCGCCCAACCTGCGCAACGTGGGCGCGGGGCGGCCTGCTGCCGGGCGCGGCTGGATCGGGCTGACGCCAAGGACGGCCTATGTCACGACCGATGTGCGCGTTGAGGCGCTGATCCCGGCCTGGGTATTCCTTCTGATCGCGGCGAGCCTGCTGATCGGGGCGTGGTTGCGTGAGGGGCGGCGCTAGACGGAATCTTGATCGGGGCAGGTGCGCGGATTCAAGGCGAAGCCGCCGCGCAATCCCCCTCGGCGGAATTTCATCGAAATTCGCCTGCCGTGCAGTGGGCGTGCCGCCCCCCGGCACGTCGATGTCTGGGCGTAGCGCGTTAGACATTCATGGTAGGCAAAGAGGCAGCCATAAAGTGCGTTGAATTATCTTTGGGTCGACGTACCGCGGCCCGCCGATTGCGCTAGCTCAGCTCCCCGGCAGCGTGAACGGATAGGCCGTTTCCCCCCAGCCGCCCACGCTTTCGCGGACAAACACCTCTACTTCGGTGACCCCTGCGGGGACCTCGACAGTGTGCGAGCGCGTGAAGGGCTGTTCGTTGACATGGGGGTGGTAGAGGACGCGGGTGCCGAGCACGGTGCCATCCGGCAGGCGGACCTCCCACCCATCAGCGTAGTCGTCCCAGCCGGTATCGCCATGCTCAACCGTCACGTCAAAGCGCCAGGCGTCACCGGAGGCCGAGGCGCGGATATCGGTGATCGTGGCCGGGTCTGCATGGGCGGCTGAAAGGGCGAGAAGGGCGGGGCAAAGGGCAGTGAAAAAGCGCGTCATCCCCCTGTCATAGCGGTGAAATAGGGGCCGGCCAAAGCCCTTATTTTTCACATCTACGGCACCCAGACTGCCACATCTTTGCCTCAATATCCCGGTATTCGGACAGTCGATTAGGAGGCAGGTTGTGTTCAAACTCGGGTTTGTCCTGTTGGCGTTCATGGTCAGCGCAACGGCGCTGGCGGCCGAGGACTCTGATCTGGAGACGCTGGAAACGAGCGATGAGGCCCGCGCCTGGGAGGCTGTGGGGCGGCTCGATATCGGGGGCGTTGGATTTTGTACCGGGGCGATGATCTCTGAGCGCGTGGTCCTGACGGCGGCGCACTGCCTCTACGACCGGGACACGGGCGAAAAGATCGATCCTTCGCAGATCGAATTCCGTGCCGGGTGGCGTGAGGGCAATGCGCAGGCCTACCGGATGGTGCGACGCGCGGTGGCGCATCCTGACTACGTCTACGACGAGGCTGTGAGCGCCGAGAGGGTCAAGAACGATGTGGCTCTTCTCGAGCTGGAGCAGCCGATCCGCAACGGGCGCATCAAGCCCTTTACCATCGCGGACCGCCCGCAAAAGGGCGAACGCGTGGGTGTCGTCAGCTATGCGCGGCACCGGTCCGAGGCACCGTCACTGCAGGACACCTGCCGTGTCATGGCGCGCCAGCTGGGCATGCTGGTGCTGAGCTGTGACGTGGATTTCGGGGCCTCGGGATCGCCTGTTTTCACCTATGAGCGCGGTGTGCCGCAGATCGCCTCGGTCGTGTCGGCCAAGGCAGATGTGCGCGGCCAGGACGTGGCTTTGGGCACGTCGCTTCAGACAGAATTGACTGCGCTGCGCACGGCCTTTGACTCTGGCGGCGGGTTCCACCAGGTGCCGCCCCCGCAGATCCGCCGGGTGGGCGAGACGTCGGGCACGTCCTCCGCGTCCCCTGCATCCTCCGTGCGCGCGCCGGCAGGGGCCTTTGTCGGGTCCACTGGCGGGGCGAGTTCCTCCGCAAAATTCGTGAGGCCCTGACGGTTGGCGGGCGCGGTTATCCTCTATTGCGGGCTCGCCTTTGGCGCGGGTGTTGGGGCGGGTGCGCTCTGTACCCTCTGGCCAATAATGCGCTGGGTGCTGGGTATCGGGGCCCTGATCGGGCTCACGACACTGACCGTTGTGCTGCAGGCGGATGCTGGCGACTGGTTTCTCCTCGTTGCGCTTTTGGGCGTCGGCGCGCTGATCGTCCTTTCCATTGCGTTTTGGCCCGGATTTGCCCTGGGTCGCTGGCTGGTCAACGGGTCCTTTGAGGGACCCACCGGTGGCCGGGGCCGCAGTTTCGCGGAATTCGTACCGGCGGAGAAGCACCGCCGCGCCAAAAGGACGGAGCGTTACTACCGCGCGGTGCCCATTGTGCCGCGCGAGGAATAACCACCTCTTGAACCGCTGAAATCGCTTCCCACATGAGGGGTGTCAGAGGCCAAAGACGGCTCTGACAGACATAGCCCTGGGCCCATTTGGGGCAGGGTGTCGCAACCCATCGCTTATGGAAGGATGACCCATGCGAACTGTTGATCTAGCACCGCTTTACCGTGCCACCGTTGGTTTTGACCAAATTGCAGACCTGATGGACCGGGTTCTGACCAGCGACGCCGGCGCGCAAAGCTACCCCCCTTACAACATCGAAAAGACGGCTGATGATGCGTATCGCATCTCGATCGCCGTGGCCGGGTTCACGTCTGAAGAGCTCGACGTGGAAGTGAAGGAAAAGGCGCTGCACATCTCTGCCAAGAAGGCCGAAGATGCCGGCGAGCGTAAATACCTGCACCGTGGCATCGCCACCCGCGCGTTTTCGCGCCGTTTCCACCTGGCCGACCACGTGAAGGTCACCGGCGCGGCCCATGAAAACGGCATGCTCCACATCGATCTCGCCCGCGAAGTGCCCGAGGCGCTGAAACCCCGCAAGATCGAGATCGGTGGCGCGAAGGCCATCGAGGCAGAGGTCGTCGAAGCCTAAGCTTACCTCGATACTGATTGCGAAAGGGGCGTCCTGGCGGGCGCCTCTTTTTCGTTGGCGAGTGCGGGAACGAGGGGCGCTGCCCCTCGCGCTCCCCGAAGTGTATGTGAAACAAAGAAGGGGTCGCCCGGTGCGCCCTTCCTTCTTTGTTTCATAAATACTTACGGTTCTGCTGGTTCAGGAGACGCGGATGTAGCCTGAGAGGCCGGTTTTCTGGTGCTCGATCACATGGCAGTGGAACGCCCAGTCGCCGGGATTGTCGGCGACGAAGGCGATGTCGGCCACTTCGTTTTTCTTCAGGAGGTAGGTGTCGGTCCAGTTCTGCGGGACCGGTCCCTGGTTTGAGGCGATTGGTTTGAAGGTCAGCCCGTGGAGGTGGATCGGGTGGCCATTGGGGCTCTCATTCTGGAGGCGGAGCACGTAGCTCTGGCCGAGTTTGAGGTCGGCGACGGGGCCCACTCCCTGGGTGGCGTCGCCGGGCCACGGGTCGCGGTTGATGGACCAGAAGGTGTATTCTGACGTGCCGCAGAGGCCGTAGTTCGGGATCATTTCATCGGGCGACCAGCCGAATTTCATGTCGATGCGTTCGGCGCGGGCGAGGTCGGGTTCGGCCACGGGGTTTTGCGGGAGCGGTTTGAGCTCCGCCAGGTCGCGGCCCAGTGACGGGCCGGTGGCGCGCAGGGTCGCGAATGTCATCGGTTCGAGCCCGTGCATCCCGAGGAAGGCGAGCTCCTCACCTTCGCCACGCGGCATGCGGACCGCCACATCCACGCGCTGGCCGGGGCCCAGCAGGAGCGGCGCATCTTTTGTGGGCCAGCCGATGGGGTCGATGACGGGGTGACCGTCCCAGGCGATGATGCTGCCGTCCGCCTCAGGGAAGGCGAGGCGATAGATGCGGGTAGTATCTGTGGCCGCGAAGCGCAGGCGCACCAGACCACCCGCGGGCGCGTCATAAACGGGGGCCCGCAGCCAATTGGTGGTCATCGTATTGCCCAGCGTCCCGCCGCGTGCTGCGCCGCGGGGGGTGAAATAATCCAAAAGTTGCGCGTCATTTCCCAAGCGGAAATCCTTGAGGTTGAGCGGCAGGTCGAGGTCAAAGCCCGGGTCCTCTTCCTCTTCCACGATCAGGATGCCGGTCAGGCCCTGAGCCATCTGGCGCATGGTCACGCAATGCGGGTGATACCAGAAGGTTCCGGCATCGGGGGGCGTGTAGGTATAGTCATAGCTGTCGCCGCGACCCTGGGGCAGCTGGGTCAGATAGGGCACGCCGTCCATGGCATTGGGCAGGCGGATGCCGTGCCAGTGCATGGTGGAGTAGTCATCAAGCCCGTTGGTAAAGCGCAGCGTCGCTGCCTCATGCTGTTTGAGGCGGATTACGGGAGGTGCGGCCCCGTCGAGCGTGCTGACGACGCCCCGGGTCGCGCCACCACCGAAATCAAACGCCGTCTCGCGCGACGCGAGTTCGAGAGCCACGTCCGCCTGGGCACGCAGCGTGAAGGGCGCCGCCCCTGCCGTCAGCGCAGCGGCCCCTGCGCCCATTAGAAAATCGCGTCTTTTCAACATGCTTTGCGTCGCCTTCTTGCATCGGATTTCGGTCTGGCGGCTTGCTTGACGATGGAACACGCCCGCTTTGGCGTGGGTAGTGGGGGCGCTGACGGCCCCTTCATCTTTCTATAAAAACTCCCGCCGGAGGCAATCCCGGCCTCAGACACTCATGCAAAGGTACTTGATCTCGAGGAATTCGTCGATGCCGTGGTGCGATCCTTCGCGGCCCAGACCCGACTGTTTCACGCCGCCAAAGGGGGCCACTTCGGTCGAGATGATACCGGTATTGATGCCGACGATCCCGTATTCGAGCGCCTCGGCGACCTTGTACACGCGCGACAGGTCCTTGGCGTAGAAATACGCCGCCAGCCCGTAGATCGTATCGTTGGCCATGGCGATGACCTCTTTTTCGGTCTCGAACCTGAAGAGCGGGGCCATGGGGCCGAAGGTTTCTTCGTGGCTGACTTTCATGTCGGGCGTCATGCCGGTGAGGATCGTGGGTTCAAAGAACTGGCCGCCGAGCATGTGGGCGTTGCCGCCGAGGAGGACTTCCGCGCCCTTTTCCAGTGCGTCGGCGATGTGGTCGCGGACTTTGGCCACGGCGGGTTCCGAGATCAGCGGGCCGAAATCCACGCCTTCGAAGCCGTCGCCTACGGACATCTTCTCGACCGCTGCTTTGAACTTGGCCGCGAAGGCGTCATAGACGCCGGCCTGCACGTAGATGCGGTTGGCGCAGACGCAGGTTTGGCCGTTGTTGCGGAATTTGCAGGCGATGGCGCCGGTGACGGCCTCGTCGAGATCGGCGTCGTCAAAGACGATGAAGGGCGCGTTGCCCCCGAGCTCCATCGATACCTTTTTGATCTGCGGGGCGGCCTGTTCCAGCAGGATGCGGCCCACGCGGGTCGACCCAGTGAAGGTGATTTTGCGCACGGCCTCGTTTTCGCAGAATTCCTTGCCGATGGCGGCGGCGTCGTTGGAGGGCACGATTTGCAGCACACCTGCGGGGAGGCCTGCCCGTTCGGCAAGGACGCCGAGGGCCAGTGCGGAAAGCGGCGTCAGCTCGGACGGGCGGGCGACAAAGGCGCAGCCAGCTGCGAGCGCGGGCCCGGCCTTGCGGGTGATCATGGCGTTGGGGAAGTTCCAGGGCGTGATCGACGCCGCCACGCCCACGGGCTGTTTGATCACCGTGATGCGTTTGTCGGCGGCGTGGCCCGGGATGGTTTCGCCGTAGATACGTTTGGTTTCTTCCGCGAAGAATTCGATGAAGGAGGCGCCGTAGGCGATCTCTCCCTTTGCTTCTGCGATGGGTTTGCCCATCTCGGCGGTGAGGATCGTGGCGAGGTCGTCCTGGGCTGCCATGATGAGCTCGTACCAGCGGCGCAGGATCGCGGCGCGTTCCTTGGCGGGGCGGGCGGCCCATGTCTTTTGCGCAGCTTCGGCGCCTGCGATGGCGCGGGCCACGTCGGCGCGGTCGAGGTCTGCGACGCTGGCGATGACGTCACCGCGCGCCGGGTTCCTGACCTCGTAGGTGGCGCCAGTTGCGGCATCGGTCCAGGCACCGTCGATATAGGCCTTGGTGGCCAGGAGGGCGGGGTCTGCCAGCATGGCGGACAGGTTTGTGGCTGAGTCGAGCATGGCGATCTCCGGTCGTTGTTAGGACCCGTATGTAGCGCGCCAAGTCGGAGGTCCACCCTCCCAACCTGTGGCGGCGTAGGTTCCGCGCGCGATGGCACGGGCGAGTGTCGTGGCGGCGGCGTGTCCGAGGGCTACGGCGTCAGCCACGGGGTCGACTAGGGGCTTTGCGCCGGTGGCAGCGGCAAAGACGAGGTCGCCGTCAAAGAGCGTGTGCGACGGGATCAGCGCGCGGGCCATGCCGTCATGGGCCGCTGTGGCGAGGCGCGTGCATTGAGCCTGCGTCAGCGCTGCATCGGTGGCCACGATGGCGATCGTGGTGTTGTGCTGCGAG
>JBCDKE010000021.1:0-36414 GCA_038747015.1 Pseudomonadota bacterium
AGCAAGAGGAGAAGACTATGAAAGCACTAAAGATCCTTGCGGTCGCCTTCGTCACGACCCTCCCAGTGTCGGCCAGCGCCATGTGCGAATGGGGCCTGCACGAAACCTCTACCGCGTCAGTCTGTGCTGCGGGTCAGGTGTTTGACGAAACGAAACAGGAATGCGTCGACACCGTGGGTTAGGCCCAAAGATCAACTTGATCAGACGCATGCATGAGACAAACACGAGAGACAAGCTCGGGCGCCTTTGGGCGCCCGATGTCATTGGGAAAGTTGTCGTTTGATAAGGTTCCACCCGCTGGGACCGGCGTCTAGAACTCGTGCCAAAGGGCGACCTTTAAAGCAGCATCTGCTCCGTTATTGGGCTGGCGCAGGGACATCTCTAAGGTGAGCCACGGAAAGTCATAGGTCCCCCCCAACGCATAGGTAGCCGCGCTGAAGTCGCCGTCATCAAAGGTGAATATCTGCCCGATAACCGCGATCCGATCGGTCCAGCGATAGCCCAAGGTGCCGTCTATCTTTCGATACTGGAAGGTGCCAGTGTTGCCCCTGGTGTCCTCAAAGTCGCCGTTGTCGACCATGACGTCGATCGCGGCCCAACCCCAATCGAACCCGTACCCATAGTGCGCCGACAGACGGTAAAAACCGCCGGCCTCCTGCCATTCGTTCGTAACAAACTCACCGGGAGCAAACTCGAAGATTTCAGACGCGACACGAGCATTGGTGCCGTAGCCTGCACCCAGGGCAAAGACGTGGCGGCCGGACGACGGGAAAGTGTAGCGCAAGAAAGTGATGTTGGAGAGTTCCTCGGAGGAGGTGTCGTAGTAGGCGTCGAGGCCGAAAGTGACGCTCTCGGAAGCGCCCCACTCGGTATAGGCCGTGCCAAGCATTTCCCCGTCCTGGCGGAATTCAATCCCTGCCGAGATAAATGTCTGCCCCTTGCCCCGCGCCCAGGCGCCTGCGCCTGCGGCACCCGGGATCAGCAGTAAAAGGATCAATACCCGCAGCACGAGCACGACGTTGGTTCACGAAGGTTAACGGGCGGTTAATCCAGGTGGTGTTTCCGCCGTGCGCGCTGTTGCTTCTTGCGATCTGTTTGGTCGCTCCGGGGAGCCGAAATCTTTTAAAGATTTCGGTCCGCATTTTTTTGAAGAATGCGGTTTGGCGGTGAGCCAGGTTACTGGCCCCTGGTTGCAGAATATCACGAACTGGCCGGCATTTTCGGCCACTTGAAACCCTCTGCGATCAACCTCCCGCAGGAAGGCATCGATCCCGGCGAAGCGTTCCACATCGCGCGCTTTACGCCGGATCACGCCGCCTTCCATGACGGCCTTGGACGTAAAAAGATCGCGGAGCCAGATTTCCGGCGACAATGGTGAGCCTTGGGTGCGCATTGCCCCAATTTGCGCGGAGTTGGTTAAGGGAAGGTGAAGTTCCACTTCATGCCCCGCGCTCCAGCCTGAGGGCGCCAATCAGTTGGCGCATGATGGCTACCCTTTCGCCGCGCTGTGCCCGGTGTTTTCTAACTCCGCATCTCGCAGGACATTGAGGCAGTCATCAAAGTGACGTTCTCCATCAAGTTCATTGAAGCGGTTTGTTCTCGAGTATCCTTGGTGAAACGCTGCCTTCTTTGCCAGTTCAATCGCATGCCGTAGGACCCGCGGCATGCCCGATACTTCGATCGTCCAGCCCTGCGGCGGGAAATGCATAAATTCGTTCCGCAAATTTATCAGCAATCGGAGGTCAGTTTCAGCGTTCCACGGTTTCTTTCGTGGTACTTCACTGGGAATGGATGGTCGAATGTCCTTGGGTAACCTTTTTAGGAGGTCTCCCAAGTCCGCCACTCTGGGTGTTGGATAACGTATCTCAGGTCGATCAAGGTTACTAACTCCTTCAGTGACGCCGTAATACTTCTCCCACATATCCTTCTCCACCTTCTGCGTCATGGCGCCGGTCCCGTCCGTTCGGGTCAGTAGACACACGCAAGACCCCTGTAAGGCTGCATGGGTGTGGATGATCGCCACTTTCCAAAACAAAGGCGCGTTTTGGGTTTTCTGAACAGCGTCTTTTACGATGATCAGAGAATGTATGACGTCTTCAAATTCATTTGTCTCGAGTATCGGTTTCGCGCTGAGCACTACCTACCCTCGTTTCCGCCGCTTTACATTCCCGCCGCGTTGACCGGCGCGTCCTGCTGTGCTCCGGCCCGAGGCTTTGTGGGCGTCGTCCACGGCCTTTTCCACCGCTTGTTGTCGCGCGAGGGGATCGTCCGACACTACCAGATCAACGGTCTCGAGCCGCTTGATCTCGTCGCGCAGGCGGGCGGCCTCTTCGAACTCGAGGTTCTCTGCGGCTTTGCGCATGTCGGTCCTGAGCCCATCGAGCACGGCCTGAAGATTGGCCCCCGCGGGCTGATCGATCTTGGCCGTGACGCGGTTCATGTCCACGTCGCCCTGATAGAGCCCGGCCAGCACGTCCTCGACGTTCTTCTTTACCGTCTCCGGCGTGATGCCGTGGGCCTCGTTGTAGGCCATCTGTTTGGCGCGACGGCGGTTCGTCTCGTTGATCGCGCGTTCCATCGAGCCGGTGACCTTGTCGGCATACATGATCACCCGCCCGTCGGCGTTACGCGCGGCGCGGCCGATGGTCTGGACGAGCGACGTCTCTGACCTGAGAAAACCTTCTTTGTCAGCATCCAAAATCGCCACCAGCCCGCATTCGGGAATGTCGAGCCCCTCGCGCAGGAGGTTGATCCCTACCAGAACGTCAAAGGCGCCCAGCCGCAGGTCGCGGAGGATCTCGATCCGCTCGAGCGTGTCGATGTCGGAGTGCATGTAGCGGACGCGGATGCCCTGTTCGTGGAGATACTCGGTGAGGTCCTCGGCCATGCGTTTGGTGAGCGTCGTCGCCAGCACGCGCATGCCGTTTGCCGCGACGGTGCGGATTTCATCCAGCAGATCGTCGACCTGCATATCCACGGGCCGGATTTCGACCTCGGGGTCCAAGAGCCCGGTGGGGCGGATCACCTGTTCGGTGAAGACGCCGCCGGATTGTTCCAGTTCCCAACCCGCCGGCGTGGCAGAGACAAAGACCGATTGCGGGCGCATGGCGTCCCATTCCTCGAACTTGAGCGGGCGGTTATCCATGCATGACGGCAGGCGGAACCCGTGTTCGGCCAGGGTGAATTTGCGCCTGTAGTCGCCGCGATACATGCCGCCGA
The DNA here is from genome assembly GCA_038747015.1 of Pseudomonadota bacterium. Taxonomy (GTDB): domain Bacteria; phylum Pseudomonadota; class Alphaproteobacteria; order Rhodobacterales; family Rhodobacteraceae; genus Shimia_B. The sequence continues at coordinate 3,220 of JBCDKE010000021.1, forward strand.
TCTGCGGCACGCTCACATGGCTTTCATCGGCGAAGACGATGGCGTTGTCGGGAATGAACTCAAAGAGCGTGGGGGGCGGTTCGCCCGGCGCGCGGCCCGTGAGGTAACGGGAGTAGTTTTCGATGCCGTTGCAGACGCCAGTTGCCTCAAGCATCTCCAGATCGAAATTGGTGCGTTGCTCGAGCCGCTGTGCCTCGAGCAGTTTGCCCTCGTTCACCAGCTGGTCGAGCCTCACGCGCAGCTCTTCCTTAATCTTTATCATTGCCTGGTTCATCGTGGGGCGCGGCGTCACGTAGTGGGAGTTGGCGTAGAGGCGGATGCGGTCGAACGTGTCCGTCTTTTCCCCGGTGAGCGGGTCGAATTCGGTGATGGTTTCGAGCTCTTCGCCGAAGAAGGAAAGCTTCCACGCGCGGTCCTCGAGGTGGGCGGGCCAGATTTCGAGAGTGTCGCCGCGCACGCGGAACGACCCGCGCTGAAAGGCCTGATCGTTGCGGCGATACTGTTGCGCCACGAGGTCGGCCATGACCTTGCGCTGGTCGTACTCCCTGCCGGAGTGGAGATCCTGGGTCATCGCCCCGTAGGTTTCCACCGACCCGATACCGTAGATGCACGAGACCGAGGCCACGATGATGACGTCGTCGCGCTCTAGCAGCGCACGGGTCGCCGAGTGGCGCATCCGGTCGATCTGTTCGTTTATCTGGCTCTCTTTCTCGATGTAGGTGTCCGAGCGGGCCACATAGGCCTCTGGCTGGTAGTAGTCGTAATAGGACACGAAGTACTCGACGGCGTTGTCTGGGAAGAAGCCCTTGAATTCGCCATAGAGCTGGGCGGCCAGCGTCTTGTTCGGGGCAAGGATGATCGCGGGGCGCTGGGTTTCCTCGATGACCTTGGCCATGGTGAAGGTCTTGCCCGTGCCGGTGGCGCCGAGCAGCACCTGATCGCGGTCGCCGTTTATCACACCTTGGGCGAGCTCGGTGATCGCTGTCGGCTGGTCTCCGGCTGGGGCAAATTCGGTGTGCATTGTAAAAGCTCGGCCGCCCTCGAGTTTTTCGCGGTCTCGCACGTCGCCTGTGGGCGCGTGGGTCAGGGCAGGCATCGCTTCGGGAGAGTTGTTGTGCATGCCCTACAATTAGGGCCTTTGTATGCGATGAACCAGAGGCCGGTGCAGGCCTACTGCAATTCTGTTGCCACAAAATCGACTTTGCTGCGCGATGGAAAGATTCGGGCGGTGTTTCGCCGAGTGTGCTTTGGCATCACTATTTAAGGTTAGTGTCGATTAGTCATTTATTAACAGAGTGTTAATAAGTGCGTATCGCGAGTCTTTAAAACCGAAAAAATCGCGGAAAAACAACCTAAAATTGATTTTTTCGTTGTAACTCTCGCTGAAAATCTCCTAGCCTGAACAGGCAAGCAGCACCGGTGCCCGGAGACACCCCACTCACCCACCCCTTCGCTCTGTGCGGTCCGGGCACCACAAAACAAAGCAGCCGGCGCACCCCCTTTGGCGCTGGCATATGGCCCTAAACCTCAGGCCTAACCTTGGCCCCGCCGGAAGCATCCGCGGGGCCGCTTCATTTGCTCCGAGCCCCGAGGGCCGCCGCGAAATCCGGCGCGATCTGATCCCATAGCGATTTGCTTTGCGCTGTTAAAAGATAGCCTTCGCGCAGGGCTGGATCGTAGGGGCGCCCATCCAATAGCGCGGCATATCCACCAGCTTCGGTCAGAGCCAGAACGCCCGCGGCGTGATCCCAGACATTCAAATATCGGTTAAGGCAAAATCCCGCCCCGCCAGTGATCTGCAGCCGGTAGTCCCAAAGCGATGCGCGCAGACTCGTCACGCGCCCAAAGCGCGGCTGCAGCGCCGCCGATGCAGCCCATTGGCTGGGCGTCAATCCATAGGCCGAATGCAGTCCCGTCATCTCAGCTAACGGCGGCGGTGCGCCCAGTGTCAGTCGCGTACGGTTTTCACCGACGACGTACCAACTGCCTTCGCCTTTTGCCGCCTCTATCCAGGCGTCTGCCAGGGGATCGTAGAGGAGTCCAAAGACCGTCTCGCCATCTTCGATTACCGCAAGGATTGTGCCGAAAAGTGCCAAGCCGCGCGCAAAATTCCATGTACCATCAACGGGATCAACGACCACGGTGACGCCAGGCAGACCGATCTGGTCGAGCTCTGCGGGATCGGTCGCGACGCCCTCTTCGCCCACAACGCGAGCGCCAGGAAGGATTGTCGCGATGGATTTGCGTATGGCGGCTTCGGCGCATGTGTCTGCCTCGGTCACCAGATCGAGCGCGCCGGATTTCGTCTGAACATCGCGGTCATCCAGTCGGCGAAACCGTGGGATGATCTCGGCCTTAGCCGCATCGCGGACAGCTTGGATCAGTGCATGGCGCGCATCAGGGGCTAGGGGCATGGCGTTTGACCTCGTAAAGACCCTTGATCGGGTGCCCAAAACCTCCCAGAAGGTCAACCAGCGGTCCCTTAGCTCAACTGGATAGAGCAGCTGACTTCTAATCAGCAGGTTGAGGGTTCGAGTCCTTCAGGGATCGCCATCGAGCTAGGGGCCTGTCGCAACGCTCAACCCGCCAGCTTACGGCCATTGAGATCGCCTGTGTTGGTCGATTTTGCTTTGGTTTCGTTGCTCAAAAAACGATCTTTGCTCCCGCGTCGATGCAGATTTAGGCATGTGATGTTGCGCGGCACTTCTAATCGATAATCAAAGCCACTAGGGTCTGCGCGAGCCTGTCTGTTTATAGAATTTCTGTTTGTTGGGGTTACCTTGTCGTTTTCTGATAATATCGCGAAGTACTTTTTTATTGGGTCGCTCGCGACCGTCGCGTTAGGCGGCTCCTTTGCTCTTGGGATAGTCGCGCATTGGAAGGAATTGCCGCCGGTGCCTTTGCTGAAGGCCATCAACGAGGACATCAATTCCACCGGTGCTGCGCCAAGCATAGATCCTCGCCGTTTTCATGTTCAACCCACGCGCGGGCAGGGCGACGGTGTCGTGACAAACCAGACGAATGACGACAATGTGGTTCTTCTTGTCGGTTTTTTTGATGAAGAGAACCAAGCGCGCCTTGTAGAGCGTGATGGCACTGTTTTGCATCGATGGTCCTTGGACTATTTCGAGCACTTTCCCGACAGCGATGATCGCGCTTGTGACCTCGCCAACCCGCTTCGCGTGGACACGCATGGCGCGGTTGTCACAGAAAAAGGCGAGCTGGTCTTCAACTACGAGTACTGCGGGACGGTAAAGCTCGATCTTTGCGGGTCGGTTCAATGGGCACTTTCCCAGAAGACGCACCATTCCCTCACGCGGGCCGAGCAAGGCGGCTATTGGGCGCTAGGGCGCTACAAATGGACCCCTGCTGACGAGCCTGAGAGATTCCCCCCGTTTTCGTCAGTGCCGGGTGACACGCGGTTCATCCACGAAGATACGATCGTCCTTCTTTCGGAGACTGGCGAAGTTCTGGAGGAAGTCTCTATTCCTGTCCTCATGCGCGAGAGTGGATTGCTGCCGTTGCTGACCGCTACGGGCGACAACTTTACGGATTATGACGGCGGCCGTCGCGAACTAGTTCACGCGAATAAGCTGACTGAATTGCCTGAAAATCTTGCCGATGCTTTCCCGCTTTTCTCTGCTGGAGACCTCGCCATATCGATGCGAGAGCTCAACCTTGTCATGGTTCTCGACGGTGAAACACGGGCGGTGAAATGGCATCAAATTGGGCCTTGGCTTCGGCAACACGATCCTGAGTTCCGCCCAGACGGCCGGATTTCCATATTCAACAATAACGTGTTCCGGAACGCATATACAGGTGGGCAAACCAATTTGGACGTGCCGTTCACGACAAACATCATTCTCGTGGATCCAACTACGAATGAAACCGAGATACGTTATGGTGGTCCCGGGCAGGAGATGCTTTCGGTTATCCGAGGGCAGCACGAGTTGCTACCAAACGATGGTATTCTCATAACTGAGTTTGACGCCGGTCGCGTCATTGAAATTGATGCCTCTGATGAGGTTGTTTGGGAGTATGTGAACCGGTACGACGATGCACTGGTCGGGGAGATCGCCAACGCCAGCGTTTTCCCGCGCTCTTATTTTGAAGGCGGCGTTCCGACCCCAGGCTCGTGCAGCTGATTGTGGTCACATCAGACAGAAGCGAAGGGCTAGTTTTGTACAATCATCTTTCCAACCATGGTCGTTGCTTTTTGGCGATCTTTTGCTTGGTTTTGCTGCCTGGACAGGCGGCGGCCTATATCGGTCCGGGTGCTGGGTTAGGCGCTATTGCTGTTGCCCTGGCGCTTGCGGCGGGCGTGTTGCTTTTGATCGTTGGGCTGGTTTGGTATCCGCTGAAGAGAATGATGAAGCGAAAACGCGCCGCACAGAGTAAGGACGGGTCCGCGGAAAGCGAATGATACCAAATCTGATCGTTTCCCTGCTCGCCGTAGCGGCGTTTGGTTTCGGACTTTGGCGCAGTGGGATTGTTCCGGTTGCGCGAAAGACCGTCACGACCGCGTTCTCGGGCATTTCCGCGATCACTGACAGTTCACTTGATGATGATGCCAAAGAGGCAGCGGTCCGTCAGGCGGCGATTGCGCTTTTGGGGGCTGCGTTTTCAATTGCTGTGCGCATGGCCCTGGTTCTCGCACTTGCGGCGGTCCCAATCTTTTTGGCGGATCTTGTAGGCATCGCTAGCAGTGACGCGGTGATGTCGCTGATGGCGCGGTTGGATTACATCGTTATCGTTTCGATCGTGGCAATCGTTTTGGGCGAAGGCCTAAGGCGCAGGGCAAAGCGCGGAGCCAGTGCCGCGGCGGGAACGAGCGCTGCGAGCAACAGTTATTCGGACGTTGAACGCGTTTTGCATGGGATCGCTTTCTCGAGCCCCGGGCTCCAACGCCGCGTGTCGCGGCTTGAAAACCGCTTGATCGGAAAGCCGGCCGTGACAGCAGCACCACCAATATTTGTTACGTCGCTCGCGCGCGGCGGGACGACTGCCTTGCTGAATGCGTTGGCCGAGTTACCCGGAGTATCGACCCATACCTACCGCGATATGCCCTTCGTCACCGCGCCGGTCCTATGGGATCGTTTCGCGGGCGGCGCAAAGCGTTCTGTCGCGACGCGTGAGCGTGCCCATGGGGACGGTTTGAGTATCGACCTTGATAGTCCGGAGGCCTTTGAAGAGGTCATTTGGAAAATGCATTGGCCTGAAAAGTACGTCTCAGACGGAATCGCGCCGTGGACGCGAGATGACCGCAAAGCCGAGGCAGATGAGTTTCTTGCCGAGCATATGGCAAAGGTCATCCGGGCCCGTCGCGGGCAAGACCCTGCGCCACCAGTGCGGTACTGCTCAAAAAACAATGCCAATATCTGCCGGTTGCAGTATCTGCACGATGCGTTTCCAGACAGTGAGATCATTATCCCGCTTCGGCAACCGGCGCGCCATGCAGAATCTCTACATCGCCAGCACATGAATTTTTTGGATCTTCAGAGTAGCGACGATTTCGTGCGTAGATACATGGCCGATATTGGTCATTTTGAGTTTGGTCTCATCCACAAACCGATGCTGTTTCCGGGTTTCGATCCCACAAGCACCGCGCCAGAGGACCCGAACCACTGGCTCGAATACTGGATCGCTGCCTTTCAGTTTGTCGAAGCGCGCCTCGAAGACGGACAGCGGCTGACGCTTGTCGGCCAGGATAGCCTGCGCCAGCGCCCCCAGGACACAATGGCGAAGCTGGCCGACCGATTGGATCAGCCGCTTACAGATCAGGTATTTGATAAAACGTTCCGCTCTTCACCCGACACCGGAGACGATGGTGTGTTTCGTTCTGATTTGCTGGACGAAGCGGGTCATATTTATGCGCGATTGAATTCTCTTGCCTTCTGATCCGGTCTTTCGGCCAAAAGAAAAAGCCCCGGAAAACCGGGGCCTTTTTTGTTCGAGCGATCGGGCGCTTATTGTGGAAGGAGCACCGTGTCGATCACGTGGATCACGCCATTCGAGGCTTGGACATCGGCGGCGATGACGTTTGCGCCATTGACGGTCACACCGTCTACACCGTCGATTGTGACGTTGCCGCCCTGGAGGGTTGGGATAACCCCTTGTTGGCCGGCGAGTGCCGCGGCTGGGTAGTTGCCGCCGGCGACGTGATAAGTGAGGACCGCCACGAGCTGGTCCTTGTTTTCAGGTTTCAGAAGGTTCTCGACAGTGCCTTCTGGCAGCTTGGCGAAGGCGTCGTTGGTCGGCGCAAAGACTGTCAGGGGACCGTCGCCACGCAGTGGCTCTACGAGGCCAGCAGCAGCAACCGCAGCGGCGAGGGTCGAAAACTGGTCAGAGCTAGACGCAACGTCGACGATGTCGCCAGTGTCGGTGCCAGTGGAACAGCCTGCAACCAGGGCGATTGCGCCCGCGGCAGCGACCGATTTCAAAGCAAATCTGCGATTCATGGGTAGACCTCCTGTTATTAGTACGTGAGGAATACGGCTTTGCCGCGCGAACGGATCAAATTCTCTCGCTATTTTTTGAATTTGCGCGAAATGACAATTTTTCTCAGGCGATAAATTTTAGATATTGTCCCATTTGGGGTTTTTGATCGACTGCTAAAAGATTTTCTAATCTGAAGGGCTATTGTCATAAACCATGCGTGCGATCGTATTGGTTTTTTGCCGGCGCAGTGTGCGTTGCGTCTGTTCGGTACACCTCGATCAAAAGCGGATGACATTGCGCAGTGTCAGAAGAGTGCTCGGTTGAGCAGTCGCCACCAGGGCAGGCGGAAAGTCCAACAATTAGGTCGATTTCAGCAAATAATTCCAGGTAATCCCCGGGGCGCACGGGGCTGGCCTTCATAAAATACTGACCGGTTTGGCGGTCAAATCCAGTGCACATAAACACGTTGAGCACGTCGTGAACGTGGGTTTCGGCCTCGTGCAGGGTTAAACCAGTATGGTCGGCGAGCGCCCGCGTAAGATTTGAATGGCAACAATAGTGATAGTCATCGCCGCTGAGCAATCGACCCGTATAGGGATCGCAGCGCGTGCCGATGACATCGTGGACCGACCCGCCAAAGCTGTCGAAACCGTACCAGTCCAGCGTGTCATCGGTGATCGTGGCCATGGGGCGCATGGCGGGGAAGCTCGACCACATGCGGTCGCCGGTGCTCAGATGCGTGCCGTGGAGGGCGCGGGTCTTGCCAGAATAAAATCGCTCGCTCAGGTCGTCCTTGGCCCAGAGATTGAGGTCGCCCACCTGGCTACCTTCGACGGACAGAATGCGGAAATAAGCCCCGGCGGGGACCTCGATGCAGCGGGCGTCGCGGGGCGGCACCTTGATCTCTGCCACCTTTTCGGTGCCTGCGGCTAGCGGCGCGCGATCCGGCGGTGGCAGTGTTTCTGGCGGGTAGCAGGTGACCGGCACGATGCCCAGGCGGGCCTCAGCGTCAGCGGGGGCAGGGTAGCGGGGCGAAGACAGTTTCATGCCAGCACACTGGCCCCAAGTTCAGGGCGAGTACAAGCGCTAGGCGTTATCAGCCTCGAGCTGTTTCAAGAGCGCCCGGAAGTTGCCGCGCGCGTCGCCAGGGTGGCGGATTTTCTTGACGGCGGCCATGTTGGACAGGTCGTTGTCGACGACCACCAGACCCACCATGCCCCATTCGTAATGCGGCAGGCAGATATAGCCGTAAATGCCCGGCACCGTGAATTCGACGGTGAGTTCTTCGTCGAGGCCGCCGTTCCAGCCCTCGGCCCCTTCAGGGATCATCCCGCGCTTGGAGGCGGAGTTGTGGCCAGCATCTGTGGCGAGGAAGGTGACGCTGTCGCCGGAGTTCACGTGCAGGATCGCGGGCTCGAACACATTGGCGATGTTGCTGTCGTTGCAGTCGGCATTCAGCATCATGACGGAGTGTTTGCCACCTTCCGCCTCTGGTACTTGGGTGCCGGCATAGGTGCCGATCGGTAGTGCGGCGAGGGACAGGGTGAAATTACGACGAGTAAGCATGGACAGTAATATCCTTTCGCGGGCCTTGGGTGATTTCGATGTCAACGCCGTAGGTGGCGGCGAGTTCGGGAATGGGCAGGACGTCAGCAGGCGCGCCATCGGCCAGAATGCGCCCGCCGCTCAGAAGCAGCAGTCGATCGGCAAAGCGCGCCGCCAGATTGAGATCGTGGAGCGCGATGATGCCCACGGCCTGCCTTTCAATTACCGCGGTCTTGATCTGGCTCAGCACCGATAGCTGGTGATTGAGATCGAGCGCCGAGGTCGGTTCGTCAAAGAGGTAGACATCCGAGAGCCGGATGAGCGCCTGCGCAACCGACACCATCTGGGACTGGCCGCCGGAGAGTTCCGAAATGTAGGCCTCTGCGAGATGGCCGATGCCCGCGCTGTGCAGTGCCTGGCCCACCGCCTCCATATCGTCCGAGTTCACGCGCCAGCCCGAGAGGTTCTTTTGCGCCATCATGACCACGTCAAAGACGGTAAGGGCTGCGTTGGCGGCAAAGAACTGCGGCATGAAACACACGCGGCGCAGACGCTCCCGCGTGGACAGTGTGGCAAGATCAGTATCGCCCAGATGCACAGTCCCTGAGGAGGGTTTCAGCAGCCCTGAAATCGTGCGGAAGAGGGTCGATTTTCCCGACGCGTTCGGCCCGATCAGCGCGGTGAGCTGACCGGGTTTGAGGTCCTCAAACCCCGCATCGCGCAGGATCGGGCGGCTGCCATAGGCAAAGTTCAGTCCAGATGCGCTCAGACCCGTCATTGCCAGTGCCTCTTACGTTGGCCCAGGATCAGGCTGACAAAGAAGGGGATGCCAATGAGCGAGGTGATCATCCCGATGGGATAGACAATCCCCGGCGTGATGGCCTTGGACGCAATGGACGTCCCCGACAGGATCAACGCGCCGCAGAGCGCCGACAAGGGCAGAAATCCGCGCTGGTCCTCGCCCACGATCATCCGCGCGATATGGGGACCCACGAGACCCACAAAGGCGATGGAGCCCACAAAGCTCACCGCGACGGCGGCCAGCAGTGACACGCCTGCCAGAACCGTGAGCCTGAGCGCGGTGACATTGACGCCGAGCGCGGCGGCCTTATCCTCGCCCATGCGCAGGGCCGTCAGCGCCCAGGAGCGGCTGAGGAAATAGGGTAGCACAATGCACAGCACCGCGAGGCAGATCCCGACCTTGGGCCATGTCGCCCGTGCGAGCGAGCCCAGTTGCCAGAAGATCAGCTGCGCCAGCTGAAGTTCGGACGCGCCGTATTGCAGGAACGCTAGGAGCGCGTTGAAGGTGAAGAGCATCGCGATGCCCATGAGCACCATGGTCTCGGGATTGGCACCGCGAATGCGGGTCACCAGAAACAGCATCAGCGAGGCGATCATCGCAAAGATAAAGGCGTTCACGGTCACGAAGAGGCCGCCCACGCCGGGAATGACGGACCAGCCCAGCACGATGGCCGTGGCGGCACCGAAGCTGGCAGCGGGTGATAGGCCCAAAGTGAACGGTTCGGCGAGGGGATTGTTCAGAATGGTCTGAAGCTCTGCCCCCGCGACGCCCAGCATCGCGCCGATGACGACGGCCATCAGGGCCACGGGCATGCGCAGGTCCCAGATCACGACCTCTTCTTTCGGGGTAGCGATCCAGGGCTGGAAGATAACTTCGACCACGCGCCAGAAATCGAGCGTGGCGGGGCCGGTCATGATGTCGATGACGACAGTGGTAAAGAGCGCGGCGCCAGCAAAAGCGACCAGCGCCACGCGACGAAGCGACCGGCGGCGGTAGCCACCGACGACCTCCTCGACGGAGGGAACATCTGTGTGTTGCGCGGACATGGGATCAGTGGCCCGCGACGAAAACCGCCGCGGGCCCCTCTTTGCTTAGTTCGACAGCCAGAACTGGCCGGAATTGCCGAACGGCAGGAACTCTGCGTGCAGACGATCCATGGTGTCGTTCGGGTCCAGATCTTCGAAATCGTCCGGGTAGAGCCACTTGGCGATCTGCTGGATCGCGACGAAGTGGTAGGGCGAGTTGTAGAACTGGTGGTAGATCGAATGGTAGTTACCATCCTGAACGGCGCGCAGATCTTCAAAGCCGGGGCGTGCGGCCAGGGCGGCGATTTTCTCTGCGTTCACGGCGTCGGTGCCTTCGTAGCCCAGCAGGGTCGATGTCACTTCGGGACGTGCTTCGGCCCAGTTGGCTCCTGTGCCGATGATGTGGTCAGGGTCGGCTTCGATCACGCCTTCCATGGAGAGCGTCACGGAGTACGCGTTGGCCAGGGTGGATGCGAAGTTCTTGCCGCCAGCCAGCTCGACGAAACGGCCGTAGTTATAGGGACCAAAGGACCAGCAGCAGAAATCCTGCTGCCAACCTGCGGCGTTTTCGATGACCACGAGGGGGCGTTCGTCAGCCGGGATCTGGTCGACCACATTCGTCACTTTCCGCATCTCGGAGATGTAGAAGTCGATGAACTTCGCCGCACCTGCTTCCTCGCCCAGGATACGACCCAAGATCAGCAGCGAGGGCACCGTGTTTTCGGTCGCGTTGCGGCGGAAGTCGATGAAGACGACCGGCACGCCTGCCTTGTCGAGCTTTTCGATCAGGCCGGTTTCTTCGGCTTTGAAGAGGTTCCCGGAGTCGAGCAGCACGAGGTCTGCGTCGGCTTCGAGCACGGCTTCTATCGAGAAATCACCGGCATAGGGGTTGCCGAAATTGATCATGCGTTCTGCATCCGCGGGGAAGGCAGCCTCGAACTTGCGGAAGGCATCGGGGTCGAATTGGACCAGGTCGTCCTTCCAGCCGACGATTTTTTCGAAGGGGTTACCTTCGGTGATCGCGGCGATGCCGTACATCATGCGGCCTTCGCCGAGGATGATTTTGTCAGGGGACTCGGGCAGCGTTACGGAACGCCCCGCGATATCCGTTAGGGTGATGGCTTCTGCACTTGCGGTAGTTGCTGCTGCGACCAGTGTCGCCGTGGCTGCTGTGGCAACCGCGAAGCCGCGGACGTGTGAAAAGAACGTCATAGCGGACTCCATTTGGTTGTGGCGGCAACATACGCACCACGCCCGATGTCGCAATCTGGCAAAGAGACGTAGGGGCCAGTTAGGGTGCGACAAATTGGACGCCGTTCCATTTTGTGGAACACGTTGCGCGCGAAAGATCGATGAGTTCTCCAGTTTTTGAAATAAAATTTCCGAAACTACCGAAACCGTTGTTCCAATAATTGGAACTATCCTGAGTGTTCAACTAGGCCTAACTCCGCCGACTCAATGATTCCATGTCGCTTACGGCTGATGGCAGATCTCAAGGCGCGCCAAAGCGAGCGTCCCAATTCCTCGCGACATCGATGCAATGGCGCTTGATTATTCTGTGCGCGCGCGGCACTCCGACAGGCCATGGAAACCGGCGCGCTCCTCCCTGATCTCACCGAGATCACCCTACGATCCTTGGGCGTGTCGCTGACGGCTGTGATCATCGCCTCGGCCCTCGCGATCCCGCTCGGGGCGTGGCTTGCGATCACCAGGTTCCGCGGACGCCGCATGGCAGTGGCGGTGCTGAACGCGCTCATGGGCCTGCCGCCGGTAGTGGTGGGGCTTGTGCTCTATCTCGCGTTGTCGCGCGCCGGCCCGTTTGGTGTTTTCAACATCCTCTTCACGCCCTGGGCGATGATCCTCGCGCAGATTATCATCGTGCTGCCGCTGGTGGCGTCGCTGGCGCATCAGGTGATCCGTGACCTTTGGGCCGAGTACCGGGACCTGATGCTGTCGCTCGGTGCGACGCGGGGCCAGCGGCTGCGCGTGCTAATCTGGGACGCGCGGCGCTCGTTGATGACCGCGATGCTGGCGGGCTTTGGCCGCGCCATTGGTGAGGTCGGAGCGATCCTGATTGTAGGCGGCAATATCGACCACCTGACGCGGGTGCTGACCACCGCGATCACGCTGGAGACTTCTAAGGGGAACCTCGTCTTTGCCGTGGCGCTGGGCGCCGTGCTGGTGGGGATCTCACTGGTTGTGAGCATTCTGCTCCATACGCTGTCCAAGGCCGAAAGGACGCGGCCGTGGTGAGGCTCGAAAAGGTCGTTGTTCAGCGCGGTCAGTCGCCGCTCTTGGGCCCGGTGAGCCTGACCCTGCCAGGCGCGGGCGTTACGGCCGTGATGGGCCCCAATGGCGCGGGCAAGACGACGCTGATGCGGGTGATGCACCGGCTCGAGAGGCCAAAGTCCGGCCGTGTGTCGTGGGAGCGTCAGCTCAAACAGTCATTTGTTTTTCAGCGCCCGGTGCTGCTGCGCCGGTCGGTGCGCGAGAACCTCGCGCTGCCCCTCGACCTTGCTGGCCTGTCTGACGCCGCGCGCGTTGAGGCCATGGCGGCGCGGCTGGGCCTGACAGGGCTTTTGGACGCGCATGCGCCGCGCCTGTCGGGCGGGGAGGCGCAAAAGCTCGCCCTCGGTCGCGCGCTGATTACCGAACCGGAAGTCCTCTTTCTCGATGAACCCACCGCCAATCTCGACGCGCCCACCGTGCAAGATATCGAGGCTCTGCTAGGCGAAGAGGCAGCCAAGGGGACGCGGCTATTGATCTCGACCCATGGCGCGCGTCAGGCACGGCGTCTCGCGAGCGAGGTGGTCTGGGTCGAGGGTGGCGTCGCCCATGGTCCGGTGCCCGCCGACGCGTTCTTTGCTGACCCACCCGCCAATGCCCGCGCCTATCTGGAGGCTCAGACTTGACCCGCATACTACTGGCACTGGTGCTCTGGGTCACAGGCCTTACCGCCGCCGCAGACACGCTGCGCCTGGCCGTCACCACATCCTTTGAAAACTCCGGCCTGGCCGGGGTGTTGATCCCCGCCTTTGAGGCGGCCAGTGGCGACGACGTGCAGGTCATCGTGGTGGGCACCGGGCGCGCCCTCAAGCTCGGCGAGGCCGGGGATGTGGACGCGGTCCTGACCCACGCGCCTGAGGCCGAGGGCGCTGCCGTGGCAGCCGGGCATTACACCAAACGGCGCGAGGTCATGTATAACGACTTCGTCCTTCTCGGCCCCTCTGACGACCCCGCCGCGATTGCCGGTGCCGCGGGCGCGGCCGAGGCGCTGACCCGCATCGCCGAAGAGCGCGCGCTTTTTGCGAGCCGGGGCGACGAAAGCGGCACCCATAAAGCGGAGCTCAAACTCTGGGAGGCGGCGGGCATCGACCCGCGCGAGGCCTCGGGTCGCTGGTACCGCGAAACAGGATCCGGCATGGGGGCCACGCTAAACACCGGCGTGGCGCTCGGAGCCTACATCCTCAGCGACCGCGCGAGCTGGCTGACCTTTGGCAACCAGCGGGACCACACCATCCTCTTTGAGGGTGATCCGGCGCTCTTCAATCAATACGCGTTCCTGCCGGTCTCCCCCGACCGGCACCCGCAGACCGCCACCGAGGCGGTCCAGCGCCTTGAGGACTGGCTCACTGGCCCTGCACAGGCGATCATCGCCGAGTACCGCCTGATGGATCAGCCGCTTTTCATCCCGAACGCCGAATAGGGAAGGGGCGGCCCCGCATCGCACGAAACCGCCCCTTCTTTGTTTCGAAAATACTTACATCTGCTGCCAGCCACGCGCCACGTGGCCGGCAACAGGGGTTCGTATCAGGCCGCGATCAGACCCATTTCCTGCAGTTTCAGCAGAACCTGCTGGGCGCAGTAATCGACATCTGTTCCTTCGGTTTCGATGCTCAGCTCGGGGTTCTCAGGAACATCGTAAGGGTCGGAAATGCCCGTGAATTCCTTGATCTTGCCCTCGCGGGCGAGCTTGTAGAGCCCCTTGCGGTCGCGGCGTTCGCATTCCTCGATCGTGGTGGCCACGTGGACCTCGCAGAAGGCGCCATAGGACTCGATATCTTCGCGTACGGCCCGGCGGGTCGTTGCGTAGGGCGCGATGGGCGCGCAGATGGCGATGCCGCCGTTCTTGGTGATCTCGGAGGCCACATAGCCGATGCGGCGGATGTTGAGATCGCGGTGCTCTTTCGAGAAGCCCAGCTCGGAGCTGAGATTCTTGCGCACGATATCCCCGTCGAGGAGCGTCGTCGGACGCCCGCCCATCTCCATCAGTTTGACCATCAGCGCGTTGGCGATGGTGGATTTGCCGGAACCGGAGAAGCCGGTGAAAAACACGGTAAAGCCCTGCTGCGCGCGCGGCGGTTTGGACTTGCGGAGCTCGTTCACGACCGCCGGGAAGGAGAACCATGCAGGGATCTCAAGGCCTTCCTGCAAGCGGCGGCGCAGTTCCGTGCCCGAGATGTTGAGCACCGTGACGTTCTCGCGATCCGCGATCTCGTCGGCGGGCTCATATTGCGCGCGTTCCTGGACGTAGACCATGTGTTTGAAATCGACCATTTCGATGCCGATTTCGTCCTGGTGTTCGCGGAACAGGTCCTGCGCGTCGTAGGGTCCGTAAAAGTCCTCACCGGCGGAGTTCTTGCCGGGGCCCGCGTGGTCGCGGCCGACGATCATGTGCGTGCAACCGTGGTTTTTGCGGATGATGCCGTGCCAGACGGCCTCGCGCGGGCCAGCCATGCGCATGGCAAGGTTCAGGAGGCTCATCGTCGTGGTCGAGGCCGGGTACTGGTCCAGCACTGCCTCGTAGCAGCGCACGCGGGTGAAGTGGTCGATATCGCCGGGCTTGGTCATGCCGACCACCGGGTGGATCAGCAGGTTGGCTTCGGCCTCTTTGGCGGCACGGAAGGTCAGTTCCTGGTGCGCGCGGTGCAGCGGGTTGCGGGTCTGGAACGCCACGATGCGGCGCCAGCCGAGTTTGCGGAAATAGGCGCGCAGCTCGTTCGGCGTGTCGCGGCGGGCGCGGAAATCGTAGTGGATCGGCTGTTGGATGCCGGTGACCGGCCCGCCCAGATATACTTTGCCCGCCTGATTGTGCAGGTAGTTCACCGCCGGGTGCGCGTCGTCATCGGCGCCAAAGACCTTTTCGGCCTCCCGGGCTTTGTTCGGGACCCAGTTGTCGGTGACGGTCATGGTGGCGAGAATCACGCCTTCCTGATCGCGCAGCGCGATGTCCTGGCCCGCGGTGAGGCCTGCGGCGAAGTCTTCGGACACATCGAGCGTGATCGGCATCGGCCAGAGCTGCCCGTCGGCCAAGCGCATGTTTTCGACGACGCCGTCATAGTCGGCCTCGCTCAGGAAGCCCTTGAGCGGGTTGAAGCCGCCGTTCATCAACAGCTCCAGATCGCAGATCTGGCGGGGCGTCAGGTCCCAGCTCACGAGATCAGCGGCCTCCAGTTTCATCTTCTGTGCGCTGTCGTAGGACACGAAGAGCTCCGGGATCGGGGCGAGATTGTTCTGCATCAGTTTAGTCCTGTCTTTAATGGGGGAGAGGCCGGAGGTCGTTCCGGTCAATTCGGCGTGGAGCGCGTCGTATTCTTCGAATTTGCGCGCGAGAAAGGCGTCGATGAGTGAATTCTTGCGGGCGGCGCCTTTGGCGGTGAGCGCGTAGGAGACACGCGCCCGGCGGTCGGGGCCGTTTTTGTCGGCGATCCTGACAAAGCCCGCCTCGGTGGCGTCGCGCAAAAGCGCGTTGAGGCGTCCGAGCGAGATCCCCAAAGCCTGCGCCATGGCACGCTGTGACCCTTCCGGCGCTACATCGAGCTGCCGGAGCAGGCGGAAGAGCAGGTCACTGCCTTCAGCATTGAGCGTTTTATTCAGGTTGGCCATGGCACCATGAAGGAATGTTCACGAATGAACGTATTGCATATGTTCATTCGTGAACAAAGGGGAAATTTCGTGCCGCAACGGCACAAATGCGTTTCCCATACGAGAACACCCCGCGAGGCAGGCTCGCGGGGTGCAGAAATGGCAGTCAGCCGTAGGCCAGGCTTCAGCCCGGCGTGTGCCTTAGTAGTAGTGACCGTGACGGTAGTCCCAAGAGATGAAATGATCGCTCATCATCTCCATGATCTCGGTGCAGGCGAGGCCCTTGCGGATCAGGACCGGGCCCGGGGTCACGTCGCGGTTGCCGTTTTGCAGCGGCACCAGCGTGCCTTCGGCATCGACCATGGAGACCATGACACCCTGCTCGTAGCGGGTTTCCAGCGTCGCGTCGGGCTGAATCGAGGCGACGTAGTCATTGGCTTCGACGATGAGGTCGACCTTCGACGCGATGCGCTCGCCAATACCTTCGACGAGGCCGCGGTTGCCCTTGCCCGACGGGTTGGCCGAGGAGGCGAAGACGAGCTTGTCGTGTTTTTCAAATAGTTCCTTGCAGACCTTCTCAGACGGCACACCGAACTTGATGACGAAGCACGAGGTTTTGCGGCCGTCGCGCATCAGCTCGGCAGAGCCATCATCGGGGATGTATTTCTCGGCGTCTTCGCGCCAGGGCAGGATGCAACCCAGGAGAACGTCGCGGTCCCAGTGCGCCTGATAGAACGCTTCGATTTCCTCGTTCAGCTCGGCCAGGGCCTTGAGCTGTTCCATGGACCCGCAGAGCACGACGCCCGGTTTGTTCAGCTTGCGCTCCTTGGCGTCGAACTTGCGATCGAGCCCGGCGCGGTCGCTGGTCATGATGATGTAGCCAACTTTGGTGGGCGACACGATCGCGCCGCCTGCACCGGTGAGGATCTCCATGCTCTCGGGCTGGACGTCCCCGTTCCATTTGACCTGTTTTGTACCCGCGAATGTCTCTGCCATCGGTTCCGCTTTCGTCTGAAATCGGGGGCGAATTGCGCGTTCGGGCGGGCGATGTCAAGCCGATGGGGCCTCAAGGGCGCGCAGAGGGGGGCGAATGCCCCCGGCGGCCCTCCGGGGGGAGTTATTTTGGAAAGATGAAGGGAGGGCAGATGGCTATTCGGCCGCCTGCACCTCTGGCGTGCTTTCGACCTCGGCGAGGAAGCGCTCTGCCTCGAGCGCGGCCATGCAGCCCATGCCGGCGGAGGTCACCGCCTGGCGATATTTGTGGTCCGTCAGGTCACCGGCGGCAAAAACGCCGGGTATCGAGGTCGCGGTGCTGTCGGGCTGGGTGACGACGTAGCCGCCCATGTGGGTTTCCAGCACGTCCTTGACCAATTCGTTGGCGGGCGCGTGGCCGATGGCGACGAAGAAGCCCTTGCAGGGGATATCGGTGATCTCGCCGGTCTTCACATTCTTGGCTTTGACGCCTTCGACGCCGGCTGGGTTATCGGAGCCGTAGACCTCGACCACCTCGTGGAACCAGAGCGGTTCGATTTTCTCGTTCTTGAACAGGCGGTCCTGGAGGATTTTCTCCGAGCGCAGTTCATCGCGGCGGTGGATCAGCGTGACCTTGGAGGCGAAGTTGGTGAGGAAAAGCGCTTCCTCCACGGCGGTGTTGCCGCCGCCCACGACGACGATTTCCTCGCCGCGATAGAAGAACCCGTCGCAGGTGGCGCAGGCGGAGACGCCGAAGCCTTTGTATTTCTCTTCGCTCTCAAGCCCCAGCCATTTGGCCCGCGCGCCTGTGGCGAGGATCACTGCGTCGGCGACGTATTCGGTGCCGCTGTCGGATTGGCACACGAAGGGGCGGTTCGAGAAGTCGATGGAGGTGATGATGTCATGGGCGATCTCGCAACCCATGGCGCGGGCGTGGTTTTCCATGCGCACCATCAGGTCGGGGCCCTGCACCTCGGTATCGCCGGGCCAGTTTTCGACCTCGGTCGTTGTGGTGAGCTGGCCGCCGGGTTCGAGGCCCTGAACGAGAAGCGGCTCGAGCATCGCGCGGGATGCGTAGACGCCGGCGGTGTAGCCCGCAGGCCCCGATCCGACGATGAGAACCTTTGTTTTTCGCTGCTCTGCCATGGTGCCCCTCCGGTGTGCGACCCCAGATATAGGATGCCCAAATGGCGGGCGAAAGGGGCTCTGTCGCGCTAAATGCCGTTGCGAAATGTTGCGCGAGTTTGAAATATTGTTGCGCACCGAATGGCGCTGACATAAGAAAACGCAAAAATAAGGGACCATCCATGCCAACGCACCGTCTCGATGACATCGACCGTATGATCTTGGCCGAGCTCCAGGCTGACGGGCGCATGACCAATGTGGAATTGGCCAAGCGCGTGGGCATTTCGGCGCCGCCATGCCTGCGCCGGGTCCGGACGCTGGAAGAATCGGGTTACATCACGGGCTACCACGCCGAGGTGGATGCGCGCTCGCTCGGGTTCGAGGTCAAGGTCTTTGCCCATGTGGGCCTTGCCAGTCAGGCCGAGGCGGATCTGAGTGCGTTCGAGGCGCGCTGTACCGAATGGCCGCTGGTGCGGGAGTGTCACATGCTCAACGGTGAGGTCGATTTCATTCTGAAATGCGTGGCACCCGATCTCAGCACCTTCCAGGCGTTTCTGACCGAAGAGCTGCTCAAGGCCGACAATGTGGCCCATGTGAAGACCTCGCTGGTGATCCGCGGGGCCAAGGACACGCCTGGCGTGCCGTTTGACGTGCTCGAAGAGCGGCTGGCGCGGGACGCCTAACCCGAAATCCTGGCCTTTCAGCCGATCATGTCGTGATTTTCTTCGCCTGACCGGCCTACGCGCAGCGGGCCGAAATCGTTCAGGTTGTCGAGATGCGGGAAGAGCGACAGGAAGAGCGCCTGCACCTCTGGTCGCAGATACCTGCGAGGGATGTCGCCGGGATGGTAAGTCTCGACGTTGATGCCGCTGGCCTGAATGCAGGCATGGCGTGGCAGAGCCAGGTGGAAGACGCGCACCGGGCTGGGGGGCTGCACGCTAAAGGCCGTGTCGCCGTCGATGAGCGTTGTCGCGGGCACCAATATATTCTGGGTGGCGCGCAAGATCCGGGCCCCGAAGCCCAAAAGCAGGTCATGAGACGGACGCTGCATGCCCCACGCATCGCCAGGTACCCGCGTCAGGATGGACGCTTCTTCGCTTTGGCCCGGGGCTCCCGGCACGATTGTCGTCGCGCCTTTCCAGACCACGGGTTGTGGTCCGTCAGAGAGGGTCGACACCATCATGCCGGGCTGAATGTCTTCGATGGCAACCGGTCCCATGGGGGTCGCGATCAGGGTGCCACGCGCCAGCGCCATGAAGGCGGACTCAAAGAGCGGGGTTGCGGGTGCCAGTCGGGTAGAGCTGTGTTCGTCGCCGTTTGGAAGCAGATAGGCGACCTCATATTTGCGCATCAGAGGCCGTGAGCGCTGAGGTCGCCTTTCTGTACGAACAGTCTGGCTTGGGATCGGATCCCTTGCCAGAGGGGACAAACTTTCGGTCGCAAGATCCGTGTAGTCGGGGCGGTTCATCTAACACCTTCGAGTGGTGCGTAGCTGGCCCCCACGGCAGTCTCGCGTTGTTGTATCGAAATAGCCCCGAATCGCGCTGAGCTGTCAAAAAACAAAAACGATTGGCCAGGGTGAACTGACCAATCGCTTTGCTGCTCTTTCATTGTTTCCGTCTGAGAGACGGGCCTGCCACAATTGCCCGAGAGAGGGGTATTCCTGTTTAGGCGCGGGCGCGTTTTTGAAGGACGATGGCGGGCTTTGCTGCCTGCTCTGATTTCGCCTGCCGCGTGAAAGGAAGCACCTGCGAGGGGCTTTTTCCCGCCTTGTTGGCCTCAGTGACGACGCTCAACATCCAACGTTTCCTGCTCATTTCTTCTGCTCCTGCCCGTTTTGTCTGATTGAAGCCATCCTCGGAGATGAATGGGGCTGGGCTGTGGTCTCTCTGGGTCGGATTGCAAAAAAGATGCGATGCCGGAGCGCGCGATTGTGGCGTATCTGGCAACGATCTGTTGCGGTTTTCGGGAAATGGGGCGGGAAACGTGGCTATGAGGCGGCGAATGCTGCCTCATTTGGGCCTCAAAGCCGGATCACCGCGATGAGGCGGCCATAATCTGCCTCTTTCCGGTGAACGGAGCGGCGGTAGGAATAAAACCGCCCTTCGTCGTGGTATGTGCAGTGCCCGGTCCATGTTGCGTGTCCGACACCGGCCTCGCGCAGGCGCGAGAGTCCGTAGGATGGCAAATCGAACATGGCACGGTCGCCTTTTCCACCTGCGAAGTAGCGCGCGCTTTCAGGATCGTCGTCGACGAAGGCCTCGACGAATTCCGGGCCCACCTCGTAGGCGGCCTGACTGATTGTGGGGCCGATGGCGGCGTGGATGCGGTCGCGCTGTGCGCCGAGCGCCTCCATGGCG
The DNA here is from genome assembly GCA_038747015.1 of Pseudomonadota bacterium. Taxonomy (GTDB): domain Bacteria; phylum Pseudomonadota; class Alphaproteobacteria; order Rhodobacterales; family Rhodobacteraceae; genus Shimia_B. The sequence continues at coordinate 23,352 of JBCDKE010000021.1, forward strand.
TCGAGCGTGGCCTCCAGCACACCGTCGCGCGCCCCGCGCCAGCCGGCGTGGGCCGCGCCGATGACCCCGGCCGTGCGGTCGGCCAGCAGGACGGGCTGGCAGTCCGCCGTGAGGATCCCCAACGCGAGACCTGTGCGGTCGGTGACCATGGCGTCCGCCGTCTGCCCGTAATGCGAAGCCTCGGATACCGTGACCACATCGCGGGAGTGCGTTTGGTACTGTGTGACGAGATGCGCGGGCGCGACGCCCATGGCCTCGGCCACGCGGGCGCGGTTCAGGGCGACTATCTCAGCCTGATCAGAGGACCCGGCGCCGCAGTTTAGCCCCGCAAAGACACCGGAGGAGGCGCCGCCACGGCGACCGAAGAAGCCGTGCTGGGTGCCCTCCAAGGCGTCGGATCTGATGATGTCGAGGGTCATGGCTCGGAACGCAGATGACCCCAGCCTGAGGGGAGCGTCAAGCGGTCTCGGCGGGTCTCTGCTGCGCGCGAACAATAAAGATGAGCCCGACGATGAGCATTGGCAGGGACAGGAGTTGACCCATGCTAATGCCCGCATTCCCGAACTGGACGACCCAGCCTGCTGGATTGTCGGCGGTGATGAACTGCGCGTCGGCCTGACGGAAGAATTCCACGGTGAAACGCGCCGCGCCATAGCCAGCCAAAAAGACGCCAAGCGCGAGGCCGGGTCGGAAGAAGCCGTGGCGCCGATGGACGAGCCAGAGAAGCACGAGGCAGAGCAGTAGACCTTCTAGGATGGCTTCGTAGAGCTGCGAAGGGTGGCGCGCACAAAGGCCCACGACGCCGGGGCAGCTTTGGGCCGCCACTCCGGGAAAGACCACGCCCCATGGTAGATCAGTAGGTCGCCCCCATAGCTCCGCATTGATGAAATTGGCCAGCCGCCCCAGCGCGAGGGCAGGAGGGGTCGCGTAGGCCATGAGGTCCGCCATGGGCAAAAGCGCGATGCCCTGCGAGCGAAGATAAAGGAAGGCCGCGATCACGACGCCAAGGAAACCGCCGTGAAAAGCCATGCCGCCCTGCCAGATCGCGGGAATCTGAGCCGGGTTAGCCAAATAATAGGCGGGTTCGTAGAACAGCACGAAGCCCAACCGACCGCCGACGATGATGCCCACCACCACCCAGGTGATCAGATCACCGATCTGTTCCGCGGTGGCTGGGGCAGCTTTGGACCACAGCGCTGGGTTTCGCACGGCGCGCACCGCCATCCACCAGGCGATCAGGATGCCCACCACATAGGCCATGGCGTACCAGCGCAGGGCCAGCGTGACGCCGAACAAAGTGACCGAAAAGATCTCGGGGCTGATCTCGGGGAAGGGGATTGCGAATACCATGGTCGCGACAGACCAAGGCGGCGGGGCCGAGTCAACTGTTGAGCCGCGCGGGTTGCGGCCCCATATAGGGTCTAACGAATAGGAGAGAGTTCCCATGCAGACCCGCAACAAGGTTATGGATGACATCAGCCAGCTCATGACAAACGCCATGGGTGTGGCCCAAGGCGCGCGCGAAGAGGCCGAGACGGCTATGAAAAGCTGGATGGATCGGTTTCTGGCGGATCGCGATCTCGTTACACGCGAAGAATTTGATGCCGTGCGGGCCATGGCGCAAAAGGCGCGCGAAGAAAACGACGCGCTGAAAGCCCGCATCGAGGCATTGGAAGCGCAGGCCAAGTAATCATTCGAGGAAGTTTGGGTGAAGCATGCACCGTGCGGCGCATGCTTCGTTCATTTGCGTGCGAAGAAAGGCTTCGCTTAGGCCGTGCGCCGACGGCGAAGGCCAAAGATCGCAGCAAGCCCGCTCAGCATCAGCCAAGCGCCCGCAGGAAGCGGAACCGGGTTGAGGTCCGGGTCATCGCCGCCATCGGTCCCGCCTGATGCACCGGATGATGTCACCAGAGTAACTGCACATTCGCCATCGAAGCGGGGTGCAAGGTTAATCGCGGTGTAGCCCGTGACCGAGCCCAAGCAGGCGTGGCTGGACGTGCCCCATCCGGACAGCCCGTCGCTGGACAAGCCCTCGTTGATCGGGAAACTGTTCTGACCTGGACCGATATTCACGGTTTCTGAGTTGTAGGCGAAAGCAGCCGCATTGAGCTCATCCTTGAGGAAGCTGTTTTCGTTGTCCCACCAACCATTGTTGTTGCTGATCCGGTCCGTCATGGACACGATGCCCAACCCGGTGCCCGAGGCTGCCCAATTGACGGCGTTGATCAGGAAGCCCTTGGGCCCGTCGTCGACATCAGGTCCAGGGTCGGAATCGCGTGTGTAGTGCCAGTCCGCATCCTGTCCGGAAATGAAGGTTCGGTTACCACGTGCCGCCTCGATGGCGTCTTTGTTGGCAAGGATGTTGCCTACCTCGACGCTGGTTCCAAAGAAGCCGGTGCCAGAGCAGTTGCCAGAATTCGAACCATTCGACGGCGTGTTACAGCTCGACCCGATTACCAGGACGTCAAATTCGTCCAGCGCGACAACTTCACCTGGGTTCCAAAACGTGAGGTCCCAAGTCAATGCACCATCGCTTGACGGGTCGAAGGTAGGGGCCTCGCCGGCGAGCGTTTCAATGTCGTCATTGTAATCGGTGTTACCAGATAGCCAGAGCACATCGATGGTCGCTGATGTGGCTGGCAGTGACAGCGCAACTAACGGTGCCGCCAACATAGTACTTCGTAGGTTAATCATTCACATCTCCAAAAGTTGGGCGTCAGAGGCCCGACCGCGGTGCTAAAAATTGGTGGCACCGCTCAAAAATCGCCTTGTTTCAAACACTCATTAATCAACAGATCGCGCGTGCAAGAAACGCACGCAAATCGGGCCTAAAATGGTTGGGCTAAAAGCTATGCCCACCAGTACTTTAGCATCAAGTTTAGAGAAATTCAGCAAAAAAAGTTGCCTTTGGCGCCACAGGTGCCATCGGCTTATTGGTTTGGCCTGCGCATTCGGAGAGCTTTGCCATTACGCGCGCACAAAATGGGCGTGTCCAAGAGCAATCCACAACTTATTGTGGTTATCCCCAAAATATCGCTTTACAGATCGCCCTTTCTGACCCCACCATACTTGGTATGGGGGAACGGGTATCCCCACACCCCCTAGAGCAGCCACCAAGCGGTGGGGCGCTGTCACGTCCCTCACGCAATAACCCTAAAGGGGGGCACGCCATGGCAGTTTCCGAAGCATTCACCGATATTGAAGACCTGCATCCGATCGACATCGTCGAGCACATTGCCGAACACCAAGACTGGGAGTTCGACCGCATCGCCGACGATCAGATTGCCATGGCAGTTGAGGGCCAGTGGCGTACCTACTCCATCACGTTGGCATGGTCGGCCTATGACGAAACCCTACGCCTAATCTGCACCTTTGACATGGAGCCACCAGAGCACCGCGGTGAGGCGCTGAATGCAGCGCTTAACGCGGTGAACGACAAGTGCTGGGCCGGCGCGTTCTCTTACTGGGCCCAACAAAAGCTGATGGTTTACCGCTACGGGTTGATCCTGTCTGGCGGCCAGGTCGCCACGCCCGACCAAATCGACACGATGATATCGGCAGCGGTACTCAGCGCAGAGCGCTATTACCCCGCTTTCCAGCTTGTTACTTGGGGGGAGCGTCCCCTCGAAGAAGCAATGCAAGTGGCTATTGCCGAGGCCTACGGCCGCGCCTAAGTTCTGGCCTCAATGTGGGTAATCCCATGGTTGGGGGAATATGGACTTTTCGAGTATTGAACGTCGCGGCCTGGTATTGTTGGGCTGCGGCAAAATGGGCTCCGCAATGCTGGCCGGATGGCTGGAGCAGGGTCTGAAACCATCGTCGGTTTGGGTTCAGGACCCGGCACCGTCAGAGTGGCTCAAGCGCACAGGCGTATTGATCAACGCGAAACTCCCCGACAGTCCAGCGATTGTGCTTGTCGCGGTCAAGCCGCAGATGATGGCCGAAGCGCTGCCTGACATGGCGGCGCTGGGAGCCGGCGAAACGCTGTTTGTTTCGGTAGCCGCGGGAACGTCACTCGACACTTACGCTGATATCCTGGGGGCCGAAACACCGGTGATACGCGCCATGCCCAACACGCCTGCGGCGATCGGGCAGGGGATTACGGCGCTCATCGGATCCAAGGCCGCATCCGAGGAGCATCTTGTCTTGGCGGAAGGGCTGCTAAAGGCAGTTGGTCGCACCGTGCGACTTACCTCGGAAAAGCAGATGGATGCGGTAACCGGTCTGTCAGGTTCCGGCCCTGCCTATATCTTTCACATGATCGAATGCATGGCAGCCGCAGGCCAAAACCAGGGTTTGCCTGCGGCGCTCGCGATGGAACTAGCCGTGGCCACCGTAGCAGGCGCAGGAGCTCTCGCGGCCAAAGGCGATGATACGGCCGAACAACTTCGCATCAACGTCACAAGCCCGAACGGCACCACGCAGGCTGGGCTCGAAGTGCTGATGGATCAGCTTCCCACGCTTATGCGTGCCACGGTGCGCGCTGCTACGGAGCGATCAAAGGAGCTGTCTCGTGACTGAGATCAGCTTCGACGACTTTATGAAGCTTGATATCCGCGTGGGCAAAGTTGTTGATGCGCAGCCTTATCCGGAAGCGCGCAAACCGGCGATTAAGCTCTGGGTCGATTTTGGTGGCGATCTCGGCGTCAAAAAGAGCTCGGCCCAGATCACCAAACACTACACGCCCGAGGCGTTGATCGGGCGCCAAGTCATCGCCGTGACGAACTTTCCACCGCGCCAGATCGGCAAATTCATGTCGGAAATCCTCGTCTTGGGCGTGCCCGATGACGAAGGCGAAGTGGTGCTGCTAAAGCCTGACCTTGATGTGCCGCTGGGCGGAAGGATGTTTTGATGAAGCTTTTGATGACGCGCCCGATGCCGGAACCCGTGGTGGCGGCAGCGCGCGAGTTTGCCGAGGTCGAAATACGTGACAGCAACGTCCCGATGTCCGAGACCGAGCTCAAGGCCGCCATGTGGATCTTTGACGCTATCATGCCGACGCTGGGCGATGCCTGCGGTGCGGGGATGATGGAAGGGCGCTGCAAGTTGCTGGCCAATTTCGGGGTGGGCTATAACCACATCGACGTGGCCGCCGCTGCCGAGGCCGGTATCGCGGTGACGAACACGCCGGGCGCCGTGACCGATGCCACCGCCGACATTGCTCTCATGCTGATGCTTATGACCTGCCGCCGTGCGGGCGAGGGCGAACGCGTGGTGCGCGCCGGCGACTGGGAGGGTTGGCACCCGACGCAGATGCTGGGCCTTCACATGTCGGGCAAGACCGTGGGCATCGTTGGCATGGGGCGCATCGGGCAGGCCATCGCCAAGCGTTGCCACCACGGGTTCGGGATGGATGTCGTCTATTTCAACCGCTCGCGCAAAGAGGTCGAGTTCCCGGCGCGGCAGGTGGAGACGCTGGGCGACTGCATGGCCGCCGCCGATGTCGTGGTGCTGGCGATCCCGGGCGGGGCAGAGACCCGGCATCTGATCGATGCTGATGCGCTGGCGGCGATGCAGCCCCATGCGCGGCTGGTGAACATTGCGCGCGGCGATGTGATGGACGAGGCAGCGCTGATCGCGGCACTGGAAGCCGGGCAGATCGCGGGGGCGGGGCTCGATGTCTACGAGTTTGAACCCAAAGTGCCGGAGGCGTTGATCGCCATGGAGAACGTGGTTCTGCTACCGCATCTGGGGACGGCGGCGCTGGAGGTGCGGACATCGATGGGGCTCATGGCGGTGGAAAATGTCCGGGCGTTTCACGAAGGCACAGCGCTTCCCAACGCAGTTTAGTCCGCGCCCTTCGGGTGCTTGCGCCGGATGAGCTCGCCGGAGCGCCGGTCGATCTCCAAGCGGAAGTCATGCTCCGCGAAATCCACGAAGTCTCGCGCGGCTCTTGAGCCCACGACGAGGTAGACGGCGTCCTCATTGGTGTCATTCTGCAACCGATGATGGTCTGTGCTACTCGCCGCCCAAACAGCTGCCGACCCGGCCTCTAATTCGGTTTCGACGCCATCTTCCCAAAGCGTCACGCGGCCCTGAAGCACGAAGATGAACTCATCTTCATCCGAATGCCGGTGCGCGGCGCCCGAGCGTGACCCGGGCGGTAGCCTCTCCAGATAAGCACCCATTTTCGTGCAACCTGCGGGATGGGTCACGAGTTTGTAAAACGAGGGTCCTAGCTCCTCGCCGGTGGCGTCATGATGCCCTTCATCGCGTTGCCAGTCGGAGAGTGGAATCTTCGGCATTACTCGCCTATCGCCTCCCGGAAATGGCGGCGACACAGGCTCACATAGGTCTCGTTGCCACCTACCTGCACCTGCGGCCCATCCTTCAGGGCCTTGCCATCCTCGCCCATGCGCACCACCATCGTGGCTTTCCTTCCGCAATGGCAGATCGTGCGCACCTCGCGCATCTCGTCAGCCAGCGCCAGAAGCGCCGCGGAACCAGGAAATAGCTCTCCACGGAAATCTACGCGCAGCCCGTAACACATGATCGGAACTCCCAGATCGTCCACCGCACGCGCCAGCTGCCAGACCTGATCTCGCGACAGCCACTGGGCCTCGTCCACGAAAACGCAGGCGCATGGACCGGTCTCCAGCCGGGCCGCGACTTTTTCAAACAGGTCCTCTTCCCTGCTGTAGGTATCGGCCTCGGCCGAAATACCGATGCGGCTCCCTATCTGACCGGTGCCTGCCCGGTCGTCAAAGCGGGCTGTCATCAGATAGGTTTGCATCCCGCGCTCAACATAGTTGTGGGAAGCCTGAAGCAGCAGCGTCGATTTGCCGGCATTCATTGTGGAGTAGTGGAAATAGAGCTTGGCCATGGGGCAGGTACCCCCGCCCCGCCACCCTTTTCAAGCCTGCCCGTTCAGTCAGGCAAGGGTTTTTGTGGCGGGGCGGCGCAATTCCAACCGCCGGTGCCCGGGGAGCCGCTTGCGGCCCTGAACACGTCCTAGGAATCACGTATCGTCAGTACCCATACACTCACTACTAAACAGGTCACTCGTCACACTAACCAAACACTTGTCACACTGTTCTTGGGCCACTCCGCCGCCTTTCGGTTGCGGGACGGACTTGCAGAGAAACCGACCTCAACGGGGCACGCCCCTGGGGATAGCGAGGCCGGTCATTTTCCCTACAAGCCCGCTGTGCCGTCAGGGGGACCTGCTCCGCTCCCCCACGCGGATAGGGCACAACGGGCCCAACCCTTCCAACGCTGGGGCGCGCTGGCACGCACACACGCCCTGTTTCCAAGGCTGATCAGATAATGACAATTGTTCCGATCGGGATTAATGGGAAAAGCCAAGGACCTTTCCCCTAGGGACAAAATAGCAGGATACCTAGGGCCAGTTTTCAGTTAGCGTGCGTGCAAAATGCAGAGTGGGAATCCGACCATGGGCGTATCGGGAAGTTATTTGAAGAAACACACGGAGGCGTTGGTCAAAGCCGTGGGGATTGAGCGGGCTTGCGAGATCACCGGCAAGTCCAAAGCGACCCTGGGCCGATACTATTCCGACACCGCAGAACATGCCGATCGGTTCATACCGGTCGACACCGTCGCGCAACTGGAGAAAGAGGCGGGATTCCCGCACGTCACAGGTGCGCTGGCCGAGCTGGCCGGGATCATCTTTAGCTACGACGGCGACCGACGGAATTCTGAAAGCTCCGGCGGGGTAAATGCGGATGTAGTTGCGCTGTCGCAGCGATTTGCCATGCTGATGAGCGAATACCACCAGTCCATTGAGGACGGGATCATCACGATCAACGAGGCAAAGCGGCTGCTGCGCGAAACCTCGGCGCTCCAGCAGGTTCTGGTCGATATGAAGCTTCATCTGGAAGAAGAATCGGTCAACTGATGGACCTTTCCGAGCTGCCAAATTTGGTGCCCGAGGCCCTGAAACCTCTGGACTTTCAGGCGCTGGCGGGGCCGGGCGACGATGGTCACCCGCCGCGCATCCTCCTGCTCTATGGATCGCTGCGCGATGTGAGCTATTCCCGCAAGGCGGCCGAAGAGGGCGCGCGGGTGCTGCGCGCGCTGGGCTGCGAGACTCAGATTTTCAATCCTTCCGGATTGCCGTTGCCGGACGATGCCGACGCGGAACACCCCAAAGTGGCCGAATTGCGCGAACTCGCGCTTTGGTCCGAGGGGATGGTGTGGTCGTCGCCCGAACGTCATGGGGCTATGACGGGCATCATGAAAACGCAGATCGACTGGATCCCGCTGTCGGCGATCGGCGGCATCCGCCCGACCCAAGGCAAGACGCTGGCTGTGATGCAGGTGAGCGGTGGTTCACAGAGCTTCAACGCCGTAAACCAGATGCGCATTTTGGGGCGCTGGATGCGGATGATCACGATCCCGAACCAGTCCAGCGTGGCCAAGGCCTGGCAGGAGTTCGACGGCGACCGGATGAAGCCGTCCGCCTACTACAACCGCATCGTGGATGTCATGGAAGAGCTCGCCCGGTTCACCGTGATGACGAGGGGCCGGTCGGAGATGCTGGTCGACCGCTATTCCGAACGCGTTGAAAGCGTGGAAGAGGTTCACGCGCGGGTATCCAAGTCTCTGAGCTAGGTTGATTTTGCGCTGATCTTGGCGGTGTGCCCGCCCGCCTCCCCGCGGCGCGCAAGCGCTTGCGCCTGAGGGCGCGCGCTGCGCGCGTTGGCCGTTCCGGCCAGCCTCCGGCGGAAGTATTTCCGAAACAAAGAAGGGTCAGGCGCGTTCGAGTATCGCAGAGCCTACGGAGTAGCCGGCGCCGAAGGAGCATAGGAGGCCTTTGTCCCCTGGCCGAAGATCGGCGGAGTGTTTGGCGAAGGCGATGACGGAGCCGGCGGAGGAGGTGTTGGCGTAGTCTTGCAGGATGTTGGGCTGTTCGCCGGGCTCGGGTTCGCGGCCGAGGACCTTTTTGCCGATATAATCGTTCATCGTCTTGTTGGCCTGGTGCAGCCAGAGGCGTTTTAGTTCTGTGTTTTCAATACCTTCTTCGGCGAGGTGGCTGGCGATATGTTTGGAAACCAGAGGCAGGACTTCTTTGAAAACCTTGCGGCCGTTCTGCATGAACTGCATGTCGCGGCGGTCTTCCATTTGCTGGTGCGGACGTCGCAAATACCCGTTGTTGTTGCGGATATTGTTAGAAAACTGAGTGGCGCATCGGGTCGATTTAACTATGAATTTCAGACCTTTAGCGTCTTCTTCGCGTTCGATCACCAGGGCGGTGGCGACGTCGCCGAAGATGAAGTGGCAGTCGCGGTCGCGCCATTCGAGATGGGCCGAGCAAATCTCGGGACAGATCACGAGAGCTTTCTTAACAGAACCTGTACGGACCATATCGCAGGCCGATTGCAGCCCGAACGTGGCTGACGAACAGGCCACGTTCATGTCATAGGCAAAGCCGCCCGCACCCAGAAGCTGTTGAATTTCAACGGCAATTGCGGGGTAGGCGCGTTCGTGGTTGGAGGCGGCGCACAGGATGCAGTCGATCTCGGAGGCGTCTATGCCGGCCATCTCGAGGGCCTTTAGCGCAGCGTCCACACCCATATCGGCCATCTGGGAGGGGGCGTCATCGGCCCGCGGGGCCAGCAGAGGGTGCATCACTTCGGGGTCAAGAATGCCTGATTTATCAAGCACATAGCGGTTCTCGATCCCGCTCGCCGCGACGATGACGTCGGCCGAAGAATGGGGCACGGGCTCCATCTCGCCGGCGGCGATGGCGTCGGCGTGCTTTTCATTCTGCAAATCAGCGAAAGCAATGAAAGCCTACACTAATTCGTCGTTCGTGATGATGTTTTCGGGGGTGAAAACGCCCGATCCGGTGATGGCTGGCTGATACATGGCGGCCCCTCCAGGGCTTCTTGCGTCCGATGTGTTTACCTTTGGAATTTGGAGCCGTCCAGCGGTGCCAGAAGCTGTACAGAACCTGTACAGAAACCGTATGGCTCTGATCTCGTTTTCGCCGTTAACCCGACCGCGCGGGGCGGTGAGCGCGGGTTAAGGATTGGCGGCGATTTTCGGGATCCGTCACGACCCCTGTCCCGTCCCGGAAAGCTGACCCATGACCCAGTACCCAACCCCGTGGCGCAAGACCCCCGACAAGATGACCGAGAAAGAGCGCATCGCGGCGCTGAATTCGGTCGAGGGGCTGCGCGAGCTGGAATACGACCTGCGCGACGCGCTGAACCGCCGGGGCACGTTCCCGGGCGACTGGAACCACATCGCCGAGGGTCTGGACCGCGACGCCGCACGGGTAAAGGTGACGATCCGCCTGGATGCCGATGTGGTGAAGTTCTTCCGGCTCATGGGGCCGGGATATCAGACCCGGATCAACCGAGTGCTGCGCAGCTATATGCAAGCGCGGGTGGCGGGGATTTTGGAGGGGTAGGAAGTGCGCTGATTACGCGAAAGCTGAATTAACTCAACGAAGTTCTCGTGAACTATCACTGCGACGCTTGTTGCTGGAGGCAGCCTTCTATGTTCCTTTTGGACGAAAGAGAGCGACAGTTATCTGAAAGGTGCAATTTTTTTGTACTTCGTTGTTGCAACGATAGTGGTTCGTTGACCGCTCTACATTGGCGCGACTGGTTTACTGTTGAATACCGGTAAAATTTCGGAGAGCGTCTTTGGGTTGAGTCAACGAATTGATCGAGGCCCATTTGTCTTACTTTGCGAAGTTCGTTTACACTCTGGCTGGCACTCTTCCAGCCATAATTGGGATAATTATTCAGACAAGGGGCTTCAAAACCGTAGCTGAGGTTTTCACGGCTAACGATCTCACTAATTTTTGGTCCTACGTCGTTGTGGTGTTGGCGGTCGCCGCGTTCATCTTTTTTATACATTTTATCGCGATGAAGGACTACGAAGATCGTGAAGTGTACCCCATGTGGAGTGCATCGACTTTTTCTTCAGCTTATGGCATCATATTATCCGCTGTCGGAGCGTCATAATGAACACTATGTTTTCAAATAGGGCTGCTTTTGCACTAGCTGCATCTTCCGCTGCTTTGCTACTGAGCATAGGCGCTTCTGCCGAACAGATGCCACCTGCGGATGACAAGCTCGCTAAAGAAATACCTGCCGTCTATTGCGAGGCGTTAACAAGTGCATTTCCTGGGAGCTCTTGTGCTGATGGAGCACTGAGTTTCCCGAACTCTAATGTCTCTCTGGATACCTTCCATGGTAGTGGTTTTACTATGGTCGATGGAAACGTTCCGATTTCTGTGCGTTCTTATGATACCTACAGTGCTTGGGATGGCGTGAAGATTGTTGGATTATCAATTTTTGATCCGAAGACAGCGGCTTTGGCTGAGGTTGGGTACTTTCACCCAGTGGACCTAGATGAATTGTCAGAAGACGTTCGTGATCTTTACTTTGAAGGTCTAGCAAGCGGAGAAGTAGAGTTTGCTGTGTCGAGCATCGCGGGTCCTAACAGTAACTCGATCGTTGCATTTGATCAGATGCAAGGGTTCCCCGCAGAAGTAGCTTCGGATTGGTTTGAGCGCGCTCAGGCTGCAAGCGTTGGTGGCGGGCAAGTAGGATTTTTAGCCAATAGCGAATGGATTGATTCAAGTGGGGCAAGTGTTGGGATCGACAGGAGTAACTCTGAGAAGGTGATCTCTCTTTCTCCCCAACTGGACCTCTTGCTGCGTGAGGCCGACGGTTGACGGCCTAGGTCCTTTTTACCTGCGGACACCTGAGTATCCTTCATCTCTCTTTTGGCCTCTTTAGGCACCGTGCTTGCACAGATGGCCAAAACCCCCATATAATCCACACATGGATGTGGAGAAGGTTGTGGATAAGTCCAAGACACGCGTTTCACAGGAAGGCTCGGACCGCGAGCGGGTGGCGACTGAGGCGATTGTCAAAGCCATGGCCCATATGAGCCTGAGCCAGAGTGAGCTGGGGCGCATTATCGGGGTGTCGAACTCTCAGATGAGCAACTTTGTCCGGGGGCGGGCGCATCTGGATGAGGGATCGAAGGCGTTTGACCTGTCCCTGCTGTTCCTGCGGGTCTTTCGGTCGCTGGACGCGCTTGTCGGGGGCAGCGATGCGACGGGGCAGGCGTGGCTGAGAAACGAGAATACGGCGCTGAATGGTGTGCCGCTGGAGCTGATGAAATCGGTTCAAGGGCTCGTGGCAACGCTGGAATATCTGGACCAACGGCGTGCACCTTTGTGATTACGCCGGGACGGCCTGGAGATTTGTAGAAGATCAGTACCTGATTTCGACGATGAAGCTGGCCGGGTCGCTGGAGGATCAGCGGACGCTCGAGGAGCTGCTCGACGACAGCAAGCCGCCGGTGCCTGAGGCGTGTCGGGGGCTGCATTTTCTGCAGTTCACGCCGTTTCGGTACCGGGCGCGGTATGCGTCGCGGTTTCGCCCGGCGGGGGACGCGAACGGGGTCTTTTACGCGGCGGAGGATGTGGAAACCTCGGCGGCGGAGTTCTGTTTTTACCGCGTGCTGTTTTTTCTGGAGAGCCCGGGGCTGGCCATGTCGGAGGCGACGCTGGCGGTGTCGTCGTTTTCCACCGAGGTGGCGACGGCGCGGGCGGTGGATCTGACGGCGGCGGATTGGGACGGGCGGCGCGGGGAACTGGAGGATCCGGTGGCGTATGGGCCGTGTCACGGGGTGATGCGGGAGGCGCGGGCCGCTGGTGCCGGGCTGATCCGGTTTCGGTCGGTGCGTCTGAAGGGGCGCTGCAATCTGGCGGTGCTGGAATGCGCGGCCTTTGCCTCAGCGGAGGTGTCGCAGCCCGAGGGCTGGAAGATTAGCGTGCGCCCGGACCGCGTGATTGCGCGCAAGGTGTACGGCGGTGTCGACCACGAGTTCACCGTGGCGCAGTTCATGGATGACCCGCGGATTTCACGGGCTGTGGCGCAGGGGGCGCTGAGCGCCTAGCCCTGCAGTCTTTGTACGCCCAGATCGCCCTCGGCCCCGGCCTGGATTGCCTTGGCAGCGGCGTGGGAGGCGGCGAGCGTCGTGAAGTACGGGATGCGGTCCATGAGGGCCACGTTGCGCATGGAGCGGGAGTCTTCGACCGCCTGGGCGCCCTCGGTCGTGTTCATGACCAGAG
>JBCDKE010000022.1:0-35765 GCA_038747015.1 Pseudomonadota bacterium
CAAGGATCTCGAGGGCGTGGGCCTCGCCGATTACTTGATCGACGGCCACGGCGCCGATCCTGCCGACGTCAAAAGCGACAAGACCAAACTGGGCGCGCTCGGCGGCTGGGTCATGGTGGTGCTATCCAAAGCGTTCCGCGGGCAACCGCGCGAGCTCGAGATCGACCCGCGCCTCACGCTCATCGGCGTTTACGGGCAGGAAGGCGTCGACTGGTCGCCTGTTCCTGTGACCTCTGCGGCGGCCGAGCCATATTCGGCGGACGCCAAACCCAAAAAGCCCATGTCAGACGCCCGTATCTCCGGCATGGTCGCCACGGCGGTGCTGCTCTTTCTCGCCGCATTCGTCACTACTTTCATTCTGCTGGCGGGTTAGGCCATGGATATTCTCTTTACCAACGCCCGCATCATCGACCCCGAGGCAGGGACCGAGAAAACAGGCCACCTGCGAGTCTCGGACGGCCAGGTCGCGGAAACTCTCTACGACAGCGCGCCGGATCAGGGCGCGGCCAAAGCCATCGATTGCGGCGGCATGTGCCTCGCCCCAGGCCTCGTCGATATCGGCGTGAAAATCTGCGAACCTGGCGAACGCCATAAGGAAAGCTTCCGATCCGCCGGCCTCGCGGCAGCAGCGGGTGGCGTCACCACCATGGTCACCCGGCCCGATACGGCACCCGCAATCGACACGCCTGAAGCGCTGGAATTCCAGACCCGTCGTGCCGCCGAGGCCGCGCCTGTGAACGTCGCGCCGATGGCCGCGCTCACCAAGGGGCGCGAAGGCAAGGAGATGACCGAAATCGGCTTCCTCAAGGACGCCGGTGCCGTGGCCTTCACCGACTGCGACCGCGTCGTTGAAAATACCAAGGTCTTCTCCCGCTGCCTGACCTACGCAAACTCGCTGGGCGCGCTCGTCATGGCACACGTGCAGGAACCGGGCCTTTCCAAAGGGGCCGCCGCCACCTCGGGTGCCCGTGCCTCGCGCATGGGTCTGCCCGCCGTGACGCCCATGGCCGAACGCATGGCGCTGGACCGCGATATCGCGCTGCTAGAGATGACCGGGGCGCGCTACCATGCCGACCAGATAACGACCGCGCGTGCTCTCCCCGCGCTGGAACGCGCCAAAAAGAACGGCCTCGACGTCACCGCAGGCGTGTCGATCCACCACCTGACGCTCACCGACGAAGAGATCGAGGACTACCGCACCTTCTTCAAGGTCAAACCCCCGCTCCGCGCAGAGGCCGACAGGGCCGCCGCCGTGGCGGCCGTCCGCAGCGGCCTCATCGACACGGTTTCATCCATGCATACGCCCCAAGACGAAGAATCGAAACGCTTGCCCTTTGAAGAAGCCGCTTCAGGCGCCGTGGGGCTCGAAACCTTCCTCTCCGCAATGCTCGGCCTGGTTGCGAAGGGCGAACTGTCACTGCCACAACTCTTCCGCGCCGCCGCGCTGAACCCGGCCACCCGGCTGGGCCTGCCCAGCGGGCGCCTGACCAAAGGCGCGCCCGCCGATCTGATCCTCTTCGACCCGGAAGCTTCGCGCACGCTCGACCGCACGCAACTGCGGTCGAAGTCAAAGAACACGCCCTTTGACGGCGCAGAGATGCGCGGCGCGGTGCTCGGTAGCTGGGTCGGCGGCAACAACGTGCACGGAGGCCTCTGATGCCGCCACTTGATACCGCCCTTCCCCTGCTCCTCCTGTGTGGAGCACTCGGTTACCTGTTTGGCTCGATCCCCTTCGGCCTCGTCTTTGCCCGGCTCTTTGGTCTCGGCGACATCCGCCAGATCGGCTCCGGCAATATCGGTGCAACGAATGTGCTGCGAACGGGAAACAAGCTCGCCGCCGCGCTGACGCTGATCTTTGACGCGGGCAAGGCCGGAATGGCCGTGCTCGCCGCGCGCGCCGTAGCCGGCGAAGACGCGGCCCAACTGGCCGGGCTCGCGGCGTTCTTTGGTCACTGCTTCCCGATCTGGTTGCGCTTCAAGGGCGGCAAGGGCGTGGCCACCTTCATCGGCCTGATGCTCGCGCTCCATTGGCCCGCCGGGCTCGCCACCTGCGCCACCTGGCTCGTGATTGCCGCGCTCTTTCGCTATTCGTCGCTCGCCGCCATGTTCGCGGGCCTCATGGCCCCGATCCTGCTGCTCTTCACCGGCTACGGAATAGGTATCGTCATGGGCGTACTTCTGGGCATCCTGATCTACTGGCGGCACGGCGAAAACATCGCGCGCCTGCGCGCCGGTACCGAGACCAAGATCGGGCAAAAGGGCTAAGCCACTTTATCGCGGCCAAAGCTGGGGAAAGAAGTCTCCGGCAATGCGATCGCCCTCGCGATAGCCTTCCGCCTCAAACTCAGCCCGCTCGCCCTTGGCCCAGTCTCCGCGATAACGGATCATCCCATCCGGTGCCGTCATCCGCAGAGTAAACCGACGCACTGTCTGGGTCGGCACCACCTCCGACAGCGCACCATGGAGCGTGCGCATATCGAAAAAGATGCAATCACCCAGATCGAGATCCCAACTCAACAGCTCATAGGCGGCGGGATCAGCGGCCACATCTGGCGGCGGGTAATAGGTCTGCCCCGCAACCTCCTGCGGTTCAAAACTCGGATGCCCATCGGCAAACCTCACCCGCATGAACAGCTTGTCCCAAAGGTGCGAGCCCTTCACGAACGCGATCCCGTTTTCCTTGGTCACCGGCTCCAGCGGCAGCCATAGGACACACATCGTGCCTTCGAAATCGAAATAGGCCAGGTCCTGGTGAAACGGCGGACGCGAGGTCGATCCGGCCTCCCGCAAGAACCAGTTATCCATGACGAGGTTGATCGTCGGTGCATCCAAAAGCTCTGCAGCGATCGGCGCACAGGGCGAGTTGTGAACAAAATCCCGAAACTCGGGTATCTTGTTCCACGCCCAGTAATCCTCGAAATACCCCGGCGCGTCAGGGTCCTTCGTATGGCGGGCAAAGTTCTCGGTCGGGTTCGCCATGTCGCCGTCTATCCCGGCGCGCAGCTTGTCCAGCCAAGTCGTATCGAACATGTCCTTTAAAAGGACCGCTCCATCGCGGGAAAAATCGGATTTCTGGGTGTCAGTGAGCAGGGTCATGCACAGACCCTACACCAAAGCCATCAGGATACGACCCTAGTACGAATACTCGTCATAGATCCGGTCGATATCTCCGGCCCAAGGGCCTTCATAGGCTGCAAGCAGCTCGTCCGCCGGGGCCTGACCGCTTTCTATGCTCTCTTGGAGCGCGTTCAGGAAATGGGTCTCGTCAGGCACGAGTCCGCCCGCACCCGGCATCGCACGTGCCTTCAAGCCGCTCTCAGCAATATCCACCGCCTCACGCGCCAGATCGACCATCTTCACGCCGCCTACCTCAGCCTTCAGCCCATCGACCGACGCTGCCACACGCCAGGCTTCTCGCGTCTCGGCGTCCCAGCTCTTGGCCATGTCCCAGGCCGCGTCGAGCGCGCCTTGGTCATAGGTCAGCCCAACCCAGAACGCCGGCAACGCGCAAAGCCGCCGCCAAGGGCCACCATCGGCACCGCGCATCTCGATGAATTTCTTCACCCGCGCTTCTGGGAAAATCGTCGTCAGATGGTCCGCCCAGTCGCTCAGCGTCGGCGTCTCGCCAGGCAACGCGGGCAACTCACCTTTCAGGAAATCGCGGAAGCTCTGGCCCAGCGCATCGATGTACTGGCCGTCGCGGTAGACAAAATACATCGGCACATCGAGCGCGTATTCCGCCCAGCGCTCGAACCCGAAACCGTCTTCAAAGACAAAGGGCAACATGCCGGTCCTTGAGGCATCCAGATCGCGCCAGATGCGCGAGCGCCACGATTTATGCCCGTTGGGTTTGCCCTCCCAGAACGGCGAATTAGAAAAGAGCGCCGTGGCAATCGGCTGCAACGCCACCGCCACCCGCATCTTTTGCACCATGTCCGATTCGGACGCGAAATCGAGGTTCACCTGAACCGTGCAGGTCCGCCGCATCATCCAGGTGCCCGTGGTGCCGACCTTGCCCATATAGCTGTCCATCAGCTTGTAGCGCCCCTTGGGCATCATCGGCATCTGGTCATGGGTCCAGTTCGGCGCGGCACCCAGACCGATGAACCGCGCGCCGATCTTGTCGGCGACCGTGCGCACTTCGGCCAGATGGGTGTTCACCTCATCACAGGTCTCGTGGATCGACACGAGAGGCGCACCGGACAGCTCCAGCTGCCCGCCCGGTTCCAGACTGACATTCGCCCCGTCCTTTTCCAGACCGATCAGATGACCGGCCTCTTCGACCGGCGACCAGCCGAATCCATCGCGCAGCCCTTCGAGCATCGCTTTGATCGAACAGGCCCCGTCATAGGGTAACGGCAACAGCGTTTCGGCGTTGTACCCGAACTTCTCGTGTTCGGTACCGATGCGCCAGTCTTCCTTGGGTTTGCAGCCCGCCTCCAGATACCCCGCCAAGTCTGAGAAGCTTTCGATCGGGCCGCCGCCGGATTGTGGAATGGACATGTGGCTCTCCGATCGTCTGAGTGGCTGGCGTCAGACGTGGCCGCACCGCGCGGCGAAGTCAATGCGCAGCGGCTGTGCTTTGACCGTCGCACCGATCACGGCTTCGTTTACTTGGGGCTGATCTCGGGGCCAGTGCGACCTAAGTAGGGTCCATGATTTGGGTCATTCTCCTCGCAGCAGCATCCCTCGCTGGCTGGTTCATCGGGCGCAAGCTCAAGCAGCGCCAAGAACGCGCAGCACTGCTGACCACGCCCCTCACGGACGAAGAACGCGCGATCATCATTGACCATGTCCCGCTTTTTGAGCGGCTTCCGGACACCACGCGAGAGAAGGCCGAAGGCAAGATCAACCTGCTCATGGACCAGGTGGAATTCTACGGTTGCGACGGGCTCGAGGTGACCGAGGACATGGCCCTGTCCATCGCGGCTCAGGCAGCCATCCTCGTGGCCGAGAACGACGCCTGGTACTCTACGCTCCGCACGATCTTGCTCTATCCCGGCGCGTTCAAATCGCGGCAAATGCATCAGGACGGCTACGTCGTCACCGACCGCGACTGCATCCGCACAGGCGAAAGCTGGTATCGCGGGCCGGTGATCCTGTCATGGGCCGATTCCGAACACGGGGCCTTCCGCGACGATGACGGACACAATGTGGTGTTTCACGAATTCGCCCATCAGCTCGACGATTCCAGCGGCGCCACAAACGGCATGCCGCTCCTGAACAGCGCGGCGCGCGGGCAGGCGTGGGTCGACGCCTTTTCTGAGGCTTTCGAACGCAACAACAGGATGCTCGAAATCGGCAAACGCCCGTTTCTCGACCCCTATGGCGCCACCGCCCCGGAAGAGCTTTTCGCCGTGGCGACCGAGAATTTCTTTGAGCGCCCGGTCGAGATGCAGCACCACGAGGGCGCGCTCTACGACGCGCTCAAAGACTACTTCCAACAAGACCCAGCAAGCTGGAGCTAGCTCCATTAAGGGGCCGCGGGACGTCGCTCCGCCGGTAGCTCATCTCACTTTATGGCTGCCGCGCAGGGTACGCTGAATGTTCGATGTGCGTGGGGGGGTTATCTATCGACGTGCCGTGGGGGCGGCCCGTCAATGGGGCGGCGCGCTTCGCGCTTGATTCCGCCCCGAGTGCTTTAATGCAACGCCCGCTTATCTTTCTGCCAAATCAGAAAGTTATCGCGATGCGTCCCTAACGTCCCCGGTGCCCGTGCCGCCCGCGCGGCTTGGTCGTAGTTGATGCCCGGCAGTGACACGAGCGCGTCAAACAGCGTCTCTGCCCCCGGCGCGTCCCCCGGGATCATCAGCACGCCACCATCCTCGGCGGTAAAGACCCACAGGATCCCACCCACGCCGGTCTGCACCTCTACCCGGATCAAGGCATCGATCGCCAGCGCACCGCCGCCCGCAGCCGTCAAATAGGTAATCTGGCGCTCCGTGACCTCGACCATGCCGACGCCGCCGCCACCGGACGGAAACCGCACACGCCGCCAGCCGAGATAGAGGAATACCAGCCCCAAGGCGCCGACCAGCGCCCCGATGGCGGGCTGCAAAGTATGCCCGTTCACCACCCAATTGCCGCCGATGATCACGAGCACCCCGCCCAGTATCACCTCGCGCCATTCAAAAATGGCCTTCTTTGCCTCCGGTCGGATCACGTTAAGATCATTCCCAATCCCCAAGTCGTGCCTGCCATAGCGTCATGGCCGCCACCGCCGCCGTATCTGCCCGCAAAATACGCGGGCCCAGCGATACAGTGCGACCCAACCCCCTCAGGCGCTCCCTCTCCGTTTCAGAGAACCCGCCTTCGGGACCGATAACAATCCCCCAAGGGCCGGGCTCGTCCGGCAAATCCCCTGCCGTGGCGGCCTCGTCACAGAACATCAGCCGCCTTTCCACAGGCCAGGCATCCAGAACCGCTGACAGCTTTTCCAACGCCGCCACCACCGGCACATACGTCCCGCCACACTGCTCTGCTGCGGCCACCGCATGGGCCTGCAGCCTATCCTGACGCAATCGATCCGACTGCGTGAAATCGGTCTGCACAGGCAGGATGCGCGCCGCTCCCAACTCTGCCGCTTTCTCCACGATGAAATCCGTGCGGTCCTTCTTGATCGGCGCGAACAGCAACCAAAGATCAGGCGGCATCCGCTGCGGCGCGCTTTGCTCTTCGCAAACGAGCACCCCGCCGCGCTTGCCCGCCTCGGCCACCCGCGAACGCCACTCGCCTGCCGCGCCATTGAACAGCCGGACTTCCGCCCCGACGCCCAGCCGCATGACGTTAAACAGCCGGTTCGCGTCATCGCGCCCCAGCGGAACCGATTGCCCGGGCCCCAAAGGGTGATCTACATAAAGGCGAGTAATATGGGCCATGGAGCGCACCCTATGAAAGCACAGAGCCAAGGCCAAGTGGCCGACGCACAGCAAGGCAACTGGGTCGACGCCTATGCGCCCGAATGGACGCGCGGCTACTTGCGCCTGTCGCGGGCCGACCGGCTCAAACCCGTCTGGCTGCTCTATATTCCTTGCGTCTGGGGCGTGCTTTTGGCCGCGCTGGCGTCCGAGCCGCGCCTCTGGGACCTCTGGATTCTGGCGGGCTGCGGGATTGGCGCGATCCTCATGCGTGGGGCGGGTTGCACTTGGAACGATATTCAGGATCGCCACTACGACGCCCAGGTCGCGCGCACGCGTTCCCGCCCGATTCCCTCGGGACAGGTGACAGTGCGCGGGGCGGTGGTCTGGATGGTGCTCCAGTCCCTTGTGTCCTTTGCAATCCTCTTGACCTATTCCGACCTGACCGTCCTCGTAGGCGTCGCATCGCTGGCACTGGTCGCAATCTATCCTTTCGCCAAAAGGTTTACCTGGTGGCCGCAGGTCTTTCTGGGCCTCGCCTTCAACTGGGGCGCGCTCCTCGCGTGGACGGCCCATAGTGGATCGCTCGGCTGGCCAGCATTCGGGCTCTACCTGGCCGGCATCGCGTGGACGCTCTTTTACGACACGATCTACGCCCACCAAGACACCGAGGACGACGCCCTGATCGGCGTGAAGTCCACTGCGCGCCTCTTTGGCGACGATACCCCGCGCTGGCTGCGTTACTTCCTGGTGACGACAGTTACTCTGATGGCCGTGGCGATCATCGGGGCGCTGATCGACGCCAGTCCGCTGGTCATGGCCATCGCTCTGGGTGGTCCGTGGGCCATGGGCTGGCACATGGCATGGCAGCTCAGACGCCTCGACACTTCAGACCCCGAACTTTGCATGGTCCTATTCCGATCAAACCGCGACGCCGGGCTCCTCGCTGCGCTGTTTTTCGCCCTCGCTCTCCTAGCTTGATTGAACACACCCACGGTGCCCCGTATTGAGGCGCGCGAGGAGACACAGACATGCGGCTATCCAGCTTCGTTCCCCTAGTCTTGGCCTTCGGCGGTGCCGCCGGCGGGGCCATCCTTGCGGCCGGCGCCGCCGTCTCGGGGTTGGAACAGAACAGCGAGAGCGAGGTCGATTTCGAACTCAACCTCCGCGGCCATGAATGGGCCAGCGTCCAAGCCGACGGGCTGCAGGTTGTGCTGTCTGGCGAAGCGCCGACAGAGGCCGACCGCTTCCGCGCCCTGGCCGTCGCGGGCAGCGTCGTGGACGCCGCACGCGTCATCGACGACATGAGCGTCACTGAGAGCCAGCAGCTGACCGCGCCCCGTTTTTCAATCGAGATGCTCCGAAATGATGCGGGCGTATCTCTTATCGGTCTGGTGCCTGCGACGATGAACCGTGAGGCCTTCGTGAACACGATCCGCCGCGCCGCGGAGGGTGCTAGTGTCACCGACCTTTTGGAAAGCGCCGACTACGCGGAGCCAGACGGCTGGGGTGCCGCGCTCGACTATGCACTCGACGCCGTGTCAGAATTGGAACGCTCAAAAATCTCTGTCTCTGCCGACCGGGTCGATATCACCGCCACTGCCACTGACGCGCGCGAACAGGCCAGGCTCCAAACTGAGTTGTCTCGCGCTGCACCGGAAACGCTGACAGCTACTGTGAGCATTTCCGCCCCGCGCCCGGTGATCACTCCATTCACGCTGCGCTTTGTAGTGGATGGGGACGGCGCTAAATTCGACAGCTGCTCTGCTGATACGCAAGAGGCATTGGACGAAATCCTTGCCGGGGCCGTTGCGGTTGGCTTCGAGGGCAAATCTGACTGTCGCATCGGGCTAGGCACACCGACCACGCGTTGGAGCGAAGCGGCCGTCGCTGGCATCGCGGCCGTCGACGCGCTGGGAGGCGGTTCGGTTACTTTCGCGGATACGAAAGTCACGCTGATCGCCGCAATGGGTACAGACCAAGCTGTCTTTGACAGTGCCTCTGCCGATCTCGAAGCGTCGCTGCCGGACCTCTTTTCCCTCGCGGCGGTGCTACCTGAGCCAGAGATCGAAACCGACGAAGGCCCGCCGGAATTTTCCGCTACCCTAAGCCCTGAAGGCCAAGTGCAAATGCGAGGGCATGTGGGCGATGAGCTTGCGGTATCAGCGGTAGAAACCTACGCATCTTCGCGCTTTGGCGCAGGTGCGGCCTACCTCGCCACGGAACCTCACTCCGACCTGCCCAACGGATGGTCCCTGCGCGCGCTTGCCGGTCTAGCCGCCCTGGCGGAATTGAATTACGGGTCGGTCACCGTCGCCTCTGACACCCTGAGCGTTCGTGGGGAAACCGGTGATCAAGAGGCCCGCACGCGCATCGCGCAAACGCTCTCCGAAGAATTGGGCGAAGGCCAAGCTTACTCTATCTCGGTGGCCTATGTCGAAGCGCTCGACCCGCTGGCAAATATCCCGACAGTGGAAGAATGCCTCGCCCAGATCGTGAACCTGAACGCTGAAAGCAAACTGACATTTGAACCGGGGTCGGCCGACCTCGACGCGGATAGCCTCGAGACCGCCAAAGCCATTGCGACGGTCCTAAAGGAATGCCCGGAATTCGAGTTTGTCGTGGAAGGCCATACCGACAGCCAGGGCCGCGAAAGCATGAACCTGTCGCTTTCCCAGCAGCGCGCCGAAGCAGTGGTGACCGTCCTCCGAAACCAGCGACTTGCCTGGGGCGGGATCTACCCACAGGGCTTTGGCGAGACCGAGCCCATCGCGGACAATGGCACGGAAGACGGCCGCGAAGCCAATCGGCGTATTGAGTTCAGGCTGTTTTCAGCGGATGAAGAGAGCCTGGGCGAAGGCGTCGAGGCAGCAACGGGCGAAGTAAGCTCCGACGCTGCGACGGAAGACGCCGAAGAAGAAACGAGCGAGGGCACCGGTGAATAGAAGCGAACTGATCATCGCCACCGCGATCATCCTATTCGTGGCCTTCGTGCTGGGTTGGTTCGCCTCCTGGCTGGTGAACCGCTTTACGCGGGTATCGAAATCCGACGTGGGTGAACTGGACCGCATGGCCCAGCAGCTTCACGAAGCGGAAGAGGCCCGCGATCAGGCGATCACCTACCTGCAGCAACGCGAGGCTGAGATCACCAATCAGCTAACCCAGACCGAGGCGGAACTGCGCGCCGCCATGGACGGCCTGCGCGATGCCCGGCAAGAAGCCGAAGAGCTGCGGTCCTATATCGAGCGCCAGAACGCCTGATCCCTTTTTGCATTCCAGAGCGGTCCCACCCGCCTCCCTTCTGCGCCAGCTTTGCTGGCTTGAACATGAGGGGGCGCGCTGCGCGCGATATCCGCTGCGCGGATGCGAGGGGCGCTGCCCCTCGGGCTCCCCGGAGTTATTCCGGAAAGATGAAGGTGGTTAGGATTCTTCCCACCGGGTGACAGCGGTCTCATCGTCGTCAGTGGCGGCGACCCATGCCGACCCGTGGGCGGTTTGTTCTTTCTTCCAGAACGGGGCGCGGGACTTCAGATAGTCCATGAGGAAATCTGCGGCCTCAAAGGCAGCTTTGCGGTGCCTTGAGGCGGTGGCGACCATCATGATGGGTTCCTGCGGCGCGAGGCGTCCGTGGCGGTGGAGCACGAGGACATCCTCAAGGTCCCAGCGCGCGGTCGCCTCAGTGGCGATGGTCTCGAGCGCCTTATCGGTCATGGCCGGGTAGTGTTCGATTTCCATCGTCTGGAGCGCGCCGTCGAGATGGCGGACGAGGCCGGTAAAGCTGACCACGGCACCGGCTGTCTTTTGGCGTGAGGTGAATTTGCTCAGCAGAGTGCCGGGATCGAAAGGGGCCGATTGCACGACGATCTCCATGGCGCTCACCCCCCTGTCATGGGTGGAAAGATCGCCACTTCGCGCACGCCCTCTAGCGGCGCATCGAAATCTGTGAGTTCCTGATCCAACGCCACGCGCAGTGCCGTGGTATCCTCGAACGCCAGTCTGTAATGAGCGCCCCGCGAGCGAAGTTCTGCGATCAGGTCAGTCACCGTTTTGGCGTCGGTTTCTACCGTTTCCCGGCCCTCGCCGATGCGTTCGCGCACCCATGCAAAGTAGAGCACGTCAATCTTCATTTCGGCCCCACAAGATGCGGCAACGCTTTGCGGAAATAATCGTAGCCTGTAATCACCGTCAGAACGGCCGCGAGCCAGAGCAGCGCGATACCACCGACACGTAAAATGTCGACGGCCGATAGCCGCCAATTGATGCCGAGCACGTCCTCTTCGACGCCACTGACAATAGCCTCGTAAAGCGACTGATCGAGGCCGACGATCCGTTCGAATAGCCCGTGCTCGACAATTCCCTTTGCCAAGAGAACGCCGATAGCCACCATCTGTATGGCAGTCTTCCATTTTGCGAGCCGTGTCACTTTGAGCGTTCCTGCCACGTCTCCGAGAAACTCCCGCAGGCCGCTAACAAAAACCTCGCGGAACACGATCAGCGCAGCGGGCAGTATGATCCAGAAAACCGGCTGCCAGATGGCAGCGAGCGCCAAAAGCGCACTGAGCACGATAGCCTTATCCGCGATGGGATCCATCATTGCGCCCAGCTTGGTTTCCTGCTTCCAGGCGCGGGCAAGCTGTCCGTCGACCCAGTCTGTCAGCGAAGCCGACAGAAAAAGCACAAGCGCCACCCAATCTGCAACGGGACGCGGCAGGATCAGGAAAGCGACAACGATCCCCGGCGCCGAAAGGAGGCGCAAGATCGTCAGGACGTTGGGCAAATTCAAGGCAGCCATAGGTCTCCTTATCACCCACGCCGGGTGGAGCAAGCAATGCCCATATCGTGCGGCAGCGCAGCGCGCTTGCGGCGCAAATTCGCCAGATCTGTGAGACTAGCTTCCCTCATGAAAGAACCCATACACTGTCTCTGCGAGTGCTTCGCTCACCCCGTCCACGGCCTTTAGATCTGCGAGGTTTGCTCGGCTCACCGCCTTCGCAGACCCAAAATGCGCGAGAAGCGCGCGTTTGCGCGTGGCGCCCACGCCAGGGATATCATCCAGCGGGTTTTTCGACATGGCCTTGGCCCGTTTCGCCCGGTGGGTGCCGATGGCAAAGCGGTGCGCCTCGTCGCGCATCCGCTGCACGAAATAGAGCACTGGATCATTGTGGCGCAGCGCTTTGACGCCCTTGCCCATGCGGTGGAACTCTTCCTTGCCGGCATCGCGGTCGATACCCTTGGCCACACCCACCATGGCGATGTCCTCGACGCCGAGCTCGACCATGATCTCATGAACCGCGCTCACCTGCCCCTGACCACCATCGATCAGCAAAAGGTCCGGCCACATCTCGGTCTCGCGGTCAGGGTCTTCCTTGAGCAGCCGCTTGAACCGCCGTGTCAGCACCTCTTTCATCATCCCGAAATCGTCGCCGGGCGTGAGCTCTTCGCCCTTAATGTTGAACTTGCGGTACTGGGACTTCAGGAACCCGTCGGCACCGGCCACGATCATCCCGCCCACGGCATTCGTGCCCTGAATGTGGGAGTTGTCGTAGACCTCTATCCGCTTGGGCGGGGTCTCCATATCAAAAGCCTCGGCGATGCCTTTGAGCAGCTTCAACTGCGTCGCCGATTCAGACATCTTTCGCGCCAGGCTTTCGCGCGCATTCCGCGCGGCACCAGCGATCAGCTCGGCCTTTTCGCCCCGCTGTGGCACGGCGAGCTCGACCTTGCGGCCTGCCTTCTCGCCCAGCGCCTCGGAAACGAGCGCGCGGTCTTCCACGTCATGGGACAACAGCACCTGACGCGGTGGCTCACGGTCCGAATAGAACTGTCCGAGAAAGGCCTGCATGATCTCGGCCTCAGAGTTCGCGCCCGGCACGCGCGGGTAATAGTCCCGGTTGCCCCAATTCTGATTGGCGCGGATGAAAAACACCTGAACGCAGGCCTGCCCGCCCTCGACATGGAGCGCGATGACATCGGCCTCTTTGACGCCCTGCGGGTTGATCCCCTGGGCGGACTGCACCTGGGTAAGTGCCCGGATACGGTCGCGAAGAGAGGCGGCGCGCTCGAACTCCATCTCGGCACTGGCGGCCTCCATCTGTTCGGCTAGTTGCGCCTGAACCTTGGTGGACTTGCCCTGCAGGAAGTCATCGGCCTCCTGGACCAGTTTGGCGTAATCCTCTTTGCTGATCTTGCCGCCACAAGGGCCCGCGCATCGCTTCATGTGATAGTTCAGGCAGGGACGGTTCCCGGCCTCGACCTCGCGGTCAGAACAAGTGCGCAGCAAAAAGACCTTTTGCAGCGTATTCAGCGTCCGGTTCACAGCCCCCGCCGACGCAAACGGGCCGTAGTAGCGGCCCTTGCGCGTCTTCGCACCCCGGTGCTTTTCCAGACGCGGGAAATCATGCTCGTCACTGATAAAGATGTAGGGAAAGGACTTATCGTCCCGCAGCAGCACATTGTATTTCGGCTTTAGCTGCTTGATCAGGTTTTGCTCCAGCAGCAGCGCCTCGGTTTCGGTCCGCGTGGTTAGGAACATCATCGACGCGGTCTCGGCGATTACCCGATAGATATGCGGCGCGTGCGCCTGCCCGCGCGCGTAGTTCGATACGCGGTTCTTGAGGTTCTTGGCCTTCCCGACATAGAGAACCCGGCTCTGCGCATCGAGCATGCGATAGACACCCGGCGACCCGTCCAAGGTCCGGACATAGCGCGCAATGACCTCTGGGCCTTGCTCTGGAGGGGCAGCGGTTTCAGTCAATGGAACGTGTCGTGCCGATTCTGTGTTTGCTGCGCGATTGAGGTCGGACACGCAACCGTGATTGTATCCACGAAATCTGGGGATAACTCGCCGGATAAAGTTTCAGGACCCGCGATTTTTCTTTGTTTCTTGGCGGCTTGGTCGAATTGCACACTTTTTAAGCACATTTTTAAGATGTTGTTTTCATTTGGCATTTTTTCCGAATTCGGCAATGCCTTGGAATCCTTTGCCTTTTTGTAACGCTTACGTAACAACTCAAAAGGCGACGTGCACAACTTTACACTCACGTGTCACTCTACACCCAACACATCCGCTGTCTGCCAGACCAGATGTTGGCCGCCGTCGACGCATAAGAGCTGCCCAGTAACCGCCGGGGCGTCCAAGAAGTAGCCCAGCGCAGCGGTGATATCTGACGGATTCGATCCCCGGCCCAGGACTGTGGCCTCCCGCTGGCGTTTGAAGTGTTCTTCGCTCTGGCGGTGACCCTGGATCGTCGGACCGGGTCCGATAGCGTTGACCCGCATCCTCGGTGCCAGCGCTTGTGCAGCCGTCTGTGTAAACGCCCACAGCCCCATTTTGGCGATAGTATAACTCATGAACTCCGGGGTCAGCTTGCGGACCCGCTGGTCGATCATGTTGACCACGAGACCCGTTGCCAACGGCTCCCCATCGGACCCCAACTCGGGGGCTTGTGCCGCCAGCGCTTGGGTCAGCACAAAGGGCGCGCGCAAATTGCTTTCGATATGGCGGTCCCAGCTTTCGCGCGTGGCGATCTCGATGTTGTCGTACTCAAAGATGGATGCGTTGTTGACCAGCACGGTCAGCGGCCCGCCAAGCGCCTCGGCGGCGGCAGGCACCAGCGCCTCGACGGCGCCTTCGTCCAACAGGTCTGCCTGCAAGGTCACAGCTTTACGGCCCAGCGCAGTGATCTCTGCCGCTGTCTCGTCGGCGCCTGCTGCGGACGTCGCATAATGCACCGCCACATCGTAACCACGCCCCGCGAGGTATATCGCCATGGCGCGCCCCAAACGTGCGCCCGCGCCGGTAACCAACGCCCGCATCAGGTCAGCACCAGCAGAATGTAAGACACGTAGAGACCGACAAAGAGAGCACCCCAGAGACGGGTCAACTTCCAGCGGAAGAATACAAACGGTGCAAGCATCAGCGAGGCCCCCAGCATGATCCAGAAATCGAGGCGGAAGAACTCCTTGGCCACATCGATGGGCGCCACCAGCGCGGTGATCCCCACAATCGCCAAGAGGTTGAACATGTTCGACCCGATGACATTGCCGATGGCCACGTCAGCCTGACGCCGCAGCGCCGCCATCACGGTCGTGGCTAGCTCTGGCAGAGATGTCCCGATAGCCACCAGCGTCAGCCCGATAGCCGCGTCTGACATCCCAAAGGATTTCGCGATGTGGCTTGCCCCATCAACCAAAAGGTCTGCCCCCAAGGGCAGACCAATAATCCCGAGACCCAGAAACAGAACGATCCGCCATTTTGGCAGCTCCGGGTCCGCGCCCTCGACATCTTCTTCCATGTCTGCGGGCCCATTACAGGTGTTCCTATGCGCCCGCGCATTCACGAATTGCTTCCCTAGCACAAACGCCAACGACCCAACCAGCAACAGCCCCTGCCACCATGTCAGCGGCGCCGTGAACGCCAGCCCGACAAAGAGCAGCGACCCCAGCATCATGTAAACATAGCTCTGCCGCGTGTCGCATTCGGTCGTATCGAGCGTCGAGATCAGGGCGGGAACACCCAAAACGAGCAACACATTGGCTGTGTTCGAACCCACCACGTTGCCGATCGCGAGGCCCGACTGGCCGCTCAACACGGCGTCCAAAGCGATCAGTAATTCGGGCGCCGAAGTGCCAAAGGCCACAATGGTCAGCGATATGATCAGCGCGGGGATACCCAGCCTGAGCGCAAGATTCACCGCGCCTTTGACCAGCAGGTCTCCCGCCAATAGCAGGATGATGAGGCCAAGCCCCACAAAGACCCAGGCTTCGATCATGCGCCCTTACCGCAGGGACAGGGGCCCTTCCCGATGCGGGGCCGACCGCAGGCGCGGCACTTCTTCGACGTCAGCCGCTGCAATTGCACCTGACCCGGAAAGCGCAAGCGCCCGAACATCGCCATCACGGCGATGACCACGAGGAACAGGGTGACAATCTTCAGGATCACGGGGCGCGGGCCTAGAGACCGAATTGGGCGTAGGCCGCCCGCTCTTCGACAGAGTGGTTGAGATCGCCCAGCATCCGCGCACCCAGACGGCTGAGCACGGATTTCTTCTGGCCAAATCGACGGAAGCGCACTTTTTCCCCGAACTTTTCCCGCATAGTGGGCACAAGGTGGCCCAAAGCGTCGGCCAAGCCAACCTCTACGCCTTTCTGGCCCACCCAAATTTCTCCGGTGAAGAGGCTGTCATCCTCTGCAAGCTTCGCGCCGCGCCGGGTTTTGACATGGTCGATAAAGCTTCCGTGGATATCCTCCAGCAGAACTTTCAGCCGCTTCACATCCGCCGGTTTTTCCGGCCGGAACGGGTCCATCATGCTCGTTGACTTGCCCGCCGTGTGAACCCGGCGCTCGACACCGATCTTGGCCGCAACCTCATGCAGGCCAAAACCCGATGAAATCACGCCGATCGATCCGATAACCGAACTGGCGTCGACATAAATCTCGTCCGCCGCCGCGGCGAGCCAATAGCCGCCAGATGCAGCAACGTCTTCCACAAAGGCGTAGACGGGAATTTCCTTTTCCTCGGCCAGCCGCCTGATCCGCGCCCCGATCAGCGAGCTCTGCACCGGGCTCCCGCCGGGGGAGTTGATCACCAACGCCACCGCCGCGCGCTTCTTTCCAAAGGCTTTCTCGAGCACCGGCCCAACGCCGCTGTCATTGAGCCCACGGCCCGACGCAATAAGCCCGTCCAGCCGCAAAACCGCGACTTCCGGATCGTTTTTCATGAATGGGATAAAGCGCTTCATGCAAGGGCACATAGGCCCCGCGCCGCCCTACAACAAGTCGATCTACGCCGCGGAACGTTCACGCTGTTGCAATTACGCCCGGATGCGCCAACCCGTCCGGAAAATCCACCAGATGATACCGAGACAGATCGCCGTGAAACCACCAATGGCCGCCAGCGACACGAGGATCGGCACGTCCGCTTGCCCAAAGAACGACCACCGGAAGCCAGAGATCAGGTAAACCACCGGGTTGAAATAGGTCACCTGCTGCCAGATCGGCGGCAGCATCGAGATCGAATAGAACGACCCACCGAGGAAAACGAGCGGTGTGACGACCAATAGCGGGATCAGCTGAAGCTGCTCAAAGCTCCCCGCCCAGATACCGATGATGAACCCCATCAGCGCAAAGCTCAGACAGGTGAGCACCAGAAACGCCAGCATCGCAAACGGATGCGCGATGGATATGTCGACAAAGAAGAACGACGTCACCAGGATCACGATCCCGATAAAGAGCGACTTCGTCGCAGCTGCGCCCACATAGCCCACCACGATTTCGAGGAAGTTCACGGGCGCAGAGAGCAACTCGTAAATCGTGCCGATGAATTTCGGGAAATAGATGCCAAAGGACGCGTTCGAAATCGCCTGTGTCATGACCGACAACATAATCAGCCCCGGCACGATGAACGCGCCATAGCTCACGCCTTCCACTTCCTGGATGCGCGAGCCGATCGCCGTGCCAAATACCACGAAGTAAAGCGACGTGGAAATCACCGGCGAGATAAAGCTCTGCGCCAGCGTGCGGAAGAAACGGGCCATCTCGAACGTGTAGATGGCGCGGACAGCTTGGTAGTTCATGCTGCATCTCCCTGATGGACGAGGTCGACGAAAATGTCTTCCAGACTGGACTGGCTGGTGTTGAGGTCGCGCAGCTGCATACCGGCCTTCTGGATATCGGCGAGAAGCGCGGTGATCCCCGTGCGCTCACCGGTGCTGTCATAGGTGTAGGTCAGAACCATGCCATCCTCGGACAGCTCCAGCCCCTCGCGCGCCAGCCCCTCCGGGATGGCATCGGCCTGCGCTGCCAGTTCCACCCGCAGCTGCTTTTGCCCCATGCGCGCCATCAGCGTCTCTTTGTCTTCGACGAGCAGGATCTGCCCGTTC
The DNA here is from genome assembly GCA_038747015.1 of Pseudomonadota bacterium. Taxonomy (GTDB): domain Bacteria; phylum Pseudomonadota; class Alphaproteobacteria; order Rhodobacterales; family Rhodobacteraceae; genus Shimia_B. Next base: position 17,739 of record JBCDKE010000022.1, read on the forward strand.
GAAATGACCGCGACGCGGTCCGCAATGGCCTCCGCCTCTTCGATGTAATGGGTGGTCAGGATGATCGTCACACCGTTCTCGCGCAGCTTTTCGACCGTCGCCCACATGTTCTTGCGCAGCTCCACATCGACGCCCGCTGTGGGTTCATCGAGGAACAGCACGCGCGGCTCATGGGCCAGCGCCTTGGCGATCAGCACACGCCGCTGCATCCCGCCCGACAGCTCGCGCACCTGCGAATTTGCCTTGTCGTCCAGCGACAGCGTCTTCAGCACCTCGTCGACATAGGCCGGGTCCGGGCTCTTCCCGAACAGACCGCGCGAGAAACGAACAGTATTGTTGACCCGCTCGAACGGCTCCAGATTGATCTCCTGCGGGACCAGCCCAATGAGCGACCGCGCCTTTCGATAGTCTCGCACCGTGTCGTGCCCGCCCACCGTGATCGACCCCGAAGAGGCGGTCGTGATGCCGCAAATCGTCGAAATCAGTGTGGTCTTGCCCGCACCATTGGGGCCGAGCAGCGCAAGAACCTCGCCCTCCTTGATTTCAAGGTCGACGCCCTTGAGTGCCTCAAAGCCAGATGCATAGACCTTTGTGAGATCTTTTACGGAAACGATGGATGACATGGGCGGTACCTTTCGTCCGCCTTGCTAGCGTGTGTTACGACGACTGAAAAGCGCCCCGCGCGCGCGGCCCAATGTGCATTTCTGCGCCGCGACCAACGCTATTCGGCAGCGTCCGCCGCAGGCTCCGGCACCTCGGGTATTTTCGGTATCTCTGGATCGCCCTCATAATGCGGTGACATGATCTGAACACCGGCCCGGTGGAACACATCCAGTATATTGCCTCGCAGATCGGAAAGAGTGCGCGGGATCTGATCACCGCGCGTCGAGAAACCGTTGATCTCGTAGATCACCGCAAAATCGCCGAGCTCCTTGCGCATCACAAAGGGCGGCGGTGATTTCTTGATACCTTTGGTCATTTTCGCGGCTTCGACCAAAAGCTCTTCGACCTTGTGGTGAGGCTCATCATATCCAATGCCCACATTTGTGTGCACGAGCAGCCCACGCCCATCGATATGTTGGCTGTAATTGATCACTTCCGAATTCAGCAGCTGGCCGTTGGGGATCGAAATCAGTTCGTTCTTGAATGACTTGAGATGCGTCTCGGTCAATTTAATCGCAACGACTTCGCCGATATGATCGCCAATTTTGATCCTGTCGCCAACGTTAGTCGATCGCCGATAGATGACAAAAAGACCCGCCAAAACGTTGGAGACGACTGAGTTGGACCCGATCGACACCATGACCCCCAGCAGAATCGACATGCCCTGAAACGCAGCAGAGTCCGATCCCGGGATGTAGGGAAATGCCAGAATTATGGCCGATATAATCAGCAGTCCCCGCACGATGTTGTAGCTCGGCCAAACCCAGTGCTGCTGAAACCCTTCAATCCTGACAGTGCCTGCTTCGATATTTTCGAAAGTCACCCGGGCGATGCGGATCAAGTATCGCGTCACCAGAAAAATCAGGATCAAGACCACCGCGCTTGGAAGAAAATCGACGATCGCCCTCCACGCCGAACTGACCGGATCCGTCACATAGGTCAGCAGAACCGTGGCAAACGCCCTGGTCTCCGCAAAGCTGAACAGGACGACGGTGACGTAATAGTAAAGCGCCACAAACCAGACGGCGACAAAGATGCCCTGTACCGTCACCGTAACGACTTCGGTTATGGCCCGCGCGCGCACAATCTCCTGCGTGGCCTCTTCCACCTGCCTCAAATAGCGGCGCACGATACGCTCGCCCTTGCTGGAGAGACGGCGACTCACGAAAATCAACAGGGCCGTAAACGTCACAAAAGACACGGTCCAAATCGCACCGGTGACCAAGCCCTGCTGTCGCGCTTCGGAGGAACGCGCGCCGCGGTAGTTACGGACGGCGGTCAAGATCAAATCGCGCCAAACTTCAGCCATTAGCTCCGTGTCACCCAGCCCTTCGCGTTCCGCGTCAACGACTGTTGCAACTACGATTTCCTCGCCATCGACGATAACCGCATGTCCCAATTGTACCGGAGAGACAGATACATCTAGGGTCATCGAAGAAGAGCGACCGGCGACATCGATGAGCCTGCCTTGCACATTCTGTGCTCGCTGTTCCGACGGAAAACTCTCGGATCCACTGACAAAGAAAATCGTGCTGCCATCCAAAGTCACAGGAGCTACGTCGCGCGCCACTGTCGGAGAGGCCGTGCTTTCCTGAGCAAGAGCAGATGTGCCCCACAGCAGGGTTGCCAGGAGCAAGGCAAGCAAAACGCCCCAAAGACGATACGCTTGCCCTCGATCCCAGTATCTCGTCTGGAAAACCCTTCCCATGCCCCAAAGGTAACGCGGAATGCTCATGGTTTGGCAAGAGTTTAAACAATAGGGCAACGAGCGGAATCGTTGAATTACACCCGAATGAATTTGTTAGCGGTCCCTTGCAATCTGGATCGAACCGGAATTGCGATCACTGTCTTCCGCATATTGGCAATTTAAATGAACACTTGAAAAAGCCGCACTGTGGGTCCCTAGTGGCCGAATGAACGTACTGAATTCTTTCGCCGAGGCTTGGCAGCGACGCACAATAAACGTGCCAATAGTCCTTGCCGTTCGCTTGTTGAGTTTTGCGGTCATCGCTCCGCTAATCGCCGTTGCGATCCAATTTGGAATATCCCTATCGGGACAGAGTGCCCTGACGGATCAGGATATCGCACGTTTCATCTTTTCTCCTTTGGGCTTCCCGACCTTCTTGGTACTCGCAGGCTTGGTTATGGTCGGCACCATCTTCGGTACGGCGACGATGACGATCAGCATGCGAGACAGCCATCTTGGCATCCGCGATACCGTTGCCTCTGGGTTTTCGAAAACGGCTGCGCGCGCCGGCGCCCTGATGATCTTCGCCGCACGCTTGGTAATCAGGATTTTGTTGGTTCTACTGCCGATAGCCAGTCTCGGCGCCCTCGCGGCGTGGTGGCTCCTGGGCGACTATGACATCAACTACTATCTCACAGCTTGGCCGCCACAGTTTGTCGCCCTTATCGCAATAGGCGGGATTCTAGCAGCTGCTGCAGCAGCCTTGCTTTTGCCCCGTCTCCTCAGTTGGGCCGTCGCGCTGCACTTCGTGCTCTTTACGGAAACGTCGCCAAAGGACGCCTTTTCGGTCAGCGCAGAAACGATGCAAGGCAAACGCCTTGCCTTGCTCAAGGACCTGATACTCTGGTTCGTAATCCGAACGGCACTGCTGACGGGTGTCGCCGTGGTCTTCATCTTCCTCCTCGCATGGTTGCCAGGTGCGCTTGGCGGTGGATTGCGAGTGCGTCTCGGCCTCACCGCTGGCGTTGCAATTCTTTGGGCCGCCGCGAACATTGTTGCCGTGGCAATTGCGCTGGACGTTCTTGCTCAGATTCTTTTGCATCGGTTCGAAGAACTGGACGCCGGCAAGGAAGCAACAAAGCAAGTCGATCTGCCGACTATACCGTTTCGAACTATAGCCGTCGGAAGCATAGGCATCGTGGCCATAGGCGGCGTCATTATCGCCCTCTTTGCCCCCCGGTTTGGGCCAGAGAAAGAGGTCGAAATCATCGCCCACCGCGGTGCGTCTGGAATGGCTCCCGAAAATACCATGGCAGCGATAGACGCTGCTGTCGCTGCGGGCGCCGACTGGGTCGAAATCGACGTGCAGGAGACGGCCGATGGTGAAATCGTCGTCATGCATGACAGCGATTTCATGAAGCTCTCAGGCAATCCGCTCAAGATTTGGGACGCCACAACTGATGGCCTAAACGAGATCGACATCGGGTCCTGGTTCGATCCCTCTTTCTCTGACGAACGCGTGCCCACACTGCTGGAAGCACTCGAGGCCGTTCGCGACCGCTCAAAATTGCTCATCGAGCTCAAATATTACGGCCATGACGAAGCACTGGAACAACGGACAATCGACATCGTCGAGGCAGCGGGTATGACCGACCAGGTCGCCACGATGTCGTTAAAATACCCCGCCGTCGAAAAGATGCAGTCCTTGCGCCCGGGATGGGATGCCGGCGTCCTCGCGGCCACCGCGGTAGGCGACCTGACCGCCCTCAATGCAGACTTCGTTGCTGTCAACGGCGGCCTCGCCACCGCGCGCCTGATCCGCAACATCCAGCAAGAGAACAAAAAGCTCTACGTGTGGACAATAAACGACCCCTTCGAGATGTCCGCGATGATCTCGCTCGGCGTTGACGGCCTGATCACCGATGAACCCGCGCTCGCGCAAGAGGTCATCGACCTTCGAGCATCTCTCTCCGGCCCTCAGCGGATGTTCCTCGTCTTCCTCGAAAGGTTTTGCCTCACGTCTGTCGCACGTCCAGAAATAGACGCTCGAATTTGAGGCATCGATCAAACTGACGGAACCAACACGAACTATCTTCCAACCAAAGGGAAAAGGAATGAGAAAAATACAAATGAACAATCTGACCAAACTCGGCACGCTCGCCGTTGCCGGTTTCCTTTTGGCAGCCTGCGACGACGCATTTGACCCAAACTGCACACCTGAAAAAGCAGCCCGTAACGCCGCGACAACGTCAACGCTCGGCATTCCTACCAACCGCTGCACGCCCTCTGAAACGCTGCGCGATACCACTGGCACAGACGGCCTCGTAGAAGACGCCAAAGACCAGCTCAGCTGACACTTCGCGGTCACCGGCCCAGAACCGGTGACCACCACAGCGGCGGCGCCGCCTATCCGTCGACGATCCGCAGCAAGACGTCGGGCTTTAGCACCTCGATGCTCGCGCGCCGCAAACGTAGCACACCTTCTTTCTCAAGGCCCAAAAGAATGGGCGACGTGCTGCTACGCGACAGGTTTGCAATCGCGGCGAGCTCAGCCTGTGTCAAATCCACCACCACGGGGTCGGGCGGATGCGCGCTGCGCAAACCTGCAAATCGAGCCAGTATAGCCAAAAGCCTGTCCCGACTTGATCGCAGCATAAGGTCTTGCGCGATCCCAATAACCGCGGACATGACGCCTATTTCCAAGAGTAAGAGGTGCCGCCAAATGTCAGGATACGCTCCCGCGAGATTTTGAAATTCAGCAACGCCAATACTCAAAAGCGTGCTGGGTCGCGTTGCCCGTACGCCCGTTTGCCTCCCCTGCAAGCCAGCCAAAGTCCCGTATCCGAACCACATGTTCGGGTAGCCCAAATGCCCCGTGTGGGTGAACTCATTCGTTTCTGCTGCTTCAAAGGCAATGCAACCGGAGGCAAGCCCGTATATCGGACCTGGCGGATCATCGACACGGTACAGCGCTTGCCCCGTCTCCAAGGTCACGCATCCAGAAGTTTTTAGCAAACCGTCTCGCATCTCGGCAGGGAGCTTCGTCAGCCACCCACGCTCGCTCAAAAGTTTTTTCGCCTCTTGGTGAGAAATATGCATTTCCAACCAATCCCTGTCCATTTTCGGACATTGCAATCGAATCTATTCGATAGTGTCAAATGGGATGTTCGCAAGGACACTAAAATAAAAACCGCAATACGAGCAGTTGCAGCGTCCAAAATCACGGTAAACGGCACTCGAATGATCAAGTGGGATAGCGTCTAAACGCCACCAATTTAGAACGCGCCGAAATGAAAACTAAAAAACTGGTAAGCTAGAGAAATCAGTGTGAAAAAGTACACTTCCAAAACAAAGGACTGGAACGCGCGGTCTGGTTTGTTTGAGGCCCGATGGCTAGACGATGTTTCTGCAGAGGGCATCGACGCCTTGGTCGGGGCCTTGGACACGGTCCATCTCGAAGATAAGGGCAGGCTAAACCCTGAATTGTGCCGGATCGGAGGCATTGTGACAGGCGCGATCCGCATCCGAGGCTCATTTGCGGCCTCTGGCACGCCCCACATTCACATTTATCACCCGGGCGCATGGTTCGGCGGTTACAAGGCACCCAGCTGTATGGGAGCCTCAATGACTATTACGGCCATTGGGCCAACTACCATCGAAACGATCTCGTCGGACGCCTTTCTCGCCGCGGCAAAGCAATGCCCGGACCTGTGGCGCGCCTACGCACAGTTTGAGGCCAGCAAACACTGCCTGACCGCCACCATTGCCGGGGATCTCGCTCTCCGAACCAGCAGACAAAGGATCGCCGCCGTCTTGCTGAGACTGACAGGTTATCGTGGCAACTGTTCTGACACCGTGGCGTCTACCGTTGCACATGTTGTCCAAAGCGATCTGGCCCGGTTGGCAAACCTGTCCCTCTCAAAGACTTCGCTCCACCTGACGCGTCTGGTGGACGAGAAATTGATCCGCGTCGAATACGGCAGAATTGCCATTGTCGACCAGGACGCTCTGGAACAAGTCATCTCAAGCTAACGCAAGGGTCGAAGAGCTCCACAATAGCGCTCTTTTAACGCCATGCCGAAAGACGGCTCATGGCTGCGCTAAAGGGCGGGCCATTGCCCAAACGGCCCGTTTCCAACAGCCAATTTAGGCAAGATTCAAGGAAACCTGAAATCCATCTGGCAACGCCCGGCGCAATCAATAATATGCTCCCGAATTCATTCACTCAAAGAGGCCAAAGTGTTTCGCAGATTCCTTACAGTTTCATTGCTCATCCTGCTGCTGGGAAACGTCAGTCAATGGTCGGCATCCGCCCAGGAAACTTCCTCTGACGAGGCTACAGCCGAGGCGGATGGTGCCGCCGCTTATCCCGCAGGCCTCGATGATCCCAACATTTCGCTCGACGCGCTAAATTTGCGTGTCCTGCCCCTCACCGCCGAAGAGCTTTCTGCGCTTTCCGCCACATGGCAGGGCATAGCTCAAGAATCGATGAACCAAGTTATCGGCACGCAAATCCAGATCCTCGATGCCAATGGCAGCGAAGCCGACGCTCTTCGCCGCACTGCAATTGACCAGACCAATGAGCGAAATGCCGTGTTCGATCGCTTCGGAGCGGTCGTCAGTGCGCTCGAAAGCAAAGGCGGCGACCCTGCAGAGGTCGCCACGTACCAATCCTATCTCAATGTGGCTGCGATCCAGGCTGCCCAAACCTCCGACTTGCAAACTCTGGTACTGAGAACCGTCGATTGGTTGGTCTCTCCCGAAGGCGGCATCCAGCTTGCCACACGTATCCTCGTCGTCGCGGCGTCGCTCTACGCGATCATTCTTGTGGCCAAATTCATCCGCGGCTGGGTGCGCCGGGCCCTCAACCGCACGACAAGCCTGTCCAAGCTGCTGCAGTCTTTCATCCTCCGCACGATCTACTGGGTCACGGTTGCCGTTGGCCTGATGATCGTGCTCTCGGCGCTCGGCGTGAATATCACCCCGCTCTTTGCGGTGGTGGGTGGTGCCTCCTTCATCATCGCTTTCGCGATGCAGGACACGCTCTCCAACCTCGCCGCAGGTCTGATGATTATGGTCAACCGCCCCTTCGACGAAGGCGACTACGTGACCTTGGCAGGGGTCTCCGGCACGGTAAGCAACGTCTCCGTCGTCTCCACCACCGTCACAACACCGGACAATCAGGTCATTGTCGTCCCGAACTCCAAGGTCTGGGGCGACGTCATCACTAACGTCACCGCGTCCGATACCCGCCGCGTCGATATGGTCTTTGGCATCGGTTACGACGACTCCATCCCCCACGCGCAGGAAGTGCTGGAAAAGGTGGTCAAGGCGCACCCGGCGGTGCTGCAAGACCCCGAACCGATGATCGAAGTGAGCGCACTGGGCGCCAGCTCGGTAGATTTCGTCGTGCGTCCATGGACCAAGGTCGAAGATTACTGGACGGTCTATTGGGATCTCCACAAAGAGATCAAACTGGCCTTCGATGCGAATGGCATCACCATCCCGTATCCGCAGACCGAGATGACCATCAAACAGGCCGCCCCAAGCGGCGATCAGGAAACCCCATTCAAGGCCGACTAGCGCCTCCAGCGACGGACAAACGCAAAAACCCCCGAGGCCGAAACCTCGGGGGTTTTTAATTGGCAGAAGCGGGGGGCGTCAGCCGAGTTGGACGTACGCCGTCATCAGCACCGCGATGATCACCAGCGCGACGGCCAGCGGGGGCACGACCGCCTTGTCAAAGCCGTCGGTGACAATACCCACGACCCGGCCAAAAGCCACGACGCCCATCAGCACCGACACCGCGACAAAACCCAGGCCTCATACCCGCGCCGTTCCAGAAACCGATGCCCTACCGCAGCATCTGGCTGCTACTCCATCGCGATCTGAAAAATACCGCGCGGGTCCGGCTCTTCGTCGACTTTCTGGCAGACCGCGTGCGATCCCGGCGCAACGAATTCTGGGTCGCGGGCACGCACTGATCCCCAAAAATAAAAAGCCCGGCACGAGGCACGGATTTCGGTGGAAAGCGTTCCGTTGAAGTCTCCAAACCCGAAGTTTGATACGTCACAGCGGAGCCTGCTTGAGACGGCAGCGAACTAAGAACCACATGATCTGAAGAAGGAGCGGCCCCATCTAGGTGGCAGGGTTGCTTAAAATCACGCTACTAGCTTACGCTGGAGCTGAAGGCGCTTTGGGAGGAGGCTTTCATGTCCGATCTACAAAACCAATGTATGCCAAAGGAGGCAATCCGCCTTTCGTGGAACCGATGCGAACGCCAATACAATCTCAGACGTGACACGGCTCGCCCGATATTGCGGCTGCAATCATCGGAAGTCGCTCCCCGTCTCGAAGCACTGACCGAGCTTACGGGCGGGCGTCAGGGAATTTTTCGGCAACTGGCCGCCATCGCTGCCGAGGCGGGACACTGTTTGGTCGTGACGGATCGCGACGGTATTCTGGTACGCCTTGAGAGCAAAGGCGCAGATGCAGATTGGAACGGCATCGCCTTGGGCTCCGTGTGGGATGAACGCACTGCTGGGACGAATGGTGTCTCCATGGCTTTGGCAGAGGGCCGTGAATTCAGTGTGCGGGGCAGTGACCACTACTATTCTCAACTTCAACAGTTTGCTTGCAACGCTGTGCCTCTACGAGACGCACAAAATGAGATCATCGGCGTTGCCAATCTTACTTCCATTGATCGGGCCAACCCGGCTGACATGCTCTACGCCCGTCAATTGCTCGCGGCGGCGGCCAGCAAGGTTCAACGCATCTTGTTTGAACGCGCTTTTCGGGACCATGCGATTTTGGCGGTGTCTGTTAAGTCGCGACCTGAACTCGTCAAAGGTACAGAGTTGATCGCCGTCAGCGAGCAAGGGATTATTGTTGGTGCAACTTCCGATGCCCACACGATTTCCGGTGTCGCCTCTCATTCTGACCTGCCGGGGCAGCGCTTGGACGCTGTATTTGGCGCCGACCTCGACACCATTAACAAGGTACCTGGAAGGGTTATGTCAGTGCGTCGCGATGCCGGGCAGATGCTGGACCTGTGGACGCGCATACCGATGGACAGAGCCAAGCTGTCCCCGGGCTGGCGATCAAAACCCAAAAAACCGAAATTCCAGAACCGTCTTCCAGTATCGCTGCGGGATATAGCAACCGGTAGCGTTGAGATGGCGAAGCTTTGCGAACAGGCCCAGGAATGTCTCGTGTATGGTTTCCCAATTGTGATCCAGGGGGAGTCTGGCACCGGGAAATCTGCCCTTGTTTCAGCTTTAGTGACCCCATTTGACGAGGCAATCGTAATAGATTGCGCAACGCTCCACGACTGCGAGGAGGACCGCGCTTATTTCAAGGCACTGATGCAGCAAGTGCATTTGGCAAGAGGTATTTCGCGGGATGGGCTGCCGGACGACTCAAAAGGGTCGGCGTTGGTGTTCGATAACGTGAACGAAATGCCTGCTTTCGCTCAGTCAGAGCTACGTTCGACTTTGGAATGGCTCGAAGCTCAGGGCGACCCTGACGCTCTGTCTACGAGAATAATTGGAATTAGCCGCATGGCTTTGAAGGCTGCCGTAGCAGACGGCGAATTTCGCGACGATCTTTACTACTTGATGTCGGGGACCGTTCTGGAGCTTCCCCCACTTCGAGAAAGAGAGCATCCAGAGCTTATTGCGGAACTACTTGCGCGAAAATCCTCGGGGAAAGACACTGTTCTCTCAAGAGATGCCAAGGACGCAATTGTCGCCCATGATTGGCCAGGGAACTTGCGGGAATTGCGTCACACCATCCGTCAGGCTCTGATGAGGGGTGACGGCACTCGGATCAGCGCTGTTGATCTTGCCATTACCAAAAGTCCTGCGGCACCAACGATATCCAGGATTGCCAACTCCCTCGGAGAGAGAGAACTCATTTTCGAAGCCCTTCAGGGTTCTCGTTGGAATGTATCCAAGGCCGCCCGCCACCTTGGCATGGGGCGGGCGACAATCCACCGTAAAATGAAAGCGATGGGCATATCCCGCCCGACTTGAGTCCAGCCAGGCGAGACCATCAGCACCTCAGAACCGGTTGAACCCGCCTTTTTGCGCGATGTAGAGCGGCGAGATGCCTTCAAGAACACCTTTGATGTAGGGCGTCGCGTTGTCGGAGACGATGCCGGTGCAACTGTCGACGAGTTCAAAGAACCGGCCCGCGTAGTTTTCGGCGAAACCCTTAACGTGAAGGTCACCGTTCTCAGCGTCTGCATAGCGCTCGAGGATGTGCCATTTGCCCGTGTCGCCGACCTCGTACCATTCGTAAACGAGCGTCCCGTCTTCCTTGCTCGTACGGTCCACCAGTTCGTTCATCAGGTCATTGAACCCAGCGCGGTTCGCATCTGGAACAACGACCTCTAGGTGAATGTGTATCGTTTCGTTGGACATGATTTCCTCCCTTTATTGGTTGCGTCCGGTTAGTCAGTTTGCTCCGTGAAAGCCGCCAGCCCTCGCTTTGCAGCGCTTTCGGGTACGTCAGCGGATAGTCGAGCAATGCCGAATGCCGCTTCGAGAGTTGTTTGAACTTTTGGCACGATCTGGCCGGGTCCGATGCCTTCGTTGAACAGCCCTACGGCTTCAGCGCGCCTTAGAAAGGTCTGTGTTGAGAGGATCAGCGCAAGGGCCGAGACCCACTTGCGATCCGCCACTTCCAATGAGGCCGTGTTAGAACTCCAGACCTGCCCTTGCATCGATGAATGTCTTAATTTCGTCTTTCAAACTGCCAGGGCTTCAATCTCTTCGCAGATCGCTGTCAGTAGATCGCCCGCTGGTGCTCCGTCCAAAGCGCGATGGTCGAAGGTCAGCGAGAGACCAACGTGGGGTCGGAGGTCGATCCCTCCGTCCGTAGTACGAACGGCTTGGTCTCTCATGCGGCCGATGCCCAATATGCAAATCTGACCAGTGTTCAAAATCGGTGTGAAATGCTCGACCCGGGTGAGCCCAAGGTTCGAGACCGTAAAGGTCCCACCGGTCATTTCGGTAACCGTAAGCTTGTTTGTCTTCGCCCGTGATGCCAGGTCTTGTCGTGCTTCTCTCAAAGCCGCCACATCCATATCGCCCGCACCGAAAATTGCGGGGGCTACCAGCAAATTGCCCGGCAGTGCAATGGCAACCGATAGGTCGATGCCGGAATGGAGTTGAACCTCGCGCCCCTCAACTTTGCCATTGGCATCTGGGTGTTTTCTCAAAGCGCGGACGACGGCCAGCATTAGCAGGTCTTCGACCGACGCTTTCGTCCCCGTTTCGGCCAGCCGCGCTTTCTCCGTCATCAAAGACGATGCGTCGGCGCTCGCATGGTGCGTAAGCTGCGCGGCGGTGGCCAAGCTTTTGACCATGGCGTCCGCGATCATGCCGCGAACACCCTTTAGGGGCACGCGGCGAACGTCCCCGCTCATGAGATCGTGCCGATGACGGCGCCCTTTGGCACCACTGCATCGGCCTCTTCCTTGATGCTCAAAGTGCCCGAGGCGGGTGCGTTGATTTCATACTGAACCTTAGCGGTCATTATTTCGGCGATCAGAGCGCCTTCCTCGACTGTGCCACCGTCGCTGACGAGCCACGTGGTGATCACAGCTTCTTCGTCTTCTTCCCACATATCAGTGGGTATGATGATGTCTGTTGCCATAACGTATCCTGCTTTTCTGAGGGGCCGCCGGTAAGCGGCCCCATTTTCCTAGCTGATCAAGCGGCTTGCATGCCTTGATAGGCGGCGATGATCTTGTCTGGGTTCGGCAGGCAAAACTGCTCCATCACCCGGGCGTATGGGATCGGCACATCCGGGTAAGCCACCCGCTTGGGCGCTGCTTTGAGAACGGAAATGTCATGCTCTGTCACAGAAGCGATGACTTCGCCCGAGACACCGTAGGACATGTAGTCTTCGTCAACGACGATCAGACGACCTGTCTTGGCGACCGAAGCGCGGATCGTATCGCGATCCAGTGGCACCAGGCTTACAAGATCAATAACCTCGGCGCTGACCCCATCACCTTCGAGCTGGGCGGCGGCTTTCAGGGCGTGGTGAACACCCATGCCAAGGCTCACGATGGTCACATCTGACCCTTCCCGCGCTACCTTCGCTTTGCCGATTTCGAGCGTGTAGCTCTCTTCCGGTGTATGGACGGTTGCACCTGGCTCCGTGGCCAGCCAACCCATGCCCTGCAAGCTTTTGTGGTACATGTAGACCACCGGGCTGTCGTCGCGCATGGCGGCCGTCATGAGGCCCTTGGCATCGTGAGCGTTCGATGGGCACACCACCTTCATGCCGGGCAGGTGCGCAAAGGTCCCGTAGAGGCATTGGGAATGCTGGCCAGCATCGGAATAGCCACCGCCAGTCGAAGTCATCAGCACCATGGGCACTTTGAAGTTGCCGCCGGAGAAGTAGATGTTTTTGGCCATCAGGTTGTAGATCGCATCGAAGCAGACGCCGAAGAAATCGACGAACATCAGTTCTACGACGGGACGCATGCCATCCTGGGCCGCACCCACGGCAGCCCCGATGAAGGCGGTCTCAGAGATTGGCGTGTCGCGGATGCGCTCAGAGCCAAACTCCTCCAGTAGCCCACGGGTGTTTCCATAAACACCACCTAAAGCGCCGATATCTTCGCCCATTACAAAGACGCTTTCGTCATCGCGCATTTCCTGGGCTACTGCCTCGGCCATGGCCCGGGCAATCGTCAGTTTTCTTTCGTTAGGTACGTTCATTGGTTCTCTCCCCTCAAGCGAACACAGATGTCAGCGCGTCTTCGGGCGCCGGGTCCGCGCTTTCGCGGGCAAACTTGATGGCGGCTTCGACTCGGGCGGCGCTTTCGGACTCGATGGCGTCAAGCTCAGCTTCGGTTGCCATGCCGTCGGCGAGCATTCTCGCCCTCATCTTCGGGATAGGGTCTTTCGCAAAAAGATCGTCCTTCTCGCCCTCTGGACGATAGCCTTCGGCGTCGCCCATGAAGTGACCAGCTAAACGGTAGGTCTCGACTTCGATAAGTGACGGTCCGTCTCCGGCCCTTGCCCGAGCCACGGCCTCTCCTGCAGCCTCGTAGATCGCATAGGGGTCGTTGTCGGCAACTCTAACGCCGGGAATTCCATACGCAGCAGCACGATCAGCATTGTTCGCAATGGCAGTGGAGTCTTCTTTAGACACCGAGATGCCCCATGCGTTGTCTTCGATCACGCAGATGAAGGGCAGCTTCCAAGTCGCAGCAAGATTCATGGCCTCGTGCCAACCACCTTGGTTCACCGCGCCTTCGCCCACGAAGGCCACGCCAACACCCGGCTTCTTTTGCATCTTGCGGCTCAGCGCTGCCCCAACAGCGGGGCCCATGCCCTGAGCGATAATGCCCGAGCAGGCAAAATTCACGTCAGGGTCAAAGAGGTGCATGTGCCCACCGCGTCCACCTGATAGGCCGGTGGCTTTGCCGAAAATCTCAGCGCACATCTTGTCGAGGTCCACGCCCTTAGCGATGGCCTGGTGATGCGGACGGTGCGTTGCTGTGACCACATCGTCCGGATTGAGATGAGCGCAAACCCCCACCGCCACCGGTTCTTGCCCGTCGCTAAGGTGCATCTCTCCGGGTATCGGGCCGTCAGCCATGCTGAAAACCGGCGTTTTGCCTTCAAAGTAGATGCCCGCAATGGTCTCTTCGAGCTTCCGGCTCGTGACCATATTGCGATACATCCAATGCTGTTCATCGCGTGTTGGTGCCATTTGGTTCTCCTCCCAATTCGTCGGCTATTTTTGCCTTTGTCGAATGGGCTGAAGGCTGAACAGGCTGAGGTGCGTCGGCAAACACTTTGGCGCCCGATGGAATTAAGCAGGCAGTAAGTGTCTCAGGATGAGACGGTTTGAGACACTTTGGGGCCAACCTCCGTCTCGAAAACGGTTGTTTGTGAGTTCCCGAAACTTTGAGTCCGACGGACTTGGGAACCACTGATTGTGAGTTCTCAGATTCACTTCTCGAAACCAGGCAGCCTGCTCAGATCATTTAGATGGGATTTGAGAGAGGACATTGGCACGCGGCTGGCCGGTGATCTTTTCGTACCCGACGGCGGACCCAGCCAAGGCTCACCTGCATCAAACGGGGATGTCCACTCCAGTTGTGATCCGTTGTTGCACTTCACTGTAGAGATCGACTTCTGCCGCTCCGGCATCAATCCCGACAACCAAAGAGAAGAGCAGAACGCAGTGGTCGGGGTCTACGCTCCGTTTTTCTCTCCACAAACCCCCAGCGGGAAGACAGCAATGATGCCCCACCGGGCAAATTCACTCGCGGCAACGGTCATATTATCAATGTGCATCGATCCAACGCTGCGGCGGTTGTACGTGGAGCGTGTAAACATGATGATGGAGGGGTTAACCGATGCAGTGCTCGGGGAACAAGCCATCGAGCTCCTTCACTCGATGGTAGACCATATCGTCGTAACGCCACTTACAGTCGGGTTTGACATAGAGTTGCGTGGCGAACTGAAGGCCATCCTCAATCTCGTTGACCAGAAAAGCAGAAGCCCCGGCATATCTGCACCGGGGCTTTCAGTTCCGTTGGTTGCGGGAGTAGGATTTGAACCTACGACCTTCAGGTTATGAGCCTGACGAGCTACCGGGCTGCTCCATCCCGCGCCAACGTGGAGCGTAGTTAGGCCTCCCGCCTCCGAGTCGCAACCCCTCCGCGCACGATAAGCCAACAAAAATCGACGCCCTTACGTCAGCGGCTCGATCTGTCTGGGCATCCCATTGGCATGGGTCACTTTGAATAGCGCCGGTCGCGGCATCGCCTGAAACTCGGCGAAGCCGTAGTTCTTGTTGAGCTGCGACAACACGCTGGCGATCAGGCCCCCGTGGGTCACCATCAGCGGCGCCAGCAAGGGCCTGCGCGAGATCGTCTTGATCGCCTGCCTCAGCCGCCCCGCAGCGGCATTAAAGCTCTCCCCGCCCGGCCTCGCCTGCGCTCGGTTGGTAAAACGGGTCTCCAGCAGCGGGTCTCCGGGATTGTGCCCTGACAGCGCCAGACGGTGTTCGCGTAGATCGGGCAGGGTCGTCACCGGCAATTCCAGCGCCGCCGCCGCCGGTGCTGCGGTTTCCTTGGCCCGCGACGCAGGGCTGCTGAATATCCCGTCGATGTCGAGGCCCTGCAGTTGCGCGACCAGCGCCGCCGCCTCCGCCGCGCCCACCTCGGTCAACCCGTCATCCAGCCCAAAGCCCACGGCCTCGGCATGGCGCAAAAGGTAGATCGTCGTGGTTTTCACCGGCGTGATCGCAAACATGCGTCATCATGGGCGCTCTGCCCCCCCTGACGCAAGCGTCACGTCATTCAGGCCTGGCAGGTGGGACAGTGGTAAAGCGTGCGACCGCTCAGCTTCGATTTCTCGATGGGGCCGCCGCATGTCGCGCACGTCTCACGACCAAAGATGTTGGTCCGCTCTGTTATTACCTCACCGGCCTTCGGCATGTCCCCATTGGTGATGATCGAATTTGTCTCGACGCCGAGCTGGAGCAGCGCCCGCATCTGATCCCACAGACCGCGCAGCTCTTCCTCTGACAGATCCACGCCCCGAGCCATCGGGTTGAGCCCCCGCAGCCAGAGAATCTCGGCCCGGTAAATGTTCCCAATTCCCGAAATCACTTTCTGATCCATCAGCAGCCGGGCAATCGGCGCCCGGCTCTTACGGATTGCCGCAATGGCGCGGTCCGGATCAGGGTTCTCTGCCAACAGGTCCGCCCCATACCGCAACTGAAACGCCTCGATCTCTTCCACGGGGATCAGCTCACATCGGTTCGGGCCGATTATGTCGATGGAATGGGTCGCGCTTTCCAGCCTGAGCCGCGTGACTTCCCGCGGCGGATCCACCGGCTGGGACTGAGTCACGAAATAGCCGCCCAGCCCCAAATGGACATGCAGCACCTGCCCGTTTGAAAAGTAATAGAGCAGATGCTTACCCACCGCGCCCGTGCGCTCGCAAACGGCCCCATCCAGAACCGCGGCACCCTCGGCGAACCGGCCCTGGGGCGACATCGCCGCCACTTTCTGACCGCCGATCAGCGCAGCATGGTCGCGCGCGGCGCGGTGAATGGTGTGTCCCTCAGGCATGACACGGGCATGCCACAGGGATGGGCCAAGTACGAGCGCTTAGTCGATCTCGATCATCGCCACACGCGTGGCATGGCGACCGCCCTCGAACTCCGCATCGAGAAAAGCGTCAACGATCTCAATAGCCAGCATATCGCCAATAACCCGCGCCCCCAGCGCCAGCATATTCGCGTCATTGTGCTGCCGGATCATCCGGGCCGAAAACGTGTCCGAACACACGCCACAGCGTATCCCCGGCACTTTATTAGCCGACATCATGATGCCCTGCCCCGTCCCGCACAGGACGACGCCTAAATCCGCATTCCCCTCAGCCACTTCCTTGGCCGCCGCCTGACCGTGCAGAGGGTAATGCGTGCTTTCGGGACTCGTCGGCCCGATATCGAGGACTTCCAAGCCCTTCGCCGTTATGTGTTGCGCAATCGCCTGGCGTAGATCAATCGCTGCATGATCGCTGGATAAAACGATACGTCGTATCATGGTTGCCCCCTCTTCAGAGGTCTCTTAACCGTCCTTTGCCGATTGCAAAACCTGAATGTCACGCGAACCCAAATGAACACTCTTCAGATAAATTTCCAAAATATAGATTCTTGAATTTGATATTTTATTTCTCAATTATTTAATTTGTTAATGTATCGAAAATGGAGTGATTGAATGAATAAAATATCTTTGGCAGTTGGATTTATTGCCCTCCTAGCCTCCAGCGCCAATGCAGAAATCTATCATTGTAAACTCAAACCAAATCTCACTCGTGGCTGGGCACCGGCCAATATGTACCTGGATACAGAAAAAAGCGTGCTTTTGACCGGAGATGAAGACATCAAGGTATCAAAGTCCGGGTCATCCTATTTCTGGCGGATGAATTTGCGTGCAAGGAACGGGGGCTACTTCCAAGTCCGCTACACTCTCCGCGTAGGCTCAGGTATTGGCCCGCAAAATCCTGTTCCCAGCAGCCTCAACATCCGAGTCAAAGGTAATCAGGACGAGGACGACAGGGGAACCTGCGAGGTTTACACGGGTTGAATCTGCAAATTGACCTTGAGACTTGCGGTCAAATCTCCTTCTCCAAAGGCATTTAGCTACCGGCAATGCCCATAAATGCGCTCTAAAGCGGAGAAAGCCGTATCTTTGTATAAAAAAGGATACCACAACGAAAAAACCGCCCGCGGCGTTAGCCGCGGGCGGTCTAATTTCGAACATCGTTTGAGAGATACTCGAGTTTCTTACTAGGCTTGGCGATGACCTACTCTCCCACACCTTAAGATGCAGTACCATCGGCGCTACGGTGCTTAACGGCCAGGTTCGGGATGGAACTGGGTGTTTCACTCGCGCTATGATCACCAAACCGAGAAAGAAACTCGTGTGTCCAAGCTACTAATGGTCCGATAGGCTTGATTTGATCCAGTAGAAGCCAGATCTTCTGTTGGCCGAAAGCCTACATCCCTTATGTAGCTTGGACACACGAGTTTCTTTCTCGGTTTGGTGATCATAGCGCGAGTGAAACACCCAGTTCCATCCCGAACCTGGCCGTTAAGCACCGTAGCGCCGATGGTACTGCATCTTAAGG
>JBCDKE010000023.1:0-34962 GCA_038747015.1 Pseudomonadota bacterium
CTTCGGAAACTACATTTAGATCGGCCTCGCCCATGACGATCCCGGCTAGGAGCGCGGCACGCTGGTTTTCCAGAGCTTCGTCTATCCAGGCGGGTTCTTCGACGGATGCGGCCATAGCGAGTTGTTGGATTAGCTGGTCAACGATGCCCTGATAGAGCGTTTCCGCGGGGATGTTACGATACTGGTCCGGCAATTGGCGGTGAATATCGAGCACGTGGGTCATGGTGATGTCCTCACCATTGACCGTGGCAACCACCGTATCCGGGGTAACGTCCTGCGCTGCTGCGGGCAGAGCAAAAGCCGCGCAAACAGCCGCCAGTATCAAATGATTTTTCATGAAGTGTTCCTCTATCGGCGCTCGTGGCCTTATGCAGCCTTGTCGTGGCGTTGACAGCCTTTGGTGCGGCCCTTACATCGCTCATTGGTCCCGAGGGGGCTATATGCGCCTCGGAACGGTCCCGGCCAGATAATCGGGTTCCGCCACGGCGCGCAAGCAGACCTCCCTCACAAAAAAGTAGGCCACTGGGGCCGGATAAGACGCGAGGCATGTATGCTCGGATTGGGTGCTCTTTCAAAAAAGGTCTTCGGCACGGCCGATGACCGCAAGGTTAAGGCGGTTCGCCCACTGGTGGCGAAGATCAACGCGCTGGAGCCGGAATTCGAAGCGCTGTCTGACGAGGGCCTCAAGGAAAAGACCGAAGAGCTGGCTCAGCGGGTCATGGGGGGCGAAAGCCTCGACTCGGTTTTGCCGGAAGCTTTTGCCAATTGCCGCGAGGGGGCCAAGCGCGCGCTGGGCCTGCGGGCCTTTGACGTACAGCTGATGGGCGGGATTTTCCTGCATCAGGGCAATATCTCGGAGATGAAAACCGGCGAGGGCAAAACCCTTGTCGCCACCTTCCCGGCCTATCTGAACGCGCTTTCGGGCAAGGGCGTCCATATCGTCACCGTCAACGACTATCTCGTGCGCCGCGATGCGGAGTGGATGGGCAATGTCTTTGCCCAGCTGGGCCTCACGACGGGCGCGGTCTACCCGGACCAGCCGCTGGAAGAGAAGGTTGAGGCGTATAAAGCCGACGTGACCTATGCCACCAATAACGAGCTCGGTTTCGACTATCTGCGCGACAACATGGAAACTGACGTCAAGAACATGCGTCAGCGTGGGCACAATTTTGCGATCGTGGACGAGGTCGATTCGATCCTTATCGACGAGGCGCGGACGCCGCTCGTGATTTCAGGCCCGGCAGAGGACCGCAGCGAGCTCTATACCACGATCGACCGGCTGATCCCCGATATCGCGGACGAACATTTCACGCTGGATGAAAAGAGCCGTCAGGTGACGTTCACCGATGAGGGCAACGACTGGTTGGAAGAGAATCTCTCTGCGCGGGGTATCCTGCCCGACGGGCAGTCGCTCTATGATCCTGAAAGCACAACCATCGTTCACCACGTGAACCAGGGCTTGCGGGCGCATAAGCTGTTTGCGCGGGACAAGGAATATATCGTCCGGGGCGACGACGTCGTGCTCATCGACGAATTCACAGGCCGCATGATGACAGGCCGCCGCCTGTCGGACGGGCTCCATCAGGCCATTGAGGCCAAGGAGAATGTCTCGATCAAGCCGGAGAACGTGACGCTGGCCTCGGTGACGTTCCAGAACTACTTCCGCCTCTACGGTAAGCTGGCCGGGATGACCGGTACGGCGAAAACCGAAGAGGAAGAATTCGGTCAGATTTACGGGCTCGGCGTGGTCGAAGTACCAACGAACAAGCCCATCGCGCGCGAAGACGAAAACGATCAGGTCTACCGCACGCAGCAGGAAAAGTTCGGGGCGATCGTCACGGCGATCAAGAAGGCCAATGAAAAGGGCCAGCCGGTGCTGGTGGGCACCACGTCCATCGACAAGTCCGAGGTGCTGTCGCAGCTGCTGAACAGTGAAAAGATTGCCCACAACGTCCTGAACGCGCGCCAGCACGAGCAAGAGGCGCAGATTGTCGCCGATGCCGGCAAGCGCGGCGCGGTAACCATCGCGACCAACATGGCGGGCCGTGGTACGGACATCAAGCTGGGCGGCAATGTCGAATTCAAAGTGATGGAAGCGCTGGCTGCCGACCCCGAGGGCGACGCCGACGCGATCCGTGCCAAAATCGAAGCTGAACATGAATCCGACGAACAGGCGGTGAAGGACGCGGGCGGGCTCTACGTGCTTGCGACCGAGCGCCATGAAAGCCGCCGGATCGACAACCAGCTGCGCGGCCGTTCCGGCCGTCAGGGCGACCCGGGCAAATCGTCCTTCTTCCTGTCGCTGGATGACGATCTGATGCGGATCTTTGGTTCCGAGCGTCTGGAAAAGGTGCTGAGCGGGCTGGGCATGAAGGAAGGTGAAGCGATCATCCACCCGTGGGTGAACAAGTCGCTGGAGCGTGCGCAGGCCAAGGTCGAGGGCCGCAACTTTGACATCCGCAAGCAGCTTTTGAAGTTTGACGATGTGATGAACGACCAGCGTAAGGTCATCTTTGGCCAGCGTCTGGAGATCATGGAAGCCGAGGATCTGTCCGAGATCACCGAGGACATGCGTCATCAGGTAATCGACGATCTGATCGCGACCTATATGCCACCGAATTCATACGCGGATCAGTGGGAGACTGAGGCGCTTTATGCCCAGATCATCGAAAAGCTGGGCGTCGACGTGCCGGTTATCGACTGGGCCGAAGAGGATGGCGTGGACGACAATGTGATCCTCGAGCGTTTGGAAAAGGCCACCGACGAATTCATGGCCAAGAAGGCCGTGGATTTTGGGCCCGAGACGATGCGCAATGTCGAAAAGCAGGTTCTGCTGACGACGATCGACCGGAAATGGCGCGAACATCTGCTGACGCTGGAGCACCTGCGGTCGGTGGTCGGATTCCGGGGCTACGCCCAGCGTGATCCCCTGAATGAATACAAATCCGAGGCGTTCCAGCTGTTTGAAAGTCTACTCGATGGTCTGCGCGAGGATGTGACCCGGCAGCTTTCTCTCGCGCGGCCAATGACCGAAGAAGAGCAGAAAGCATTGATGGAGCAATTCCAGGCGCGTCAACGTGCCCTGGCAGAGGCGCAGGCCAAGTTAAGTCAAGCACCAGCCGGAGATGCAGCACCGTCGGCCGCTGCGCCGGTTGGCGCGGCCGCCGCTGCAGGCGCTGCGGGCGCCGCGAAGGCAGCTGAATCCCCGGCAAAGGGCGAGCCGCTGATCGAGGGTTTTGACGAGAACGATCCATCGACTTGGGGCAATCCAAGCCGAAATGACCCTTGCCCTTGTGGCTGCGGGAAGAAGTTCAAACACTGCCTCGGAAGGTTCTAAAGGAACCTCACAGAACTTCGCTGCCACATTTTAGCCGCAGTCCCGGCGACTTTCCGCCGCCGGGTGGGCGCAAAGAGTCCGCGGGTTTGCCTTTGTTCAGTCCTTCAGAGGCCAGATTCATTAACGACAACTTAACCGCGATCTAGGGGTAAGGAGTCGCGAGATGGGGATTAAGACGTCGCTACCAGGCGCTGATACAGCGCGCAAAATGACTATGGTCGTCTGCACTTTTTCTGTGGCCATGGGCATTGGATTCTTCATGCAACAGGATGATGCCGCTGCCGGCAGGACACCTATTGCGGATGCTGCGCTTATGAAAACCCCGGCGGTCGCGA
Source organism: Pseudomonadota bacterium (assembly GCA_038747015.1). GTDB lineage: Bacteria > Pseudomonadota > Alphaproteobacteria > Rhodobacterales > Rhodobacteraceae > Shimia_B. The sequence continues at coordinate 3,673 of JBCDKE010000023.1, forward strand.
CGATGCAGCTTGGATCCATTGCGGAGACCGCGAAGGCAGAGTCCATTGTTATGCCTGATGCGGTTCCTACCGCTGTCCCAGAACAATTGACTGATACCGCAGTGCAGGTATCCGCTGAAATGACAGATCTGCTGGAACCGGCGTTTGACGCCGTTGTGGCGTCAGCCACCGAAGTGATGCCGGCATCGGTGATTACGGATGTTGTCGAAGAAGAAACGAGAGAGATTGCTGCTATCGAAGCGCTGGACTGCGATCCGATGATGACAGCCTCGGTGCGAGACGCAGCGCTTGTAGAGCTGGAATTGGTCGCCGCCTGCACAGCCGACGCCGCATTTACCATCCATCATGAAGGCATGATGTTCTCAGGCCGGACCGATGCACAGGGTGCCGCGACACTGATTGTACCGGCCATGAACGAAGAGGCGGTATTCATCGTAGCTTTTGACGACGGTGCCGGAGCGGTGGCGCAATCGAATGTACCGACCCTCGCGGACTATGACCGCGTCGTTCTCCAATGGCGCGGATTGGGCGGTTTTGAAATCCACGCGCTAGAGTACGGCGCTACCTATGGAGAGCAGGGCCATGTTTGGCATCAGGTCCCAGGGACAGCGTCACTGGCTACAGCAGGTGAAGGTGGCTTTATCGTTTCACTTGGCGACGCCCGTGTAGAGAGCCCTCTCTTCGCACAGGTCTATACGTTCCCGACGGGGAAAGCCGCACGCCCCGGCAGTGTCGCGCTGAGCGTGGAGACCGAGATAACGGCAGCGAACTGCGCCTCGGAAGTCGATGCCCAAACGCTTGAGCGCAGCGGTTCCAGCCCTGTGAAGATCGCGGACCTCACACTTGCGGTGCCCGAGTGCGAAACCATCGGTGATTTTCTGGTGTTGAAAAACCTGCTGAGCGATCTGACACTGGCGCAAGGCTAGGGCACGACCGAGAGCGCCCTGCCCGATGCGGGAGAGGCGCTGAATGGCATTTCTGAAATACAAGGTACGGGCGGCGCTTTGCGCTGCTTTTGCTGTATTTGGGCTGGTGCTCCCTGCGCATGCCCAGGACGTTACGCTGACTTTTCCGGATGGGTCACTGGCGGTTTCTGGGCCGCTCGTTGGTTTTGATGGTACGGCCTACCGGGTGGACACCCGATTTGGGGTTCTCACTATCGCCGCGGATCAGGTTGAGTGCGAGGGCGACTGCCCGGATGCGGATTTTGCGCCTCTGATCCGGATGGCGGGGGTGCCAGCGCTGACGGAGATTCTGATGCCTGCATTGGTCGACGCGTTTGCGCTATCGCTCGGGTTGCGGACCATACCCGAACCTGTCGAGACACCAGACAGCCTGCGGTTAGCGTTGATCGGCGGCGAGGGTCAGGTTCTCGCCCGATATGAGATATCTACGGGAACATCGGCCGATGCTTTTGAACGGCTCTCTGCACAAAAATTGGAGATTGCTCTTACTGACCGTGAAGCCACGGGAGAAGAGAGAAACGCAGCGTTGGCTGCCGGCATCGGTGATCTCGACGATCCGCTGCGCCGTCGCTTGGTCGCGCGCCGGGTTCTTCGAATTCATGTACCGCGCGAATCCCCGGTGGCAGAGATCACGGTGGGCGCGATGCAGCGATGGTTGTCTAGTGGTCCGACGGAAGGATTACCCGAAGCCGCTATTGCGGCGGAGAATCTGGGGCTTTTGCAGAGTGCGCTGGGCGATCTTAACGGATTCTTCGAAGGGGCCGATGACCCTTCTTTGCCCGTCGAGGTGGTCGAAGATCGGGAGGAGCTTGCAGAACTTCTCTTGGGTCCTTCAACGGCGATCATCACGCATGAGCCTGTTCTAACTGGCAGAGCGCTGGAGCTGTCCCATGGGTGTACTCCGGGGTCTGCAACCAACGCAGAAGGCGAGGCGCATCCGTTAAAAGGGCATCTTTGGGCGTATACGGGCGCGGCGCGTTTGCCTGATCTCGGGCGGGCCTTCTTGGCCTTTTTGAAAACGGCGGAAGCGCAGCGCGTGGTCTCGCGGGCGGGCTTTATTGATGGTCGGCCGCGCGGAGTGACGCTGGATGACCAGGGGCGGCGCCTGGCAGCGGCTGTGGCGGCAGTGGACGGGTCTAAGGAGCTGACGGCGCTACAAGAAACATTGGGTCGGCTCGAAGGCCATGAACGCCTGACCGCTAGCCTGCGGTTCTCGCGTGAGGGCGGCGCGTTGACGCCGAAGAGCAGAAATGTTGCACAAAGCCTGGCGGCAGCGCTGGACTCGGGGCGTTTTGACGGACGTGAGGTACTTTTCGTCGGTCTTACAGGGCGATCAACTGGGTCGCCGGATGATACGGCCCAGGCGGGAGCGGCACTGGGTGCCGTTCGCGACATGATGATCACCCGCCCGGACCGTGTTGTAATGGCGGCGTTGGACGCGGGATCCGTCTTTCCCTTGGATTGCGATCAAGGGCCGTGGAGCGACTACGTGAACCGGCGTGTGGAAATCTGGGTGGGGCCAGAGATCCCTGGCTAAAGCAGCCCCTCTGCGCGGAAGCTGAGTTCGCGGCTCTGACCCACGATGATGTGGTCATGAAGCACGAGCCCCAACGTCCCCGCAGCCATATCGATCTGCTGAGTCATGGAGATATCAGCCTCGGACGGGGTCGGGTCGCCGGACGGGTGGTTGTGTACCAGGATCATTGCTGAGGCATTGAGTTCGAGGGCCCGTTTGACGATCTCGCGGGGGTAGACAGGCACGTGATCCACGGTGCCGTCGCCCTGTTTTTCATCTGCCACCAAGATGTTCTTACGATCCAGATAGAGCACGCGGAACTGTTCGGTGGCGCGGTGGGCCATGGCGGTGTGGCAGTAATCCACGAGCTGGTCCCAGCTGGAAAGCACGGGGCGCTGCATGACGCGTGAGCGCGCCAGGCGGTGGGCGGCAGCCTCGACAATTTTGAGTTCGGTCACGACGGCGTCACCAACGCCCTTTACCGTCCGCAGTCGGTCGGGCGTGGCCGAGATCACCCGATTGAAGTCGCCGAAAGTGTCGAGGAGCGCGCGGGCCAGTGGTTTGACGTCTTGCCTCGGTATCGCGCGAAAGAGCACGAGTTCGAGGAGTTCGTAATTTGGCAGCGCATCGGCCCCGCCTGCCAGAAAGCGTTCGCGCAGCCGCGCGCGGTGGTCGCGGATGTAAGAGGGCTGTTTGCACAGGGTCTTTGCTGGCGGCACCTCATCCACGGCGAAGAGCGACATTGGTTTTTCCGCGAAATGGCCCATGGGTCGAGGCTCGCGTGATTCTGGTTAAGGCTGTGTTAATGGCTGGCGGAGGGTCCACCCGCCCCGCCGCGGCACTGGCGCTTGCGCAAGAGGGGGCGCCGCGCTTTGCGAGGTCATCCGCGGGGTGGACGCATGGCGTTATTCGACCCGTGTCTTTGGGTCGATGTCTGCGCTTTAAGTATTTGTGAAACAAAGAAGGGGGGCGTTTTCGCCCTAGCCCTTCATTTTTTCCCAGAAGCTGCGCACGGATTTCAGGAAGCTGGAGGATTCCGGGTTGTTTTCCTCGCTGAGCTCTTCGAATTCGCGCAGCAATTCGCGTTGACGGGAGGTGAGGTTCACCGGAGTTTCTACGGCCAGTTCGATGAACATGTCGCCGGTGCCGCCGCCGCGCAGGGCAGGCATGCCTTTGGCGCGCAGGCGCATCTGGCGGCCCGATTGGCTACCCGACGGGATTTTCACGCGAGAGCGGCCCCCGTCGATGGTCGGGACCTCGATGTCGCCTCCCATGGCTGCCGACGTCATGGAGACCGGGACGCGGCAGAAGAGATTGGTGCCGTCGCGCTGAAAAATCGGGTGCTCGTTCACTTCGATGAAGATGTAGAGGTCGCCCGAGGGGCCGCCGCGCATGCCGGCCTCGCCCTCGCCGGAGAGGCGGATGCGGGTGCCGGTTTCGACGCCGGCAGGGATGTTCACCGAGAGCGCGCGGTCTTTTTCGACGCGGCCCGCGCCGCCGCATTCGCGGCAGGGGTTCTGGATGATCTGCCCGGTGCCGGAGCAGGTGGGGCAGGTGCGTTCGACGGTGAAGAAGCCCTGCTGGGCGCGTACCTTGCCCATGCCGGAGCAGGTTGGGCAGGTGGTGGGTTCGCTGCCGCCCTCGGCACCGGTCCCGCTACAGGAGGCGCAGCTGACGGAGGTCGGCACATTGATCGTTTTGGAGAGCCCCTCATAGGCCTCTTCGAGATCTATGCGGAGGTTGTAGCGCAGGTCAGAGCCGCGCGCGGCCCGGCGCCCGCCACCTGCGCGCCCGCCGCCCATGAAATCGCCGAATAGATCGTCGAAAACGTCGGAGAAGGCAGAAGCGAAGTCACCCTGGCCGCCCATGCCACCTGCGCGCCCGCCACCGCCCATGCCGCCTTCGAAAGCGGCGTGACCAAAGCGGTCATAGGCCGCCTTTTTGTCGGCGTCCTTGAGCACGTCATAGGCCTCGTTCACTTCTTTGAACTGAGACTCGGCATCGGGGTTGTCTGAATTGCGATCGGGGTGCAGCTCTTTGGCCTTGCGGCGATAGGCTTTCTTGATCTCGTCGGCGGCAGCGCCTTTCGAGACCCCGAGCGTTTCATAGTAATCGCGTTTGGACATTGTCGGGCTCCTTACCGGAACGTAGGGCGGCGATCACGCCGCCCCAGTGGTTCCTGACGCCGCGCGCCTTAGCGCTTGTCGTCGCCCAGGTCTTCGAAGTCAGCGTCGACGATGTCCTCGTCCACGCCGCGGCCGCCGTCTTCGGGCTCTTCGCCGTCACCGGCGGCTTCGCCTTCCTGGCTGGCCTTGTAGATGGCTTCGCCCAGTTTCATGGCCGCTTCGGTCACGTTCTGGATGCCGCCTTTGATCTTGCCGGCGTCTTCGCCTTCGAGATCGTCCTTGAGCGCGGCGATCGCCAGTTCGATAGCCTCGATCGTGGTCGGGTCCACCTTGTCGCCGTGGTCTTCCATCGACTTTTCGGTCGAGTGGATGAGGCTTTCGGCCTGGTTTTTGGCTTCGACGAGCTCTTTGCGCTCCTTGTCTGCCTCGGCGTTTTCCTCGGCGTCCTTGACCATGGCTTCGATGTCCTCGTCGGAGAGGCCCCCGGCTGCCTGGATCGTGATCGCCGGCTCTTTGCCGGTGCCTTTGTCGGCGGCACCGACAGAGACGAGGCCGTTGGCATCGATGTCAAAGGTCACTTCGATCTGCGGGATGCCGCGCGGTGCGGGCGGGATCTCTTCGAGGTTGAAGGCGCCGAGCATCTTGTTGTCCTGCGCCATCTCGCGTTCACCCTGGAAGACGCGGATCGTCACGGCGTTCTGGTTGTCTTCGGCCGTGGAGAAGATCTGGGACTTCTTGGTGGGGATCGTGGTGTTGCGGTCGATGAGGCGGGTGAAGACACCGCCGAGCGTTTCGATACCGAGCGAGAGCGGCGTGACGTCGAGGAGAACCACGTCTTTGACGTCGCCCTGCAGAACGCCGGCCTGAATGGCGGCACCCATGGCCACGACTTCGTCGGGGTTCACGCCTTTGTTCGGCTCTTTACCGAAGAACTTGGTCACCTCTTCGATGACCTTGGGCATGCGGGTCATACCGCCCACGAGCACAACCTCGTCGATGTCGTTCACCGAAAGGCCCGCGTCTTTGAGAGCTGCTTGGCACGGTTTGATCGACTGTTTGATCAGGTCGCTGACGAGGCTTTCGAGCTTCGCACGGGTGAGTTTCACCACCATGTGCAGAGGCGTACCGGTCTTGGCGTCCATCGAGATGAACGGCTGGTTGATTTCGGTCTGCGAGGAGCTCGACAGCTCGATCTTGGCCTTCTCAGCAGCTTCCTTGAGGCGCTGGAGAGCCATCTTGTCTTTGGTCAGATCGACGCCGTTTTCCTTTTTGAACTCGTCAGCAAGGTAGTTGACGATGCGCATGTCGAAGTCTTCGCCGCCGAGGAACGTGTCGCCGTTGGTGGATTTCACTTCGAAGAGGCCGTCGTCGATTTCGAGGATCGTCACGTCGAACGTGCCGCCGCCGAGGTCGTAGACCGCGATGGTCTGGGTGTCCTGCTTGTCGAGGCCATAGGCCAGCGCCGCAGCGGTCGGTTCGTTGATGATGCGGAGCACTTCGAGGCCCGCGATTTTGCCGGCGTCTTTGGTCGCTTGGCGCTGGGCGTCGTTGAAGTAGGCAGGCACGGTGATGACGGCCTGTTCGACCTTTTCACCGAGATAGGATTCGGCGGTTTCCTTCATCTTCTGCAGGATGAAAGCGGACACCTGGGAGGGGGAGTATTTCTCGCCCTTGGCTTCGACCCATGCGTCGCCGTTGCCGCCGTTGATGACCTCGAAGGGCATGTTCTTTTTGTCTTTGGCGAGGGCGCTGTCGTCGAACCGGCGGCCGATCAGGCGTTTGACGCCAAAGATCGTGTTGGTTGGGTTCGTGACGGCCTGACGCTTGGCGGGCTGTCCAACGAGGCGTTCATCATCCGTGAAAGCCACAATAGAGGGGGTCGTGCGCGCCCCTTCGGAGTTTTCGATAACGCGGGGCTGCGAACCATCCATAATGGCGACGCAGCTGTTGGTCGTCCCGAGGTCAATGCCAATGACTTTTGCCATGCTCGTTCATCCCTTCTTGGCGATGTGGTGGTGGGCCCGCCTGTGCGGCACCCGGTGGTCTCTAAGGATTTAGAGCGGCCCTTTTCAAGACCGCTCTGCTGCAGGGCTATATAGGAGTGGAGTCTGCGGCCTGCAAGCGCCCGGGAGACTCTTTCTTTTATGGCTTAATAGGGCTTTTCAAGTGGTGGAACCTACGCTGAAACTTCGCGGATTCGAGATTTACAAAGGTTACCTGAATGCTGTCGTGCAGCGCCAATTGGTGGATGATTTGCGGCAGGTTCTGGAGAAAGCCCCTTTGATGCAGCCGGTGACGCCCTCGGGAAAACCGATGAGCGTACGGATGAGCGCGGCGGGGCGGCTGGGCTGGATCACGGATCGCAAAGGCTACCGATACACGCAGACCCATCCCAATGGCACGCCTTGGCCTGCGATCCCGCCGCGCATAGGGGCGATCTGGGACGAGGTGACGGGGCTGACCCGTGCACCGGATTGCTGCCTGATCAACTGGTATGGCGAGGGGGCCAAGATGGGCATGCACCAGGATGCCGACGAGGGTGATTTTTCCTGGCCGGTGCTGTCTGTTTCGCTGGGGGATGCCGCGCTGTTCCGCATGGGGAACCTGACGCGAGGCGGCAAGACAGAGTCGGTCTGGCTGGAAAGCGGGGATGTGCTGGTCATGGGAGGCGAAGCCCGACTGGCCTATCACGGGGTGGATCGGATCAAGCACGGGTCGTCGACGCTTTTGAAGAATGGCGGGCGGATCAATCTAACGCTGAGGGTGGTCGAAACGCTCCATGGTTCAGCGGGTTGATGAGCGTGCGCGGCCTTTTCCTGAGTTTATTCAAAGCACTTCTAGGCGGTTCGAAATGAGCCTTGATCGAAGCACTTGAACGTTGTCATCAACATGACTTTGGCCCCGATGATCACGCTACTTGCGTCTCTAAGACCGGGCACCCCAGCTCATTGACGCGTTCTTGCGCGTATAGAATTCAATCATGAGCCCAATCATTATCAAGACAAGTGAGAGATAAAGCGGATATTCGATCGAAGAGTTTCTAGGTGTGTAGTTTATGAAGGCGAAGCCACGAGACTGATCGATTGCGTGGAACAGAGGATTCCAGTCAAACATTGCGAGCATCGCCGGCGGCAGCGAGTTCGCCACAAACATCTTACCGGACGCGATCATGTTCGCTCTCATGTAAATTGATGACAGGACGCCTATCGCAGAAGGTGCCCATGGTTTGAGTGCGAGAAACACGATTCCTACAGAAACGCCGGAGAACCATGCCAATAGAAACATTCCAAATGCCCCAATTGGCCTGTCAATCGTGACGGGCGTAACCAGCAGGCTGTATACTGTGAGGATAGTGATGGCTGCTAGAATTTGTTGATACAGCTGCGCAAGGGCGGCACCGCAGATAGATACGATCGTATTCATGGGTGCGTGTAGCATCATCGGGTTCGCCGGACCTTCTGACCCGACCACCGCGCCGACCGCTTTCGTGTGGGTCAAAAACAGGAAAATCCCTGACATCAAGAAAACCACGAAGTCCCCGCGTACTGCCATACCGCGAAGGCCAAGAATGCTGTACATGAGGAAGAATGCGGCAATGAACAACATCGACTGCATCATCGTTAGCAAAAGACCGATGACTGCATTTCCGTGGGCTTTGCGAACGTTCCGCACAGTGGAATGATAAATCAACTCCAACATACTGGCCGCAGCTGATCGCTGTGTGCGGATGCGGGATTGTTCAAACATAGAAGTGCGCCTCTGAGCTTTGAGGTCCTTTTTAAACCCCAGACCTTGCCGATCCTTTACCGCGCGATGATAAGGCGACGCAGGTCCTGTAGCAAGGAAAGCAGAGGTTTGTACCCAATGGATTATGAAAAGCTCACTAATGTGATGCGATCCCTCGCCATTGAGGCGGGCGATGTGATTATGGAAATCTACAACTCCGACGACTTCGACGTAAAAGTGAAATCGGATGAAAGCCCGGTTACCGAGGCCGATGAAGCTGCAGATGCGTTGATTTCAGCGGGCCTGCGTGCGGCCTTCCCAGATGTGACGCTTGTGACTGAAGAGCAGTCCGCGAGTCACAAAGAACGAGCCACGACATTCCTGATTGTGGACCCGCTAGATGGTACCAAGGAATTCATCAACCGGCGCGGCGATTTCACGGTTAATATTGCCTATGTCGAGGATGGCGTGCCGACGCGGGGTGTGGTTTACGCTCCGGCCAAGGAGCGGCTCTTTTACACTGATGCCAGCGGCCAGACGCTGGAAGAAGCAGGGCCTTTTGCAGCCGATACCGTAGGCGAGGCCAAGCCTATCTCAGTGAAACAGCCCGATAATGCCGCATTGCTGGTCGTTGCGTCGAAATCCCACCGGTCACCAGAGCTCGAAGGCTACATCGGCCAGTACTCTGTGGCGGATAGCAAGGCTGCCGGCTCGTCGATGAAGTTCTGCCTGATAGCCTCGGGCGAGGCCGACCTCTACCCGCGGCTGGGACGCACCATGGAATGGGACACCGCAGCCGCGCAGGCGGTGCTGTCTGGCGCCGGCGGTAAAGTGGTGCGGTTCGATGACCACAGCCCGCTTGCCTATGGCAAAGCTGACTACGCCAACCCCTACTTTATCGCCTATGCACCGGGCGTGGAGCTGATCGCACCCTGATGCAGACCCTGATCGTCATCCCCGCGCGCTACGCTTCCACCCGTTATCCGGGCAAACCTCTCGTGGGCTTGAAAGGCGCAAGCGGTGAGACCCGCACCCTGCTGGAGCGGTCCTGGCGAGCAGCGTCCGAGGTGGCGGGCATCGATCGCGTGGTCATCGCAACCGACGACACGCGCATTCAGGAGGCCGGGCTGGCCATGGGCGCGGAGGTTGTCATGACCTCTCCCGAGGCTAGAAACGGGACCGAGCGGGTTGCCGAGGCTCACGAGGCGCTGGGCGGTGGCTATGACATCGTGGTCAACCTTCAAGGCGACGCACCGCTGACGCCTGCGTGGTTCGTTGAGGCGCTGGTAGCGGCGATGAAAGCGGCCCCGGACGCCGATATCGCAACCCCGGTACTGCGCTGCGATGGGCGGGCATTGAACGGGTTCCTGGAGGACCGTCGCGCGGGGCGCGTGGGTGGCACGACGGCCGTTTTCGGAGACGGCAATCGAGGCCTCTATTTCTCTAAGGAAGTTATCCCGTTCACCGGTGAATCCTACGCCGATGATGCACCGACACCGGTGTTTCATCACGTGGGTGTCTATGCCTACCGGCCTGGTGCCCTGGGCGATTATCCGAGCTGGCCTGTTGGCCCTCTGGAAACGCTGGAAGGACTGGAACAACTTCGGTTTCTAGAGCAAGGTCGCGACGTTTTGTGCGTAGAGGTCGACGGTCAAGGCCGGGAATTCTGGGAGTTAAATAATCCCGAAGACGTTTCGCGAATCGAACGAATCCTCAACGAGTTGGGCATCAGCTAGGCGCAATTTTGCGCCGTTCCTGCCCCGATTGGGCGAAAATTCCCCTACTTCAATTGCGCTTGCGTCATAATCTATCCATAGACGTGTGCGACAACGCCGCGGCCGGAATTAACCGGCTTTGAGTAAAGGTGGGGCATGAAACGCAAAGTTACCAAAGCAATTTTTCCTGTTGCGGGCCAAGGAACCCGGTTCCTTCCGGCGACGAAGTCCGTTCCTAAAGAGATTATGACGTTGGTCGACAGACCTCTTATTCAATACGCAATTGACGAGGCGCGCGCCGCAGGGATCACGGAGTTCATCTTTGTGACATCTCGCGGAAAGGGCGCGTTGGAAGACTATTTTGACGTGGCGCCTGATCTGGAGAACACCCTCAAGAACAAGGGCAAGACAGAGCTTCTCGAGACGCTGAAATCCACAAATATGGACAGCGGCGCAATCGCATATATTCGGCAGCACAAGGCATTAGGTCTTGGACATGCTGTTTGGTGCGCGCGACGCCTGTTGGGCGATGAACCATTCGCGGTGATCCTTCCAGATGACGTCATTGCGGGAGACGAGCCTTGCCTAAAGCAGATGGTTGAAGCCTACGAACAAACCGGCGGCAATGTTGTTGCGGCCATGGAGGTTCCAGAGGAAAAAACATCCTCTTACGGTGTGCTGAATGTGAAGGATGACATGGGTCATATCGTTTCGACCCACGGGTTGGTGGAGAAACCTGCGCCAGGAACGGCGCCATCGAACCTCGCTGTGATAGGACGATATATCCTCAATCCCTCAGTAATGAATCATCTGAACCAGATGAAAGAAGGTGCCGGGGGCGAGATCCAGTTGACGGATGCCATCGCGCAAGAACTGGAGGAAGGCCGCGAGGTCTATGGCCTGCGTTTCCGCGGCCAGCGCTTTGATTGTGGATCAAAGGCGGGGTTCCTGCAGGCGACGGTGGCTTTTGGTCTGGCACGCGAAGACTTGCAGGACGAATTCGCCACCTATCTTTCCGGAATTCACGCCCAGCGGAACGCCGCACAGTAACCAATGGAAAGCGCGGCAGAGCTCTGGCTGGCTTACAAGCTGCGCTGGCGTCGTCGTCGTTATCTCGCGAGGGCGTGGCGTAAACGCAAGGAACTGCACGCGGTAATCGACAACACAGCATCGATCCGAAGCGGCGATATCTTGGCGTTTTCCACTGTTCGGAACGAGGTTGCGCGTCTGCCGTTCTTCCTCGATCACCATCGTGCCTTGGGCGTGGATCATTTCTTTTTCGTCGACAACGGTAGCGACGATGGCAGTGCTGATCTTCTAAGAGATCAGCCTGATATATCGCTTTGGCGCACTGAGGAGAGCTATCGCGCAGCTCGCTTTGGCGTGGATTGGCTCAATCGTTTGCAACATCTATGGGCGCCCGGCCATTGGGCGTTGACGTTGGACGCTGATGAGATTTTGGTTTTTCCCGGGTGCGAAAGTCAAAGCCTACAGGAGCTGACGGCGTGGTTGGATCGGCAGGGTATTCAGAGCTTTGGAGCGATGATGCTGGATATGTATCCCAACGCGTCTGTGTCAGAGCTTACCTATGTTCCTGGTGATCCGATTTGGAGCATCCTGACCCATTTTGACGCCCATGGTTACACATGGGAGTCGCAATCAAAGTTCCGGAATATCTCTATTCGTGGCGGCCCGAGAAAACGGATGTTCTTTTCCGAGACCCCGGAGTACGCGCCGCACCTTCACAAGGTTCCTTTGGTCAAGTGGCGGCGTGGCTATGCCTATGCGAGTTCCACCCATCTGGTGCTGCCACGCCGTCTGAATGCGGCCTTTGATGCGCGGCGGAACGCGCCCACAGGGGTTCTGCTGCATTCAAAGTTCCTGCCTGAAATCGCGGCAAAATCTGCATTGGAGCACCTGAGAGGCGAGCACTTTACACACTCTGAACGGTATGACCGCTACTACCAAAAGTTGGCCGAAGGACCCAACCTCATGGGTGAACCATCCGTTGAATATGTTGGGCCCGCGCAACTCGAAGATTTGGGCCTTATGTGGCGTGGTGCCTGGACCGGGTGATTTGTTCGGGTCACAGACCAGTACGACTGTATCTGGGTCACGGACAATTAAATTGTCTGATTTCGCTCAACAGCTTAGGGTGGCGCCGATAAGCCCTGCGTAGATTGGGCTATGCGGAGAGCCGGGATCACGGGATGCGTTAACCTGCAATTCGGCACCCATTGTGTAGAGTCAGGCGGTTAATCGCGAGGATAGGTTTGGGCGTATTGGGAACATATCGTCTGCGGCTTAGGCGCAAACGCTTTATCGCGCGGGCGATCAGAAAACGGCGTGAGATGCGTAGCGTCGTAAACCGCACCTCGGAAATCAAACCGGGTGAGATTTTGCTCTTTTCGGCACAGCGAAACGAGAAAGTCCGTCTGCCGTACTTTTTGGAATACTATCGCGACCTTGGCGTCGATCACTTTCTGATAGTCGACAATGATAGCGAAGACGGGTCCGTGCCGTATCTAGCGTCTCAGCCGGACGTCTCTGTCTGGCACACGCGTGCCAGCTATAAAAAGGCGCGTTTTGGTGTCGATTGGTTAAATTACCTGCAATGGCGCTACGGTCACGGACATTGGACGCTGGTGGTCGATCCAGATGAATTCCTAGTTTACCCGTTTTCTGACACCCGGCCGTTGCCCGCCCTGACCGATTGGCTGGATGCGAGCGGGGTTAGGGCTTTTGGCACGATGCTTTTGGACATGTATCCAAAGGGCCCAATCGATGCGGTCCCGTATCAGGAGGGTCAAAATCCGCTGGAGATTGCGAGTTGGTTTGACGCCGGCAATTACGGCATCAAGCATAACAAGCGCTATGATAACCTTTGGATCCAGGGCGGACCCCGGGCACGGAAATTCTTTCCGATGGATCCCAGAAAGGCGCCGGCCTTAAACAAGATACCTTTGGTGAAGTGGCACCGATCCTATGTGTATCTCAGTTCGACGCACATGCTGCTGCCGCGCAAACTAAACCGTGTCTATGATAGCCAGGGTGGTGAGACGGCGTCTGGCGTTTTGCTGCATACGAAGTTCCTCGACACTTTCCCTGATAAGGCCAAAGAAGAACTGACACGCAAAGAGCACTACGCCAAATCGGTGGAGTACAAAGCCTATGCAGACAACCTGAGCGAAGCACCTGACCTGTGGTGCAAATGGTCCGAGCGTTACATCAATTGGCGTCAGCTTGAGATCCTAGGCCTCATGTCCAAAGGGAATTGGGCATGAGCGCAATGGGCGTGATCATGTTAGTACATGATGCATTGCATCGATCTGCTCAGGTCGCGCGCCACTGGGCTGCTTCCGGGTGTCCAGTGGTAATCCATGTAGACAAGAATACTTCGGCCCGGGCCTACGCTGCCCTTAAAAACGAGCTGGCTGAAGATCCCCTTATTCAGTTCACCACGCGGCATCGGTGCGAGTGGGGAACGTGGGGTATCGTGGCCGGAACGCAGGCGGCGGCGGAACAGTTGCTAAAGAACTTTCCAGATGTCCGACACGTCTACCTGGCGTCGGGATCGTGCCTTCCACTGCGCCCTGTCCAGGAGCTGATCGACTATCTAAAAGAGCGCCCACGCACGGATTTTATCGAAAGTGCGACAACGGCAGACGTACCCTGGACGGTGGGTGGCCTTGATGAAGAGCGATTTACGCTTCACTTTCCGTTCTCTTGGAAAAGACAGAGATGGCTGTTTGACCGTTATGTAACACTGCAGCGCCAAGTTGGCTTTCGACGAAGATTGCCGCGGGGTTTGGTGCCCCATATGGGCAGCCAATGGTGGTGCCTGACGCGGCGTACATTGTCGGCAATCCTTCAGGATCCAGAAAGGCAGACTTACGACGCCTATTTCCAGAAAGTTTGGATTCCGGATGAAAGCTATTTTCAGACCCTGTGCAGGCTCTATTCCACCGACGTACAGTCACGATCGCTGACGCTGTCCAAGTTTGACCACAAGGGTAAGCCACACATTTTCTACGATGATCACCTACAGCTTTTGCGTCGTTCGGACTGTTTTGTGGCGCGCAAGATCTGGCCTCGTGCGAATTTGCTGTACGATAGTTTTCTCACCGATGCTGAACACGCGATGAAGAAAGCTGAGCCGAACCGTGGCAAGATTGACAGGGTGTTCTCGCGCGCAAAAGACCTAAGGACTCTGGGTCGACGCGGTCTTTATAATCAGTCACGGTTTCCGCACAAACAGTGGGAAGATGGGGTCACCTCAGCACCGTATACCGTTTTTGAAGGGTTTACGGACCTCTTCGAGGATTGGGAGGATTGGCTCTCCAAAAACACTGGTGCTCGGGTTCATGGACACCTGTTCGCTGAGAATTGGGTTCAGTTTGCGGGGCGTGAAGGCACTTTTTCGGGGGCAATCCCCGACAGTGCGGAGATGCGGGATTATAACAGCCGGGCGTTTCTTACGAACGTGATCTGGAACACCCGAGGTGAGCAGCAGTGCTTTCAGTTTGGGCCCTGGGACTCGCAGTTGATTCACAACGATTTGGCCACTGATCCGAATGCCCGCATCTACGTGATTACCGGCGCATGGGCGCTTCAGCATTTCCGGTCGAATGCTGATTTCGTTGATATTCGCCGCGACGCTGCTTGGCGGCAGAAGATCGAAAGTGAGCATCTCTATGCGTTGAAGAGCCAAACTGCGCAGGCGAAAGTCAAAATTTTGACTATGACGGAGTTCATCGAAAGCCCTATGGAGCACCTTCAAAACATCATTGACGATTTGTCTGGCGAAGGTGGGCGGCGACTGACGGAAGCGCCGCGTATGCACGATCTCCGGGGCTTCGGGAAATTTCTTCAGACGTTAAAGAATGAGGGCATGCACCCCTATCTGATGGGTGACTATCCCATCGATGATATCCAAGACCGCCCGCGGCAGCGGATGCGCAAGCCGTATCTTGTAAAGAAGTAGGCCAAGCCCATGACGCAGCGCTTTGACTACTTTGTGCTTTTTGCCGAAATGCGTACCGGATCGAACTTTCTCGAGGCCAATCTGAACCTCTATCCGGACGTCAGCTGCATGGGAGAAGTGTTTAACCCTGTATTCATCGGTTATCCCAACACCGACGAAGTGCTCGGTTTCGATCAGGTCGCGCGGGACGCCAATCCGCTGGGGCTGGTTGAGGCCATCAGAAAGCAGAACGGAGTGGCGGGCTTTCGTTTCTTCCACGATCACCACCCCGGCATTCTGGACGAGGTTCTGTCGGACCCCCGTTGTGCGAAGATCATCCTGACCCGAAATCCCGTTGACAGCTATGTCAGCAGAAAGATTGCCGCCGCCACTGGGCAGTGGAAGCTGACGAACCCCACCCGGCAGAAGTCGAGCCAGATCGATTTCGACCGCGAGGAGTTCGAGCTCCATATGAGCAATCTTCAGAGCTTTCAGGTGAGGGTGCTGAATGCGCTGCAAAAGACCGGACAGACGGCTTTCTACATCGCTTACGAGGATATTCAGGACCTCGACATCATGAACGGCTTGGCGCGGTTTTTGGGTTCTGAAACAGAGCTTACGACACTTTCAAAGAACCTCAAAAAGCAGAACCCGGCGCCGATGTCGGCAAAGGTCACAAACTTTGAAGAGATGCAGGCATCCTTGGCCGCGTTCGACCAGTTCAACCTCACTCGCACGCCAAATTTTGAGCCACGGCGTGGACCTCAGGTCCCAAGCTACGTCGCCGCCGCCCGCGCACCGCTGCTATATATGCCGATCTCCGCTGGGCCGGACGCGCGCGTAACGCAGTGGCTTGCGGACCTTGATGGTGCGGACTTGTTGGATCTGTTACGTAACTTTGGTCAAAAATCCCTGCGCCAGTGGAAGCGCCAAAACCGGCTGCATCGCGGCTTTACTGTAGTCCGCCATCCCGTTGCACGGGCCTACCGGGCCTTCGAGGACAGAATCGTCGGCGCTGGAAAAGGGTCTTTTCCGGCGATCCGCAACAAGCTGATGCGCGTTTATGGAGTCCCTCTCGCCGAAGACGGGCCTGGCGACGACTGGGGCACTGCGGAACAGAAAGCAGCGTTCCTGGGCTACCTGAGTTTTCTGAGGATGAACCTTAGCGGGCAAACCGCTGTGCGGGTTGACGGAGCGTGGGCCACCCAGGTTTCTGTAATCCAGGGTTTTGCTGAGTTTGCGATCCCAGACATCATCATCCGCGAGGACACATTAGAGGAAGATTTGTCCCGCCTCTGCGACAGAGTGGGTGTGGAAATGGTCTCGCTTCCTGCTGAAAGGGAGGGCCCGATTCCACTGGCGGCGATTTACGATGAAGAGATCGAAGCCGCGGTGAAAGATGCCTATCAGCGCGACTACGTTAGTTTTGGATTTGGTCCATGGGAAGGGACGATCTAGGCGGGTTAGAGCCTTTCAATGGCCACCGCGATGCCCTGACCACCGCCGATACACATGGTCGCTAGGCCGCGTTTGCCGCCTGTGCGTTCCAGTTCGTACATCGCCTTGACCATGATGATTGACCCCGTTGCACCCACCGGATGACCCAAAGCGATGGCCCCGCCGTTTGGGTTGACCTTGGCTGCGTCGAGGCCGAGTTCCTTGTTCACTGCGAGTGCCTGGCTTGCAAAAGCCTCATTTGACTCGACTACGTCGAAATCTCCGGTGCTGAGCCCGGTTTTCTCCAAGAGGTTCTTCACTGCCGGGATGGGACCGACGCCCATGACTTCGGGCCGCACGCCTGCGTGGCCGTAGCCCAGGACGCGGAATTTCGGGGTCAGGCCGGCCTTTTCCGCCGCCTCAGCGCGGGCAAGCACCACCGCCGCCGCGCCGTCATTGATCCCCGAGGCGTTGCCCGCCGTGACGGTACCGTCCTTTTGGAACACAGCCCGCAGCCCGGCCAGTGCCTCTGCGCTCGTTGCCTTGGGGTGTTCGTCTCGGATGAAGGGCACCATGTCCCGTTTCACGCGGACCTCCACGGGGGTGATCTGATCCTCGAAATAGCCTGCCTCAATAGCGGCAGCCGCGCGTGTCTGGCTGGCCATCGCGAAAGCGTCCTGATCTTGGCGGGTGATGTCATGTTCTGCGGCAACGTTTTCCGCCGTCACGCCCATATGACCGGTGCCGAAGGGGCAGTTGAGCGCGCCGAGCATCATGTCGAGTGCTTTGACATCGCCCATTTTGGCGCCCCAGCGCTGCTGCGGCATGATGAAGGGCGACCGGCTCATGTTTTCCGCGCCGCCGGCGAGGCCGAATTCTGCGTCACCTAGCATCAGGGATTGCGCTACAGAGACGATGGACTGGAGGCCCGATCCGCAGAGGCGGTTCACATTCATCGCGGGCGTGGTTTCCGGTACGCCTGCCTCCATGGCCGCCACGCGGCTGAGATACATGTCGCGGGGTTCAGTGTTGATGACATGGCCAAAGGCGACGTGACCGATCTGGCCTCCTTCGACGCCGGCGCGCTCTAGCGCGGCTTTGGCGGCCACGGTGCCCAGCTCAATGGGGGTTGTGCCTGCCAATGCGCCGCCGAATGTGCCGATTGCGGTCCGTGCGCCGCCTAAGATCACGATATCTGTCATGGAAACCTCCGTTCGTTAAGCCTTTGTTGCCGCGTCGCGGCCTCAAGGGGAAGCGGAACGGGGCGTCAGTCAGAGTCGGTGGCCGCCATGGCGGCATTCAAAGCCGCTCGCAACGCGTCCTTATCGCCCATTTGTTCGAGAACCCGCGCCTCATATGCGAGTGCGAGGGGCAGGATTTCGGCGACCATCTCAGTGCCCTCATCGCTGAGTGTTAGCCGCAGCAGGCGTTTGTCCGCGCCATCGGCGGCCCGCGCTACGAGGCCGCGAGACTCCAGCCGGGTGACCGCCCGCGAGACGCGCGATTTCTCCATGTCTGCCTGTACGTGGATCTCGCGTACGCTACAGCTGCCTGCGTCGTGGAGATGGGCGAGCACGCGCCAATCCGCGATCGAAAGTCCAAAGCGCGTCTCGTAGATCTCGGACAACCCCCGGGACAGGCGGCCCGCGAGGACCGCCATCTGATAGGGGAGAAACTGATCGAGCTTGAATTCGGTCATGGGCGTTTGTCGCAGGCCAGCGCGGCGGCGAGAAGCGAAAAATCCTGTTTTCTGAGGCAGATCACGGTCCAGAGCGGTCAATTGCCGTTATTGACAGCGCCCCGCTGGTCATTCCATCAGAGGCCCATGGCCCGCTATGACATTCACGACCGCCTCGCCAGCCGCCTCAAAGAAGCTCGTGCTGAGCAGGGGCTGTCTCTGGACGCCGTGGCAAAGCTGTCGGGCGTTTCGCGGTCGCAGATCAATCAGATCGAGCGGGGCGAAAGCAGTCCGACTGTAGCAACGCTCTGGAACCTGACACAGGCGTTGAAGGTCGATTTCGCCGGGCTTTTGCAGGCCGACGCCTCCGCACCTGCCATCGAGGTGGCGCGGGCGGCGGATATTCCGACCATCGACGGGCGGGGTACCGGATGCACGATCCGTATTCTTTCCTCGCCGGCGCAGGTGGGCGTTCACGAGGTTTACGAGCTGCGCTTTGATGCAGATGGAGTGCTGGAGAGCGACCCGCACCAGCCCGGAACGCGGGAGACACTGACGGTGATAGACGGCGATCTGACGGTGAGTTCCGGGGACGCGACGCAAGCGTTGAGCGCCGGAGACACGGCCTACTACGCCGCCGACGTTGCGCATCAGATTTCGGCCCGAGACACAGCGCGCGCGTTTCTCATCGTTCACAACAGCTGATCCACTAAGGCGGATATTGTCCGGGATAGCGAATTTCTGAGTTGACTTGCGTCCATTATGAGGGATGTTGTCCATAATGGAGGACGACATGACAGATCGATTCAGGTCTCACATAGAAGCGCAGCTGGCCCAGATCGCCGATGACGGGCTGATGAAAGTCGAGCGGCCGATTTCCGGCCCCCAGGGCGCACGGATCGATGTGGGCGGGCGCGAGCAGTTGAACCTCTGTGCGAACAATTACCTCGGCCTCGCCAATCACCCGGCGCTGAGCGCGGCGGCGGCAGCGGCCTTGGACGCGGACGGGTACGGCATGGCCTCTGTCCGATTTATCTGTGGTACGGCGACCTCCCACGAGGCGCTGGAGGCGCGGTTGGCGGCCTATTTGGGCATGGAGGACGCGATCCTATTCGCAGCCTGTTTTGACGCAAATGGCGGTGTGTTCGAGCCGCTTTTCGGTCCCGAGGACGCGATTATCAGCGATGCATTGAACCATGCGTCGCTGATCGACGGCATCAGGTTATGCAAGGCGCAGCGCTATCGCTACGCGACCAATGACATGGCCGATCTGGAGGCCCAGCTGGAGGCCGCTCAGGACGCGCGGTTTCGGGTCATCGTCACAGATGGCGTGTTCTCGATGGACGGGACCATCGCCAATTTGGCGGAGATCACCCGCTTGGCCGAAAAATACGATGCCCTGACGCTGGTGGATGACTGCCACGCCACCGGCTTCATGGGCCCGAAAGGCGCCGGGACGCCTGCCCATTGCGGGGTGGATGTGACGCTTTTGACCGGCACGCTGGGCAAGGCGCTGGGCGGCGCCATGGGGGGCTATGTGGCCGGGCCAAAGCCGCTGATCGAGATGCTGCGGCAGCGCGCGCGGCCCTATCTGTTCTCCAATTCTCTCCCGCCCGCGATCGTGGCGGCGTCGCTCAAGGCGCTGGAGCTGGTGGAGAGCGGCGATGACCTACGCGCGCAGCTTTTCGATAACGCCGGTTACTGGCGCGCGGGGCTGACCGAGCTGGGATTTACCCTCCTGCCGGGGGAGCATCCGATCATTCCGGTCATGCTGGGCGATGCCAAGCTGGCGCAGCAGATGGCGGCGCGACTTTTTGAGCTGGGTGTCTATGTTTCCGGGTTTTTCTTTCCGGTGGTGCCCAAGGGCCAGGCACGGATCAGGACGCAGATGAACGCGGCGCTCACGCGGGAGGATCTGGATCGCGGGCTGGCGGCCTTTGCCCAGGCGGGGCGCGAGCTGGGGGTGATCCAATGAACCAGATGCGTGCCTTGTCCAAGGACGCCCCGCGCGAGGGGCTGACGCTAGGGACCCACCCGGTGCCCGAAATCGGCCCGACGGACGTCCTGATCCGCGTGAACAAGACCGGTATTTGCGGAACCGACATCCACATCTGGAACTGGGACGAGTGGGCCGCCGCGACCGTGCCGGTGCCGATGATCACCGGCCACGAATTCGCGGGGGAAATCGTGGATATGGGGCCCCAAGTAGAGGGCCTGAGCCTAGGCCAGCGCGTGAGCGGTGAGGGGCATCTGATAGGCTCTACTTCACGGCAATCGCGCGCGGGGAAGTTCCATCTGGACCCTGGGACGCGGGGCATTGGCGTGAACGAACAGGGCGCATTTGCCGAATACCTTCGCCTGCCAGCCTTCAACGTTGTGCCGCTGCCGGATGATATCCCGGACGAGATCGGCGCGATCCTCGATCCGCTGGGCAACGCTGTCCACACGGCGCTGAGCTTTGACCTACTCGGCGAAGACGTCTTGATCACCGGCGCGGGTCCCATCGGGATCATGGCGGCCGCGGTGGCGCGGCACGCGGGCGCGCGGAACGTGGTGATCACGGATGTGAACCCGGCGCGGCTCAAGCTGGCGCAGGAGGTCGCGGATTTGCGGCCTGTGAATGTGGCTGACGAAGACCTGGGCGACGTCATTTCTGAGCTCAACATGAAGGAGGGCTTCGATGTCGGGCTCGAGATGTCGGGCAATCAGCAGGCGCTGGACCAGATGGTTGAGGCACTGGTGATGGGCGGACGCATCGCGCTGCTCGGTATTCCGCCGGGCAAGAGCCCGGTCGACTGGTCGCGCATCGTGTTCAAGGCTATCACCATCAAGGGTGTCTACGGGCGCGAGATTTTCGAGACCTGGTACAAGATGATCGCCATGCTGCAGAACGGGCTCGACGTGTCCAAGGTGATCACGCACCGCTTTGACGCCGATGATTTCGAGAAGGGTTTTGCCGCGATGAAGAGCGGCACCTCGGGGAAGGTGGTTCTGGACTGGCGTTGACTTCGTTGCAAGCGCAACGATATTGTCCTCAGCGGAGGACACCCCATGAACAAGCAGGCTTTGCCCACTTCTATGGTTCAGGCGCCCAGCCTTCCCGGCCCCCATGAGGGGTACATGTCTGGCTTTGGCAATGATTTCGAGACCGAGGCCCTACCTGGCGCACTGCCGCAGGGAATGAATTCACCGCAGCGGGTGAATTACGGGCTCTATGCCGAACAGCTGTCGGGCACCGCTTTTACGGCCCCGCAGCATCAGAACGAACGCACGTGGTGCTATCGCATCCGGCCGTCGGTGAAGCACACGCACCGGTTTGAAAAGATCGATCTGCCCTACTGGAAATCTGCGCCCTGCGTTGATCCGGACATCATCAGTCTGGGCCAGTACCGCTGGAACCCCGTGGAAGCGGAGGGGAGCCTGACCTGGCTCACCGGGATACGGACGATGACCTCGGCGGGTCATGTTAGCACCCAGACCGGCATGGCCGCCCATATTTATTTGGTCACCGAGAGCATGGTGAACAGCTATTTCTACAGCGCGGATTCCGAACTGCTGGTGGTGCCGCAGCAGGGCAAGCTGCGCTTTGCGACCGAGTTGGGGATCATCGATCTGGAACCGCAGGAAATCGCGATCCTTCCACGCGGTCTGGTCTACCGCGTCGAGGTGCTGGAAGGCCCGTGCCGTGGGTTTGTCTGCGAGAATTACGGCCAGAAATTCGAGTTGCCGTCACGCGGTCCCATTGGAGCCAATTGCATGGCCAACCCGCGTGACTTCAAGACGCCGGTGGCGGCCTTTGAAGATCGGGAAGTGCCCAGCACAGTGACCGTGAAATGGGCGGGGTCGTTCCACCGGACCGAGATCGCCCAGAGCCCGCTCGATATCGTGGCCTGGCACGGCAACTACGCGCCGGTGAAATACGATCTAAAGACCTACTGCCCGGTGGGGGCGGTCCTTTTTGATCACCCGGACCCGTCGATATTCACCGTGCTGACTGCGCCTTCGGGCATCGAGGGCGCTGCCAATATCGATTTCGTGCTGTTCCGCGAAAGGTGGATGGTGGCCGAGGACACCTTCCGCCCGCCCTGGTACCACAAGAATGTCATGTCCGAGCTGATGGGCAATATCTACGGCGTCTACGATGCCAAGGAGGAAGGCTTTGTCCCTGGGGGCATGTCGCTCCATAACATGATGCTGCCACATGGGCCGGACCGGGACGCGTTTGAAAAGGCGAGCCAGTCAAACCTCGGCCCGAACAAGTTGGATCATACGATGTCCTTTATGTTCGAGACCCGTTTCCCGCAGATGCTGACGCCGTTTGCGGCCAACGAAGCGCCTCTTCAGGACAATTATATCGACTGCTGGACGTCCATTGAGAAGAAGTTCGACGGGACGCCGGGGAAAAAGTAATTATAGGCTCTGTTTCAGCCCAATTCTCCTAATATCCCGCCGCACAACCGAGGACACCAATGCCGCTCAAACGTTCCTGGATCGAGACCGCCAATGCGCCTGACTGCCCATTTCCGCTGAACAATCTGCCCTGTGGCGTGTTTTCCATCGATGGGGGCGAGCCGCGTTGTGGGGTGGCCATTGGGGACTGCGTTCTGGACCTCACGGGACTAGAGGAAGACGGCCATCTGAAGGTCGCCGACGACCCGGTCTTTGACGTGCCCTACTGGAATGACTTCATGGAGCAGGGGTCTGAGGCCTGGGCGATGCTGCGCCGGGAACTGACCACCTTGCTCGCTGAGGGCTCAGAGCATCGGGCGTCGGCGACGGAATACATCATCCTGCTCTCGCAGGTCGAACTGCAGATGCCTTTCGTCGTGGCCGAATATACAGATTTCTATGCCGGTCGGCAGCACGCCACCAATGTGGGCACCATGTTCCGGGGGCCGGAGAATGCACTGCCGCCAAACTGGCTGCACATGCCCATTGGCTACAACGGTCGTGCATCGTCGGTGGTGGTGAGCGGCACGGATGTACGCCGACCCTGGGGACAGCTGAAAGGGCCACAGGATGATGTACCGCGCTTTGCCCCCTGCGCGCGCTTTGATTTTGAACTCGAGATGGGGGCCATTGTGGGCATCCCGTCCGAAGGTCCGGTGACTGTAGCCGAAGCTGATGCGATGATCTTTGGCTATGTGTTGCTGAATGACTGGTCGGCGCGGGACATCCAGGCATGGGAATATCAGCCCCTGGGTCCGTTCCAGGCCAAGGCCACGGCAACGACGATCAGCCCTTGGATCGTCACCGCAGAGGCGCTGCGGGAGTTCCGCCGTCCTGTACCTGCGCGAGAGAAAGAGCCGTTGAATTACCTCGTTGAGCCGCACCCGACGCTTTTTGATATCGCACTGGAGGTCGATATGGAGCGGGAGGGCAAGGCAACGCCGCTGACGCGGACGAACTACGGCGAGATGTATTACTCCTCGGCGCAGCAGCTGGCGCATCACAGCACCTCTGGCTGTCCGATGATGCCGGGCGATCTGCTCGGATCAGGCACTGTTTCGGGCCCTGAGCGTGAAAATCGTGGATCGTTTCTGGAGATCAGTTGGGCTGGAACAGAGCCGATAGAGACCCATGCCGGGCCGCGATCCTTCATCGAAGATGGCGACACCATCGTCATGCGTGGCGTGGCGCACGGGGAAGGCTACCAGATCGGATTTGGCGAGTGCCGTGCCACTGTCGTTCCGGCACTGGACGACCCTTACAAACGCTCCAGTTAGGGGGACATGAGCGAGACACCGAAGCGAAAGTTTGGACCTACGCGGGGCGAGTACATCTTTCGCGCAGTTTCCGGCGCGGTGATCCTCGCATTGGTTTCCTATGCGCTGGTCGCAAAAGGGATGCCGCAGGGCCTCACGACATCCGAGTCGATCCTGTTTGGCACGATCTTCGGGGCGTTCCTGCTCGCCCACTCTAGCTGGAAACTGATCAAGCGCGACTATCGCGAGGTTTGAGTTCAACCCTTCCCTGATCGGTCAGCGCGAAAACCCTCCGACCCTCGATCGCCACCGGGTCCAGTCTGCGCCCATAGCCAGCACCGGTGTCGATATTGACCCGGTTGCCGTAATGCGTGGCTTCATCAACCGGCGTGTGCCCGTGGATCACCAGATGCGGATGTGGCCTCTCAAACTCGTGGAACGGCTGGCGGATCCAGAGCAGGTCCTCCTCGGTTTGATCCTGCAGCGCGACGCCCGGCCTCATGCCGGCATGGACAAAGAGCAGATCGCCCACGACATGGGTAGTCTTGAGCCCGCGCAGAAAGGCCAGGTGATCCAAAGGAATATGGGGCAATGCCTGCTTCTGTAGGTCATTGAGCCGCGTGAGGGGCTCGATCTGAACGCCGTAAGAGGCCAGCGTATCTGCCCCTCCGATACGTTCGTGAAACCAATGGAAGCCGATTAGAAGATGCGGGTCATGGCGTGGCTCAGGCTCAAAGAACCACTCCATCATCCGGTCATGGTTCCCCTTAAGGCAGGTCCAGTCGCGCCCAGCCTCCAGCCCGTCGATCAGGCGTTGGATCACGGCCCGGCTATCCGGGCCGCGATCTACATAGTCGCCCATGAAGACAACAGACGCGTCCCGCCCGCCATCGGCCTCGATCAGCGCAAGCGCGCGGTCCAGCTGTCCAAGTTGGCCGTGGACATCGCCGATGGCGTAGAGGGTCATGGAGGCTCCTAGGAGGCGACGTCAAACTCTAGGTTTTCCACCTGCCCGAACATGCCAGTGGTTTCCAGAGCTTTGATCGCGTCATCCGGCACCGGGTGGTCGATATAGAGAAGCGCGATCGCCTCGCCGCCGACTTCGTTCCGGCCCAGGGTAAAGTTCGCGATGTTCACGCCGTTTTTGCCCATGGTGTTTCCGAGCAGACCGATGATGCCGGGGACGTCCTCATTGGTCGTGTAGACCATGTGGCGGCCGATCTCGGCGTCGATATTGATCCCTTTGATCTGGATAAAGCGCGGTTTGCCGTCCGAGAATACCGTGCCCGCGACGGAGCGTTCGCGTTTGTCAGTGACCACAGTCACCTTGATGTAGGCGTCGAACACGCCGGATTTTGACTGGTTCGTGGTCGAGATATTGATCCCACGCTCCTGCGCGATCACCGGAGCCGAGACCATGTTCACGTCCGGGTTCACCCGTTTCATGATGCCTGCGATTACCGCGCAGTTCAGCGCCGGCAGGTTCATGTCGGCCACGGCACCGTCATAGAGGATGTTGATCGCCTTGATTGGCTCGTCCGTCAGCTGCCCGATGAAGGATCCCAGATGCCCGGCCAGCGTGACCCAAGGGCCCATGACCTTGGCTTCTTCGGCGGTCATCGACGGCATGTTGAGCGCGTTTTCCACCGCGCCGTCGAGCAGATAATTTGCCATCTGCTCAGCGACTTGCAGTGCCACGTTTTCCTGCGCTTCCGTCGTGGCGGCGCCCAGGTGGGGCGTGACGACGACGTTGGGCAGGTTGAAGAGCGGGCTGTCGGTGGCGGGTTCCACCGCAAAGACGTCAAAGGCCGCTCCGGCCACGTGGCCGGATTTCAGCGCGTCGGCGAGGGCGTCTTCGTCCACCAGGCCGCCGCGGGCGCAGTTGATGATCCGCACGCCCTTTTTCATCATTGCGATGCGGTCCGCGGTGATCATGTTGGCGGTCTGTTCGGTCTTTGGCACGTGCAGCGTGATGAAGTCGGCGCGGGGCAGAAGCTCTTCGAGTTCAACCTTTTCGACGCCCATTTTCGCGGCCTTCTCCTCCGACAGGAAGGGATCGTAGGCCAGCACCTTCATCCGCAGCCCCTTGGCACGGTCGCAGACGATGCCGCCGATATTGCCTGCGCCGATGACACCCAGTGTTTTACCGGTGAGCTCGACGCCCATGAATTTGGATTTTTCCCATTTGCCAGCGTGGGTTGAGGCCGAGGCTTCGGGGATCTGACGGGCAACGGCAAACATCATGGCGATGGCGTGTTCGGCCGTTGTCGTCATGTTCCCGAAGGGCGTGTTCATCACGATGATGCCCTTCTTGGAGGCCGCGTCCTTGTCGATATTGTCTGTCCCGATCCCGGCGCGGCCGATGACCTTGAGGTTGGCAGCGTGGGCGATGATCTTTTCCGTGGCCTTTGTGGCGGAACGGATCGCGAGACCGTCATATTGGTCGATGACGGAGAGGAGTTTTTCTTTGTCTTTGCCGAGGTCGGGTTCGAAATCGACGTCGATACCGCGGTCGCGGAAGATCTGGACGGCGGTTTCCGAGAGTTTGTCGGAGACGAGTACTTTGGGCATGGTTTTGTCCTTCGGGTGGTGCGCGGGGCGCATCCTGCGTTCGGTATGTTAAAGGGCCAGATCGCCGAATTTCCCGGAGCCAGAATCCGTACAGAACCTGTACAGAACCCGTATGGCTCCGGTTTCGTTCAGGCGGCCTCGGTCAAAAGGTTAATTTCAGCCTCGAATGCGGCATCAAGCCACGGCAAGAGCGCCTCAACGTCGGATGTCTCGACGGTTGATCCGCACCAGATGCGCAGGCCGGGAGGGGCATCGCGGTAAGCGCCGATGTCATAGGCCACGCCTTCGTTTTCCAGCCGTTTGGCGACTGCCTTGGCAAAGACCGCACCGTCGGTGATGCGCGGGTCGGTAAACTTCAGGCAGACGCTAGTCGTTGACCGGGTCGCAGGATCAACAGCGAGGTTGTCGATCCAGTCGCGGTTCGCGCAGAAATCCCAGACCGCCACGGCGTTGTCCTGGGCGCGTCTAATCAGACCCTGAAGCCCGCCCACGCTTTCTGCCCAGTCGAGGCAGTGCAGGTAGTCTTCGACGCAGAGCATCGACGGCGTGTTTATCGTGGCCCCGGTAAAGATGCCGTCGATGAGCTTGCCGCCCTTGGTCAGGCGGAAGATTTTCGGCAGCGGCCATGCGGGGGTGTAGCTTTCCAGTCGCTCAACCGCGCGGGGGCTGAGGATCAGGATACCGTGGGCCGCCTCGCCGCCCAGCACCTTTTGCCAGGAGAAGGTGGTTGCATCGAGTTTGTTCCAGGGCAGGTCCATGGCGAAGGCCGCCGAGGTCGCATCGCAGAGCGTCAGGCCCTTGCGGTTTGCAGGGATCGGATCGCCTGCCACGCGCACGCCAGAGGTCGTGCCGTTCCAGGTGAAGCAGACATCGTGGTCGTAGTTCAGTGTCGCCATGTCGACGATCTCGCCATAATCGGCGGTGTGAACCTCGGCCTCGATTTTGAGCTGTTTGACCGCGTCGGTGACCCAGCCGGCACCAAAGCTTTCCCAGGCGACCATGTCGACCGGGCGTTCGCCCAGGAGGTTCCACATCGCCATCTCGTAGGCGCCGGTGTCGGAGGCGGGCACGATGCCCACCTTGTAGTCGGCCGGGACGCCAAGGATCGCGCGGGTGCGTTCGATCGCGTCCTTGAGCTTGGTCTTGCCCATGGCAGCGCGGTGCGAGCGGCCCAGAGGCGCGTCGGCAAGTTTATCCAGCGAAAAGGTGGGGGGTTTGGCGCAGGGGCCAGAAGAAAAACGCGGGTTAGCCGGCCGCGTAGCCGGAGCAGTGTGAGCCATCGGTGTTACCCTTACAGATATGCGGCCCTCGTTGGGGAGGGCTGTCCCACCGCCGCGTTTACGGGGCTGGAGGGCGGCGCACAACCGGCAAAAGGCTCATGATCTTGTTGAGTGATGCGCCGATAGGAAACCCGGTTTCCGCTTGGCGAACGCGCCGCAGGTGGGTAGGCGGCGGGCATGTTGATTTCACTTATCTCGAAACCCGGTCACCTGACCGAGGATCATGTGGCCCAGATTGGCGGGCCTGTTCGCTGGCTTTCTGAGGGGGAGGCCGCAGAGGTCGAAGGCATGTTGCCTGAAGGTTTGCGCGACGATCTGAATGCCCAAGGCGTCGATGTGAACGTCATTCCCGAGGGTCCCCGCCGGAAGCGGCTGCTGATCGCGGATATGGACAGCACCATGATCCAGCAGGAATGCATCGACGAGATGGCCGCGCATGCCGGTATCGGCGAGAAGGTCGCCGAGATCACGGCGCTGGCTATGGACGGAAAGCTCGGATTCGAAGAGGCGATGACTGAGAGGGTAGGGCTGATCAAAGGCCTGCCTTTGGCAGCGTTAGAGACGGTTTTCGCCGAGCGCATCGCCTACATGCCGGGCGGGGCGACGCTGCTGGCAACGATGAAGGCGAACGCGTCTTACGCGGCGCTGGTGTCGGGCGGGTTCACTTTCTTTACCGAGAAGGTCGCGAGCGCGCTGGGCTTTGATGAACACCGCGCGAATGTGCTGATCCACGATGGGCAGGCTTTGGCGGGCGATGTGGGGCGGCCGATTCTGGGGCGAGAAGCGAAGGTCGAGGCGCTGGATGACATCACCGCGCGTCTGGGATTGAGCGATGCAGATGTGCTCGCCGTAGGGGACGGGGCCAATGATCTGGGCATGTTGACGCGCGCCGGTTTGGGCGTCGCGCTCCATGCCAAGCCGTCTGTTCAGGCCCAGGCCTCCGTGCGGGTGAACCATGGGGATCTGACCGCGCTGCTTTATTTGCAGGGCTATTCGAAATCTGAGTTTGTGAGCGCCTGAGGCAGCCCCGGGGCCAAGAATTTTTCAAAAATTCTTGGCAAATTTCTTTGAAAGAAATTTGGGCTTTGAGGCTAGTTCAGCGCCGACGCTGCTCGTGTCACGCCGGTAGTCTTCCCGCGCCAGTTTGTGACCGGGCCCAGCCGTTTGAGCGCGGCAGGGTGTTTCGCATCGAGCAGTCCCAGCCGGATTAGCAGTTGGGTGATTGCGGCCTCTGAGGCCCGTGTGGCCCCATCTGCGATCTTGAGCGCGACGCCGATCTTGCGGCTGGGTATGATGGCGATGAAAACCCCGTCCGCGCCGGTTTTCAATGCCACGCCGGGTGCAGCGCGCATGAGTTCCGTGCAGGCGCGGGTTTCCCCGGCGACGAGTTCCGGATGGGCCATCATCGCCTCGCGCAGGCGGGTTTCGGCGTCATTCGTGCTGGTCGCGAAATGCGCCATGGCGCGGGCGAGCCCGTGCACGGAGGTGGCGAAATTCGGGGCAGAGCAGCCATCGATGGCCCAGGTGGGACTGGTTTCGTCTGTGACGCCCTCGAAAGCGTCTTTGACGGCGACCTGCAGCGGGTGGTCGATCTCGAGGTATTCGGCATCCGTGCCAGTGTCGCGCACCCAGGTCAGGAAACCGGAGTGTTTGCCCGAGCAATTATTGTGGATCTGGCAGGGGCTTTCCCCGGCGAGGATCAGTCGGTCCCGTTCCGCGATATCGGAGGCGGGCTGCGGCCCGCAGCGTAGGGCTGTTTCATCGAGGCCAAGGTCAGCCAGCCACGCCGAAACGCGTTCGCGGTGGATCGCGGCCCCCTGATGCGAAGAGCAGGCCAGTGCGAGGTGTTCGGGCGTCAGCCCGGCCCGGTCCGCCGCGCCGGATCGCAGTAGCGGCAGCGCCTGGAT
The DNA here is from genome assembly GCA_038747015.1 of Pseudomonadota bacterium. Lineage (GTDB taxonomy): Bacteria > Pseudomonadota > Alphaproteobacteria > Rhodobacterales > Rhodobacteraceae > Shimia_B. The sequence continues at coordinate 33,262 of JBCDKE010000023.1, forward strand.
CATCTTGCACGAGGAGCGCGGAAAGATCGTCTGAGCGGGGTCGCCCCAGGCTTCCAAAATCTCGCCACCTTCGCCGCAAATCACGGCATGGCCAGAATGGATGCTTTCCAGCAAATCGCCCCGCCAAATCTCTACGAGGGGAACACCTTGATCCATAACCGCTTCCTTCCGGCAAGTTTTCGCAAATGTGACACGCCAGCCCCTTGGCGGGATGGCTTGTTCCGCGCTATTGCTGCTTTAACGAGCAAGAATTTGCCGGGCCAGCGGAAAGCGGGAACCCGGATCACGTATGAGGCTATGATCATGATGCGTTTTGTTTCTGCCCTTGCCACCGCCGCGGTACTGGCGGCCCCCGTCCAGGCACAGGAAACTAGCACCAACCGCGTGGCGGCGAACACGGATTGGAGCGTTTTCACCGCCTCCGACCCTACCGAATGCTGGGGCGTGACCGCGCCCAAGGAGACCGTGAATTCCCGCGATGGGCGCGTTGTTGCCGTGGACCGGGGTGAGACGCTGTTGATGGTGTTTTATCGTCCAGGTGCCAGCGTGACGGGCCAGTTGAACTTTACCGGCGGCTATCCTTTCGCCAGCGGGTCCACCGTGAACCTCAATATTGACGGAACGGAATTTGAGCTCTTTACCGAGGGCAACTGGGCCTGGGCGGCGAGCCCGGCCGAGGATGCCAAGATCGTCACAGCCATGAAGCGCGGCTCAAACGCTGTTGCTACAGGGCTTTCGTCGCGGGGAACGACTACCAAGGACACGTTCAGCCTGCTCGGCTTTACGGCGGCGGTTGAGGATGCCGAAGGGCGCTGTTCCAGCTGATAAAGGGCACGGGCCTTTTCTGATCGCCTCTTAGGCGCTATATCGGCGGCTCGAACCAGCCGAAAGCCAGACCATTGAACAAGCCCGCCCCCATTGCGAAGGATTTTCTGACCGTTCCCCGGAAAAAGCCGGAGACCGAATCCGGTATGCGCAACATCGTAGGTCTGACACGGGCCGAGCTGCGCGAAGCGCTGATCGAGATCGGCACGCCGGAAAAGCAGGCCAAGATGCGCACCGGCCAGATTTGGCAGTGGGTCTACCAGTGGGGTCGACGCGATTTCGCGGAGATGACGAACCTGGCGAAGGCCTATCGCGCGCAACTGGCCGAGCATTTCGTGATCGAAGTGCCCGAGGTCGTGACGCGCCAGATTTCCGACGACGGCACGCGCAAGTATCTGGTGAAGATCAATGGCGGCCACGAGGTCGAGGTCGTTTACATCCCCGAAGCGGATCGCGGGACGCTGTGTGTGTCATCGCAGGTGGGCTGCACGCTGACATGCACCTTCTGCCACACGGGCACCCAGAAACTGGTGCGCAATCTCACCGCCGGTGAGATCGTGGGCCAGATCATGGTCGCGCGCGATGATCTGGACGAATGGCCTGTGCCGGGCGCACCGAAAGATGAGACGCGGCTTTTGTCGAACATCGTGCTGATGGGCATGGGTGAGCCGCTCTACAATTTTGAGAGCGTGCGCGACGCGATGAAGATCGCAATGGATGGTGAGGGGATCAGCCTCAGCCGTCGGCGGATCACCTTGTCCACCAGTGGAGTGGTGCCCGAGATTGCGCGGACGGCGGAAGAGATCGGGTGCTTGCTCGCTGTGTCCTTCCACGCAACCACGGATGATGTGCGCGACAAGCTCGTCCCGATCAACA
>JBCDKE010000024.1:0-34854 GCA_038747015.1 Pseudomonadota bacterium
CGCACCGTCGGCTCCAATCCCTCGACCCAGTCCGGCACCCGCAGCCTGAGGTCGAGGCCCTTGCCATTGACGCCGCGCAGTTCCCACACCCAAGAAAACGGACCTTCCACCCCAGTTCGGGTCGCGTATGCGGTCATGGAGTTGGGCATGGCGGGCCTTGTCTGCTCAATATCTTGATGCTCAAGCGATAGCGAAGCCTGCCGCGCGGCTCAAGTTACAGCGTCCCGGACGTTTACTCTTTTAGTGAATTTTGCTGCCAATTTGGCTCGACCACTGGCAAAAGGTGCCACGAGCATTCGTCGGAATTGCACAAAATTGAACGAGGTGTAGGTTAATGTCGGACGATAACGCACAGGTCACAATGGTGGATTTTACCAAATCGTCTCGCTTTGACGGGATCGCGGCGCTGGAAGCCTACTGGCTCTCGGTGCGCGGCAACCGTGTTGTCCCTTTGCGTTCAGACATCGATCCGCGCGGCATTGAAAGCGCGCTCGATTTCTCCTTTATCGTAGAACGCGTCACGGCCGGCGTCGTCCGGTTCCGCCTTGCGGGATCACAGCTAAACGAACTTATGGGTATGGATGTACGCGGCATGCCGATGACATCCTTCTTTGGAGTCAACTCGCGGGGCGAATTGCTCGAAGCAATCGAAGGCGTGTTTGAGGGTCCTGAAATCTTGGAAGTCTCGCTCGAAAGCCCCGGAAGCGCGGGCAAACCCGCTCTTCCTGCGCAGATGCTGCTTATGCCGTTAAAGTCCGATCTGGGCGATGTGAGCCGAGCAATCGGATGCTTCCCCACGCGCGGAGTCATGGGGCGAGCGCCTCGACGTTTTGAGATCGCAGGTGCTGTACAGCGTCGCGCGTTACGCGATAACTCGGCACCAACAATCACCCGCCGCCCCGCACCAAAGCCGGTGAACGTTCCGGGTTTCGCAGAGCAAGCAGATAGCTTTGAGGCGGCGCCGACGCCCAATCCTTCCGAGCGCCCCTATCTAAGGCTCGTTCGGGGAAACGAGGACTAGCTTTCCTCCAAGGGGCGCCCTGGACCAGGTCCGTTATCTTTTCCCAGGAAGATAGAGGCCCCGGATCAAGTCCGGGGCGTCTCTGTTTTTAAACTGCTGCGCGCTGCTGTGTGCCAGCAGTCTGCCCCAACTCTTCGGCCACCAGGAAGGCAAGTTCCAGCGCCTGGCTGGCATTGAGACGCGGGTCACAAGCCGTGTGGTAGCGGCTGGACAGGTCTTCGTCCGTCACAGCGCGAACACCACCGGTGCATTCGGTCACGTCTTTGCCGGTCATCTCGAAATGCACGCCGCCAGGGACGGTGCCTTCCGCACGGTGGATTGCAAAGAACTCCTGCACTTCGCGCAGCACGCTATCGAAGGGGCGGGTTTTGTAGCCCGACGCGCTCTTGATCGTGTTGCCATGCATGGGGTCACATGACCACACGACATTCGCACCTTCGGCCTGAACGGCACGTATTAGACGCGGCAGGTGCTCGCCTACATTGCCCGCGCCAAAGCGCGCGATCAGCGTCAGACGCCCGGCTTCGTTTTCCGGGTTCAGCTTGGCCATCAGGACCTTAAGGTCTTCCTCAGTCGTTGTCGGACCGCACTTCAGGCCAATGGGGTTCTGAACACCACGGCAGAACTCGACATGGGCACCGTCTGGCTGACGCGTGCGGTCGCCGATCCAAATCATGTGACCGGAACCCGCGATCCACTTACCCGTGGTGGAATCCACACGGCAAAGCGCCTCTTCGTATTCCAAGAGCAGCGCCTCATGAGAGGTGTAGAAATCAACCGTGGATATTTCTTCGTTCCGCTCAGACGTGAACCCAGCCGCGCGCATGAAATCGAGCGCGTTGGAAATCCGGCCCGCCATCTCGCGGTAGCGTTCGCTTTCCTCGCGATCGGTAAATCCCAGCGTCCAGGCATGAACCTGATGGATGTCTGCAAAGCCACCCTTGGAGAATGCGCGCAGCAGGTTCAGCGTGGCCGCCGACTGCGTATAAGCCTGCAGCATCTTTTGCGGATTCGGGATCCGCGCCTCGGGCGTAAAGTCGAGATCGTTGAGGATATCGCCACGGTAGCTGGGCAGCTCCGTGCCATCCTTGACCTCGGTTGGCGCAGAACGCGGCTTGGCAAACTGGCCAGCCATGCGGCCGACTTTCACCACGGGCACTTTTGCCCCATAGGTCAGCACCACCGCCATCTGCAACATCACTTTGAAGGTGTCACGGATCAGGTCAGCAGAAAACTCGCCAAAGCTTTCGGCGCAGTCGCCGCCTTGCAGCAGAAACGCTTCGCCGCGCGACGCAGCCGCCAGCTGCGATTTCAGCGTGCGTGCCTCGCCCGCAAAGACCAAGGGCGGATACTGAGCAAGCTGCGCCTCCACGGCGCCCAGCTGAGCCTCATCCAGATACTCGGGCATCTGAATCCTGGGCTTGTTCCTCCAGTCAGATTTTTGCCACTCGGTCATGGTCCTGTTTCCTACATAAACGGCGCGCCTGACGCGCCTCGTTAGCGTTAGCAAGGAGGGCGTATAGCTTGCGAATACCACCGTGACCACAGGCGAATTCGCAGATGTGTGTCCCTATGTGTTATTTCATGCCTTGACGGCGTTTTACGCCAGCGCCATGGGTGGATTACGACACGAAAGCCAGATTGCGACATGCAAACCCAGCATCCCATAGTTGACGTAGACACCGCAGGGCAAAAACCGCGCCGTTTTGTCTTTGTGCTTCTTGATAACTTTACGATGCTTTGTTTTGCGTGCGCGCTGGAAAGTCTTCGTATTGCTAATCGCATGGCCAACAAAACGCTCTATGAGTGGGAAATTATGGGCGAAGGCGGTGATATAATCACCTGTTCCGCCGGAACTTCGTTCAAGCTAGACCGAGATCTCGAAGAAGTATCGCGCGATGACACGGTCCTGTTGTGTGGCGGGCTCGACGTTCAGGCCGCAACGACCAAGCGGGTGCTAAATTGGCTCCGCCGTGAGGCCCGTCGCGGCGCGATGATTGGTGGGCTCTGCACTGCGGGATATACGCTAGCCAAGGCCGGCCTGCTCGATGGCAAACGCGCAACCATTCACTGGGAAAATCAGGATAGCTTTGCCGAGGAGTTCGACGAGGTCGAGCTTACCAAATCGGTCTTCGTCGTGGACGGGAACCGCGTCACGACGGCGGGCGGTACTGCATCGATCGACTTAATGTTGAAATTCGTGGCCCAAGACCACGGTGAAGAACTCGCCAACGCAGTGGCGGACCAGCTGATCTATTCCTCGATCCGCACGGATCAGGACACCCAGCGCCTTTCGATCCCCACCCGGATCGGCGTGCGCCACCCCAAGCTCAGCCAGGTCATCCAGAAGATGGAGCTCAACATCGAAGAGCCCATCAGCCCCTCGATCCTCGCCAAAGAGGTCGGCATGTCGACGCGCCAGCTGGAACGCCTTTTCCGCCGCTATCTAAATCGCTCTCCCAAGCGCTACTATATGGAACTGCGGCTCCAAAAGGCGCGCAACCTGCTGATGCAAACGGACATGAGCGTGATCAACGTGGCGCTGGCTTGCGGGTTTGCTTCGCCGTCGCACTTCTCGAAATGCTACCGCGCGCACTACAACACGACGCCCTACCGGGAGCGCGGTGCGCAAGCGGCGAGACTGTCCGTCTAGAAAAATCAGGAAGGCGTCACACGGTAGAGCGCGCCCTGCCCCACGCTGAGAAACCAGATTGACCCGTCCGGAGCTTCGCGAATGTCGCGCACCCTTAGGGTTTCATCGCTTTCAATACGTTCAGCCTCGGTGAGCCGGCTACCTCTTTCGAGGCGAGAGATCATGTCGAACTTCAGCGACCCGACAAAGATATCCCCGCGCCATTCCGGCCAGAGTTTGCCTGAATAGATCATCATGCCAGAGGGCGCGATCGACGGATCCCAATAGAATTCAGGTTGTTCGAGGCCCGGCTTTTCCGTGCCTTCACCGATTTTCCCACCCGAGTAATGCCGTCCATAGGAAATCACTGGCCAGCCATAATTCACACCCCGTTGGACAAGGTTGATTTCATCTCCGCCCGCTGCGCCATGCTCCACGGTCCAGATGTTCCCTTCGGCATCCATGGCCATGCCCTGCGGGTTGCGGTGCCCCAAGGACCAGATCCCCGGCTGCGCACCATTGCGATCTACGAACGGATTGTCAGCAGGGATCGCGCCATCGCGCGTGATGCGCACCACTGATCCTGCCTCGATACTTAGGTCCTGCGCTGAGGGGCGTTCGCCGCGATCGCCGATGGTAAGGTAAAGGGTACCGTCACGTGCCTCGACGAGGCGCGAGCCAAAATGCCGGCCACCAGAGGTGCCCGGTGCCATTTCAAAGATCGTCTCCAGCCCTGTGAGCGTCGTCCCATCTCCGCTCAGCCGCCCCTTGGCAACCGCCGTACCTGCCCCGCGGCCCTGCCGTTTCGCGTAGGTAAAGAACAGCTCGCGTGTCTCGGCGAAATCACGAGGCACGAGCACGTCGAGCAGGCCACCCTGCCCTTGGGCCACCACCTCTGGCGCCCCGCTTACCTCCACCGCGCCCTGGCCCGGTGTGATCAAGTAGAGCTCACCCTCACGTTCTGTCAGAATGATCTGCCCGCCCGGCAGAAAGCCAAATCCCCACGGCGCATTCAGGCCGGATACCACTGACGTCACCGTCAGGTTTCCCGCAGAGGTTGCAAGCTGTGCGATGGCGGGCGTGGCTGCCAGCGAAATGCTGAATATCAGGCTTCTGAGCATGGTGTGGGACCTCCTGCGCTTAACATAGGCATGCTTGACGCCACGGCCCCTCACCTTTTTGCGAAAACGGGCAAATTTCTCATACGAAACATGCTTTTCTTTTCCGCCCAAAGGGCTAACCTGCCCGCCAGGATAAATATCCAACTTGGGAGAATATAACATGAAAAAGCTGCTTATGGCCTCAGCGGCCACTGCGCTTATTGCTGGTGCGGCGGGCGCCGACGGGCACAGCCCGGTCAAGCTCGGCGTGCTCTTGGGCTTCACGGGCCCGATTGAATCGCTCACGGGCCCTATGGGCGCGGGTGCAGAGCTTGCCGTTTCCGAGGTCAACGCCGCAGGCGGCATCCTCGAAGGTGCGATGGTCGAAGCTGTGAGTGCCGACACAGGATGTATCGACAACGCGCTGGCACAGTCCAATGCCGAGCGTCTGGTTGCAGACGGCGTCGCGGGCATCGTGGGCGGTGACTGCTCTGGTGTGACCGGCGCAATCCTCGCCAACGTGGCGATCCCGAATGGCATGGTGATGATTTCGCCATCAGCCACGTCGCCGGCCCTGTCCACGGTTGAAGACAACGGTCTGTTCTTCCGCACGGCGCCGTCTGACGCGCGTGAAGGCCAGGTGATGGCCGAAATCCTGCAGGAACGTGGGATCGGAAGCATCGCGCTGACCTATACGAACAACGACTATGGCAAAGGTCTCGCAGACGCGATTCAGCAGAATTTTGAAGCACTTGGCGGCGAAGTGACCATCGTGTCGGCGCATGAAGACGGCAAGGCGGACTACTCAGCTGAAATCGCGGAACTCGACGCTGCGGGCGGTGAACTCCTCGTGGTTGCGGGCTATCTCGACCAGGGCGGTTTGGGCATCATCCAGGCATCGCTTGATGCTGGTGCTTGGGACACCTTTGGCCTCCCCGGCGGCATGATCGGCGACAGCCTTCCTGCCAATGTCGGCCCTGACCTGAACGGTTCCTTCGGCCAGATCGCAGGCTCCGGCGGCGAAGGCGCAGACGCCATGGGTGCGCTGGGCGAAGCCAACGGTTTCGACGGAACTTCTCCTTATACGCCAGAGTCTTATGACGCGGCGGCTATCTTTATGCTTGCCATGGAAGCAGCCGGTTCTGCCGACCCAGCGGACTACGCAGCGGAGATCCTGAACGTCGCAAACGCGCCGGGTACGCAATTCTTCCCAGGCCAGCTGGCCGAAGCGCTGGCGGCGATCCGCGCGGGTGAGGACATCGATTACCAGGGCGGTTCCGCCGTGGAGCTGATCGGACCCGGTGAAAGCGCCGGTTCGTACCGCGAAATCGAGGTCACCGACGGCGAAAACAAGACCGTCGCGTTCCGCTAAGAACGTCTGACAAGACATTGAACAGCCCGGCTTTTTCCGGGCTGTTCGCATACGGGGGTATCAGCAGTGATCGAGGTCCATGACCTTCACAAACACTTCGGCGGTTTCCACGCCGTCGACGGCGCGACGCTGTCGATCGCCGAAGGCTCCATAACCGGGCTCATTGGCCCTAACGGCGCTGGAAAAACCACTCTTTTCAATGTGATCGCAGGCAATCTTGAACCGACAAGCGGCCGCGTCACCATGGCTGGTGAAGACATTACCGGCCTGCCGCCGCATGAGCTCTTCCACAAGGGGCTGCTGCGCACCTTCCAGATCGCTCACGAGTTCAGTTCCATGACCGTGCGCGAGAACCTGATGATGGTGCCCGGCGCACAAATGGGCGAAACGCTGTGGAACGCCTGGTTCCGCCGCGGCGCCATTCGCGCGCAGGAAGTAGAGCTAGCGAAGAAAGCCGACGAAGTCCTTGAATTTCTGACGATTAATCACCTCGCGGAAGAAAAGGCAGGCAACCTGTCAGGCGGTCAAAAGAAGCTCCTCGAGTTGGGCCGCACGATGATGGTCGATGCCAAGATCGTCTTCCTCGACGAGGTTGGAGCGGGCGTGAACCGCACGCTTCTCAATACCATCGGCGACGCGATCATCCGCCTCAACAAGGAACGCGGCTACACGTTTTGCGTCATCGAACATGACATGGATTTCATCGGTCGCCTCTGCAATCCAGTGATCTGCATGGCCGAGGGCAAGGTCCTCGCCGAGGGCACAATCGAGGAAATCAAATCCAACGAGCAGGTGATCGAGGCCTATCTCGGCACTGGCGTTAAGAACAAGAAGACGGCCTGAAAATGACCTGCCAGAACCCGTACAGAACCTGTACAGAAAACGTATGGCTCCGGAACGGGAATTTCCCGTTAACGATTGCCCCCTGTGACAAGGGAGGCGTTCATGTCTGGTGAACCTTTCCTCATTGGCGACACCATGACCGGCGGCTACGGCACCGGGGCCGACATCCTGCATGATTGCACCATCGCCGTCGACGAGGGCGAGATTGCTGTCATCGTGGGCCCGAACGGCGCCGGCAAATCCACGGCCATGAAGGCGGTTTTCGGGATGCTGAACGTGCGTCAGGGCGCGGTGCGGCTGGCGGGTGAAGACATCACCGCCCTGACCCCGCAGGCGCGGGTGAAAAAGGGCATGGGGTTCGTGCCGCAGACCTCGAACATCTTCACGTCGATGACGGTGGAAGAAAACCTCGAGATGGGGGCCTTCATCCGCGAGGACGACATCGGTGAGACGATGGAGCAGGTCTACGAGCTCTTTCCCATTCTCCGCGACAAGCGGCGGCAGCCGGCAGGCGAGCTATCCGGTGGTCAGCGTCAGCAGGTGGCCGTGGGCCGCGCGCTGATGACCAAACCGCAGGTGCTGATGCTGGACGAGCCCACGGCGGGTGTGTCGCCCATCGTGATGGACGAGCTTTTTGACCGGATCATCGAGGTTGCGCGCACCGGCATTTCGATCCTGATGGTCGAACAGAACGCACGTCAGGCGCTGGAGATCGCCGACAAGGGTTACGTGCTGGTTCAGGGGCGCAACGCCTATACCGGTACCGGCAAAGAGCTGCTGGAGGACCCTGAGGTTCGGAGGTCGTTCCTTGGTGGTTAGAGCGGGAGCCTCCGGCGGGAGTTATTTTGGAAAGATGAAGCTGGGGTATCGCGCCTCGGGGGAGTTCGGGGAGTGTCGTCGTGGTTGATCTGCTGAACGCTTTGATCGTCATAATGAATTTCATTGTGGTTCCGGCTATCGCCTATGGGTCGCAGCTGGCTCTCGGGGCGCTGGGCGTCACGCTGGTCTACGGCATTTTGCGGTTTTCGAATTTTGCCCATGGGGACACGATGGCCTTTGGGGCGATGATCGTGATACTGGTCACGTGGCTCTTGCAGAGCTGGGGCGTGAGCCTCGGGCCGCTGCCTACGGCGCTGCTCGCCCTGCCCTTTGGCATTTTGGGCTGCGCGGTCCTGCTGCTGATCACGGACCGATGGGTCTATAAATTCTACCGCGCGCAGAAGGCGTCGCCGGTCATTCTGGTGATTGTCTCCATGGGCGTCATGTTCGTCATGAACGCGCTGGTGCGGTTTATCATCGGGGTCGATGACCAGCGGTTCAATGATGGCGAACGGTTCATCATCCGCGCGCGGGATTTCCGCGAGGCCACGGGGCTGGCCGAGGGTCTGGCGTTCAAGACATCGCAGGCGATCACTATCGTGGTGGCGATTATCGCGGTGGCGCTGCTCTTCTGGTTCCTGAACCGGACGCGGACGGGGAAATCCATGCGCGCGTTTTCGGACAATGAGGATCTGGCACTGCTCTCGGGCATCAACCCGGAGCGGGTCGTGATGGTCACCTGGATCCTCGTGGCTGCGCTGGCGACCACGGCGGGGGTGCTTTACGGGCTGGATAAATCCTACAAGCCCTTCACCTATTTCCAGTTGCTCCTGCCGATCTTTGCCAGCGCCATTGTGGGCGGGTTGGGGTCGCCCATCGGGGCCATTGTGGGCGGGTTTGTCATCGCCTTTGCGGAGGTGACGATCACCTACCCGCTCAAGAAGGTTCTGGGCTATCTGCTGCCAGAGACGCTGGCACCCGACAGCCTCGTCCAGCTGATGACCACCGACTACAAATTCGCGGTGAGTTTCGGGATTTTGGTGATCGTGCTGCTCTTTAAGCCCACGGGGATCATGAAGGGGAAAGCGCTATGAGCGATACGGTTCGCAACGTCGGCCTCTTTGGGCTGGTCGCGCTTCTCATCATCGGGACCGGGGTTATTCAGGGCGTGAACGCGGCGCTCTTCCTTTTGAATATGGGTCTGGTCAGCGCGATCATGGCGCTGGGGGTGAACCTGCAGTGGGGATTTGCGGGGCTCTTTAACATTGGCGTCATGGGGTTTGTGGCCCTGGGCGGGCTGGCGGCGGTGCTGATTGGCATGCCGCCCACGACCGAGGCCATTCAGGCGGGCGGCGCGCAGGTGGCGTTTGCGATGACGCTGGGGGCGGCGACGATTGTGGGGGCCATTCTGGCCTACCGGCATCTGGCCGAGGGGCGGATGCGCACGCTGGTGGTGCTGGGCATCATCGTAGTGGGGTTCCTGATCTATCGCAGCATTTTTGATCCGGCGCGCGACGCCATTGAGGCGGTGAACCCGGCGGGGACAGGCTTTCTGGGTGGGTTTGGCGCAGAGGGGCTCTGGATGCTCATCGCCTGGCCTGCGGGCGGGCTGATCGCGGCGGGGGCGGCCTGGGTCATTGGCAAAACGGCGCTGGGGCTGAGGTCGGATTATCTGGCCATTGCGACGCTGGGCATTGCCGAGATCATTATCGCGATCCTGAAGGCCGAGGATTGGCTGTCGCGGGGCGTCAAGAACGTGGTGGGGATCCCGCGGCCGGTGTCCTACGAAGTTGATTTGCAGGCGGATCCGGCGTTTCTGGAACGCGCTGAGGGGCTGGGGTTGGATCCTGTTTTTGCCTCGAACCTGCAGGTGCGGATCGAGTGGGCGGTGCTCTTTACCATCGTTCTGGTGCTGCTGCTGATTTTGGCACAGCTGGCGCTGAATTCGCCCTGGGGCCGGATGATGCGTGCGATCCGGGACAATGAGACCGCCGCAGAGGCCATGGGCAAGGATGTCACCAAGCGACATTTGCAGATTTTCATTCTGGGATCGGCGATTTGCGGCATGGCGGGGGCGATGATGACGACGCTCGACAGCCAGTTGACGCCTGCCGCCTATCAGCCGTTGCGATTTACGTTCCTCATCTGGGTGATGGTGATCGTGGGCGGATCGGGGAACAACTTCGGCGCTGTTCTGGGCGGGTTCGTGATCTGGTTCCTCTGGATTCAGGTGGAGCCTGCTTCGCAGATCCTGCTGGAGATCCTCACCTATCCGCTGGCGGATGGGTCGGCGCTCAAAGAGCATCTCTTTGAAGCGTCGGCGCATATGCGGCTCTTTACCATGGGGCTGGTGCTGCTGGTGATGCTGCGGTTCTTCCCGCGGGGGCTGATCCCGGAGAAGTAGAAGCGCATTCTACGGGCCGCGGTGCGTCGAGCCGTTTTCGGTTCGGGGCAGTTTATGGTGGCCGGGTAAGCTAAGCTGAACTTTCAGAGCGGTGACCCACCCACTTCGACGGACCGTGGGGGCGGCCCGTCGAACGCGCGGCGGCTGCACCTTGATTTCGCGTGGGACGCTTTACTCCACCTTCGGTTCCAGCACCGTCACGCCGATGGCTGCTGCCCGTGCCAGATCGGGGTCGAGCGACATGGGGATGTATTCGCCCCGCCGCCACAGCTCACCCAGATCATCGTAGTGCCGCGAGAGCGGGTGGCCGCTCTGCCCTGTGGAGATGATGAAGACCGACGCGTCCGGATCGGCGAAATCGTAGACACCCCGGTACCCTGCCCCGTGCACGTTGTGAAATGGCGCGTCGTCCGAGCCCTTGGTGCGGCCCCTGAGCAGCGTGTTATCGCCGCCCGACGTCGACTGGCGGATGTTCACGAACCAGTTCAGCCCGCGCTGGTCGCCAAGGACCGGGTGGTCATGGGTCGCCTGATGGGCATCGCCCCAACGCAGCGAGGACAGCCGGGCCGCGCCGTAGGTTTCCTCGATCCAGAGAATGGCGTCGTCGAGCGCCGCGCGCGCGATGTTGGTGCAGCTCTCTGTCGGCGCGGATTGCGCCACGTCGCACCAGACGCCGGCGCCGTCGACGTCCCGGAACACACGCTCGATAAACAGCGGCTCCACGTGGCGGAATTCGTCCGCCAAAGGCCCCAATTCATCCCGGATCAGACGCTCTTGCAGGGCGCGCATCCAGGCAGCGTAGAGCAGTGGCTCGGGCAGATGCTCGTTCATCTCGCCGTTCCATTCGGCCAGCAGTCGCAGCGCCTCCTGCCGTTTGCGTTCGGTGGATCCTTCGGGCGCGGCCTCGCTGGTGAACCAGAGATCGGCCCCAACAAGCGGCAGGAGGTTCCGCGCTGTGGGGCTGACGGTGTCGAGCTGACCCTCGATAAAGCTGTCGCGGGTATGGACCGCGCGGCTCTGCATCAGGCGTTCCCACCGCTGAACGCGCTGGGTGTCGCCCCAGTAGAAGCTCACATGATTTGGAAACGGGCGATCGACCGATTTGTTGTTGGTATTGCCAAGGATGCCTCCCGGCGCGCCCACAAATTCGGGATTGTCGACATAGAGCATCCGCCCGGTCCAGCGGTTCTCTAACCGCCAGCCCGGCGTTGGCAACCGGCCCTGGGACTGGTGACGCCGGGCGCGCGCAGGGATCACGCCGATGGTTTTCATCGCGATGGTTTCTCGGTCCGCCAACGTGAGGTTCTGGGGCGGTGAGATGTAGTCCTCGCCCGCATCGATGGCCTCGCGTACCGATTTGGCGCGGGTGATGGCGAGCGCGGCACTCACGGAGGTGTCGCGCGGCTCGAGCGTGGTCCAGGCGAGGCTCATGACATGGCCGGGTGGCGTCACGGTGCCCAGATCGAACTGGTCGGGGTCGAGGACCGGGCCGCCTTCGGTCCAGCGCAGGGTCAGCGTGACCGGGTCGCCATCCTTGACGGTGATGATCGACGGGCGAGTGACGAAGTCGACCCAGTTGCCGCTGGAGCCGCGATACTGGTCCGGATTGTCCGGATTGAGTTCGTAAAGCAGCAGGTCCTGATCATCGACATAGGCCGTGGTGAGGCCCCAGCCGAGATCGGCGCTGCGGCCCACCAGCACCAGCGGCATACCGGGGATCGTGCCGCCGATCTGCCCGCCCGAGCTGAGCTCGAGCCGTGCGAGATACCAGAAGGAGGGCGCGGTGAAGCCCAGATGCGGGTCATTGGCGAGGAGCGTACCGCCCGAGGCTGACCGCGATGGCGCCGCTGCCCAGGCGTTGGAGGCACCGCCAAAGCCCAGCGGCTTTGCCGGTGAGAGGGGTCCCATGGCCACGCGCGTGTTGCGCAGGCCGGGCACTGCGCCGGGGGCCAGCTCTGCATAGTCCGGCAGGGCCGCCACGGCCTGCCCCGGCACGTCCGGGAGAATATCGCGCATGCGGTCCTCGGGCAGCATCAGCGAGACGCGGGCGCGCAACACCTCGACCTCGAGATGCGAAGAAAGCTGCAGGGCCATCACCTTTTGCACGGCGAGGCTGTCGGCGGGGGTCCACGGGGCGATGGAGGGCTCGAACAGGAAGAATTCCGGCGCGCCACGACCCAGCGCGCCCTCGTTGATCTCGGCCAGTCGCGCGTTCACGCCTGCCGAATAGGCGCGCAGGATCATCTGCGTCTCTTCGGTTTGGGCCTCCACGGAGCGCTGCGCGAGCGTGTAGAGATCGAGCCTTCTGAGCAGCCGGTCGATGGGCAGAGTGGCCTCGCCGAAAAGCTCTGACAGGCGACCCTGAGCCATCCGGCGCAGCATGGTCATCTGCCAGAGGCGGTCCTGCGCGTGGGCATAGCCCAGCCCGAAATAGGTATCGGCGTCGGAGCCGCCGAAGATATGGGGCACGTTGGCTGTATCGCGGAGGATTTCGACTGGCGTCGACAGCCCGGCCACGGCCACCTCGCGGTTATAGTCCGGTACCGAGCGCGACAGCACGTAATAGGCCAAAAGCACGGTCAGCACGCTCAAAAGCAGCAGAGCCGATGTCAGGCGCACGAGCCAGCGGAACAGGGTCATCGGGGCCTCTTTCAACAGAAACGCGTTTGGCGCCGGGCGGCGGTTGACGTCGTGAGGGTCGCGGTTAGGTTCTGCGCGTTACACCACAACATGGGAGAGGGATAAAGCCATGGCAAAAATCGCGTTTTTGGGGTTGGGGGTCATGGGATATCCGATGGCGGGCCATTTGCAGGCCGCAGGCCATGAAGTGACCGTGTACAACCGCACGACGGCCAAGGCCGAAGCCTGGGCAAAGGAGCATGGCGGTGCGTTCAAACCGACCCCGGCGGAGGCCGCGGCGGGTCAGGATTTTGTCATGGCCTGTGTCGGCAATGACGATGATCTGCGTCAGGTTTGCGTGGGCCCGGATGGCGCCATTGCAGCGATGTCTGAGGGGGCGATCTTTGTCGACCACACCACTGTTTCGGCCGCGGTAACGCGCGAAATGTATGCCGCCGCGGCAGAGCGCGGCGTGGGCTTTGTCGACGCGCCGGTATCGGGCGGTCAGGCCGGGGCAGAAAACGCGCAGCTCGGCATCATGTGCGGCGGTGATGAGGGCGTCTATGCCAAGGCAGAGCCGGTGATGGAGATCTACGCCAAGGCGCTCCGCCGCATGGGCGATAGCGGTGCGGGGCAGCTGACCAAGATGGTCAATCAGATCTGCATCGCGGGGCTGGTTCAGGGGCTCAGCGAGGGGCTGCATTTCGCCGAGAAGGCGGGGCTCGACATCCGGGAGGTTGTTTCGGTGATTTCGGCGGGGGCAGCGGGATCGTGGCAGATGTCGAACCGCTACGAGACGATGGCCGATGACCAGTTCGATTTCGGCTTTGCGGTGGACTGGATGCGCAAGGATCTGGGGATTTGTTTGCAGACGGCCGACGAGAACGGCGCGTCGCTGCCGGTCGTGGCGCTGGTGGACCAGTTCTACAAGGATGTGCAGAAGCTGGGCGGCGGGCGTTGGGACACGTCGAGCCTGATCAAGCGTTTGCGGGCGATGGGGTAGCCGCAACAAAGAGCATCGGAGAAGGGCCGCGGTGCGTCGATCTGAACGCAGTTCGGGGCAGTTTATGGTGGCTGCCTCGCCTATTCTGAAAATGCGATGCGCGGGTGGTGACATATCGACGGACCGTGGGGGCGGCCCGTCGATGGGGCGGCGGATACGCCTTGATTCCGCCCCGAGGTGGCTTCAATCAGAGCTTCGCGAACCGCGCCTGCTGTGTGGCGGTCCATTCGACACGCACTGACGCGCCCTCCTGCCCCTGCTCTTCGCCCAGCACCACGCCCTGTTCATAGAGCCACGCGCGGCGGCGGCCGTCGGCGTGGGTGAGTTCGAGCACTTCCTCGACCTTGGGCGCGGTGATGCGGGGCGGGATGTCGGCCAGAAGCGCATCCATCCCCTGCCCGGTCAGCGCTGAGGCGAGATGAATGTCGTCGTCCCGCGACGCCTGGTTCTCGCGCGTCTCAAGCGCCTCGGGATCGAGTTGGTCGGATTTGTTCCACACCTCGATCATCGGCACGTCCTCGGCGATCCCGAGTGAGGCGAGGATGTCTTCGACGTCTTTGGCCTGCTCTTCGGTCTCGGGGTGCGAGATATCGCGGACGTGGAGGATGAGGTCAGCGCCGGTGACCTCTTCGAGGGTCGCACGGAAGGCCGCGACAAGCTCGGTCGGAAGGTCCGAGATGAAACCCACCGTGTCGGACAGGATCACATCGGTCCCATCGGGCAGTGTCACGGCGCGCATGGTGGGATCGAGCGTGGCAAAGAGCATGTCCTTGGCCATGACCTCGGCCCCTGTGAGCCGATTGAAGAGGGTCGATTTCCCCGCGTTCGTGTAGCCCACGAGGGCCACCACCGGATACGGCACCTTGGCGCGGGCCGCGCGATGGAGCGTGCGGGTTTTAACGACCTTGGAAAGCTGCCTGCGCAGGCGCCCGAGCTGGTCGTCAATGGCGCGACGGTCGGCCTCGATCTGGGTCTCACCCGGTCCGCCCACAAAGCCCAAACCGCCGCGCTGGCGTTCGAGGTGGGTCCAGGCCCGCACCAGACGGGTGCGCTGGTAGCTCAGATGCGCCATCTCAACCTGAAGCACGCCTTCGCGCGTCGCCGCGCGATCAGAGAAGATTTCGAGGATCAGGCCCGTACGGTCGAGCAGTTTGACCTTCCACGCGCGTTCGAGATTGCGCTGCTGAACTGGCGTGACGGGGCCGTCGATCAGGACCAGATCGATTTCCTCTGCCTTGAAGAGCGTGCCGAGCTCTTCGATCTTGCCGGTGCCAAAGAGCATGCCGGGATGGGCCTTAGGCAGGCGCACGACCTCGTCTCCCACGACCTCGAGATCGGGAAGAGCGACGGCCAGCGATACTGCCTCTGCCAAGGCGTGCTGGGGCGCGCGCCGCTGGCCATCCGTGCGGATGTCCGGGTGCAAGACCCAAGCGCGCGTCGCTTTCGTTTCGGTGGTGTGAAGATCAGACATGAGGACCCCTAGTTAGGGACCTATTCGTCCCCTTCATAGAGCGAAATGGGTTGCGACGGCATGATCGTGGAGATCGCGTGCTTGTAGACCAGCTGCGACTGCCCATCGCGGCGTAGAAGGACGCAGAAGTTATCGAACCACGTGATAACGCCCTGAAGCTTGACGCCGTTGATCAAAAAGATCGTGACCGGCACCTTGGTTTTGCGCACGTGATTAAGGAACGCGTCCTGAAGATTCTGTTTGTCTGATGCCATCGGCTCAGCCCCCAGTTATTCATTAATTTTGGCCGTTTCTATCAAAAGCCCGCACAAGGCGGGCACGGCAAAGGTCTTACTTTCGCAATATGGATGCGGTTTCGTGCCGGAAATCAACCTCTTAATTGGAAATATGCTGCAAGTGCGGCATTAGCTCCGCCAAAATGCCGGATTAAAGAGCGCAATGATCACAAGCGTTTCGAGACGACCGACAACCATGGCCAGCGTCAGCACGTATTTGGCGGTGCCTGAAAGCGAGGCCAGTAGGATCGGCTCCGCGGCGGCGTAATTGGCCAGAGGGCCGGTATTTGTGAGCGTCGCGACACCGAGGATCAACGCAGCTTCGTAATCTGCCCCGGTAAACGCCAGCGCCACCATGACCGTGGCAAGCGAGAGCCCGATCAGCATGAACACGATCCAGCTGATGAACGCGCCTTCGCGGCGCACGTGGCGGGCGAAACGGCCTGCACCGCCCACTGAATTCGGGTGGATAAGGCGCCCAATCTCGCGTTCGCCATGCTTCATAAGCGCGTAGATACGCAGGAGTTTGACCCCTCCCGCTGTGGTCGCCACCCCGCCCCCAACGAGGGCCAGCCCCATGAGGAGCAGCCCCGGCGCGTTGATCCCCGACCAGCTGCGCGCGGTGAGCCAGTCGGCGGAGGCAAAGCCCGTGGTCGTCAGGAAGGAAAGCGTCGTGAAAAACGTCCCCCAGAGCGCGCGAAGCGCCGAGACAAAGCCGATGCCGTCATCGATCTGGCTGGCCGCGAGGTAGTGCCGCAGGAAAAGCCCGAGCGAGATCGTCAGCACGATTGCGCCTGCGAGGCGCAGCTCTGGGTCCTGGCGGATGTCGCGGGTGGCGTCACCCAGTACGCCCACCGCGAAAGTGCGCCGGGATAGAGCGAAAATCAGGAAACAGGCGATGAGCACCTCGCCCAGCCGCCCGGAGGCGGCGTTTTCGACACCCTCGACCGGGGAAAATCCAGCAGTCGCCAGCGTCGAAAAGGCATGGACAGCAGCGGTGAGCGGCACCTCGCCCGCCACGAGAAGCAGGATGAAAAGCGCTAGCGTCAGACCGGCATAGACCGGGAAAAGCTGAACTACGGTTCGCAGAAGCCGTTCGGTGGCGAGGCGCTGGAGGCCCCGTTGCACGCCCAGCCCAACCGAGGGCAAGCGGCGGTTCGCCACCTCATAGCCGCCCAATCCCATGGGCGCGAAGAGCGCCGCCGCCGCGGACCACATGAGGAGCCCGCCGCTCCACGCCACGAGGGCGCGCCAAACCTCTTCGGCGGCGTTGAGACGCCCGGCGGTATTGTAAACCGTGGCCCCGGTGGTCGTCAGCGCCGAGACCATTTCGAAATAGGCATTTGTGAATGTCGTGTCCCCGAGGCTCGCCCGAAACGGGGCCGAGAGCACGACCGGAAGGATCAGAAAGACGCCGAGAAGCTGGAGCAGCTGGCTGCGTACCTGATGCTCTGCCTCGCTCCTGCGCGAGACGATGGCGACCATGCCCACGACGATGAGGGTCAGGAGGCCCCAGTAAAAGAACGCCTGCGCGCTTTCGTAATCCCTTTCCTGGGCAGCCACGATCGCCGGTACGATCATCATGAAGCCCGCGATACCGGAGAGGATCACGACAATGGGCAGCGAGTAGAAAAAGGCGCGCATGGGCGGGCGTCAGAAGAAGTCGATGGACA
Organism: Pseudomonadota bacterium; assembly: GCA_038747015.1. GTDB lineage: Bacteria > Pseudomonadota > Alphaproteobacteria > Rhodobacterales > Rhodobacteraceae > Shimia_B. The sequence continues at coordinate 17,233 of JBCDKE010000024.1, forward strand.
CCTGAAGCAGGCGCTCGACTTCGGGCACATCGGCGGTGAGAGCAAAGATCGCGACTACGTCGCCCTCTTTGATCACGGTGTCGGCCCTGGGCACGATGATCTCGTTGCCCGATTGGATGGCCCCCACGAGCGCGCCCTTGGGGAAATCAACGTCGCCGATTTTCTCGCCCGCGATAGGCGACGTGGACAAGACCTGGGCCTCGATCACTTCGGCCTCGGCATCGCCTACTGAATAGACGCCTTTGACGCGGCCATGGCGGATGTGGCGCAGGATCGAGCTGACGGTCGTGGCTCGCGGGTTGATATAGGCGTCGACGTTGAGCGCATCGAGGAGCGGCACGAGCGTGGGGTCGTTGATCAGACAGATCGACATCTCGGCCCCGGCCTGTTTGGCGCGCACGGCGGCCAGCAGATTGGTTTTGTCATCGTCAGAGACCGCGAGCAGCGCGTCGGCGCGGTCAACGCCGGCCTCCTGCATGATCGCGGCGTCAAGCCCGTCACCATGGAGCACGATGGTTTTTTCTAGGGCATCTGCGGCGCGTTCAGCGCAGGCGCGGTTCTTTTCGATGACGCGGGCGCGGATGCGGTCGGTGCGTGCCTCGAGCGATTGCGCCACGCGCAGGCCCACATTGCCGCCGCCGAGGATCACGATGCGTTCCTGTTTCTTGGAAGTTTTGCCGAAGACCTCGAGCGTGCGGGGCACGTCTTCGATATGGGACATGAAATAGAGAGCGTCGCCTTGACGGATATGGCTGTCGGCATTCGGCACAAACAGTTTGCCCTCGCGCCGGATGCCCACGATGCGTGCGCGCAGCGTCGAGAAGAGGTCGGTCATTTCGCGCAGGCTGTTGTCGATGACCGGGCAATTGTCGTCGAGCGCGATCCCGAGGAGCTGCGCGCCGCCGCCGAAGAAAAGCTCGGTATCGAACGCGGCAGGCGCGTTGATGCGGCGCAGCGCGGCCTCGGCCACCTCGCGCTCGGGGCTGATCACCACGTCGATGGGCAAGTGGTCTCGGCGATAGATATCGGCGTAGATCGCGTCGAGATAGGACTGCGCGCGCAGGCGGGCGATCTTGCGCGGCACCTCGAAGATCGAGTGCGCCACCTGACAGGTCACCATGTTCACCTCGTCGGAATGGGTGGCGGCGATCACCATATCGGCGTCTTCTGCCCCTGCCCGTTCGAGGATGTTCGGATAGCTCGCGTGGCCGGTAATACCCTGGACATCGAGAGTGTCCGTGGCGCGGCGCACGAGGTCCGGGTTCATGTCGACGACGGTGACGTCGTTCTTTTCACCGGACAGATGGCGCGCGATTTGCCACCCGACCTGCCCGGCCCCACAGATGATTACCTTCATGCGGTCGCTTTTGTCCCGTGCCGACAGCGTTCAGACGCACAGCCTTGGCACTTTGGACCGCTGAGGTCAATTCTCTTCGCTGTCGGCGCCTTCGAACTGTGCCACCCGTGCGCCGGATTTGTTGGTGGTCACGACGCCGAGGCTTTTGAGTTTGCGGTGCAGCGCCGAGCGTTCCATGCCCACGAAGGAGGCGGTGCGGGAGATATTGCCCCCAAAGCGGTTGATCTGGGTCAACAGGTACTCACGTTCAAACAGCTCGCGGGCCTCACGAAGCGACAGGGTCGCCAGCGAGCCGGAAAGGACGACGCGGTCCTCGTCCTCGGCACCGTCGCTCTGCGGCAAATCGGACGCGGCGATGGGGCCGTTATCCGTCCCGAGGATGAGCACGCGTTCAATGACGTTCTTGAGCTGGCGCACATTCCCCGGCCAGACCATGGTTTGCAGCAGCGTTTCCGCTTCTGGCGACAGCGGCCGGTTGGGCAGCCCTTGGGTCTGGTTGAATTCTTCGATGAAATGTTGCGCCAAGAGTGGGATGTCTTCCCGGCGATCTTCGAGCGCGGGCACATCAATAGGGACCACATTCAGGCGATGATAGAGCTCCTGCCGGAAGGTTCCTGCATCAATTTCTGCGCGCAAGTTCCTGGAGCTGCTGGAAATAAACCGCAGGTCGACACGGACCTTATCAACGCCGCCAACGCGCTGGAAAGACTGGTCGACCAACACGCGCAGGATCTTGGCCTGAGTGCCAAGGGGCATTTCTGCCACCTCGTCAAAGAAGATCACGCCGCCATGAGCCTGCTCCAGCAGCCCCTGTTCCACGCCACGAGTAGGCGTTTCGCGGCCAAAGAGCACCTCCTCCATCCGGTCGGGTTCGATGCCCACGGAATTCACCGACACGAAGGGCGCGTCAGATCGGTCGGAGTTGGCGTGGATGTATCGCGCGGCGATCTCCTTACCTGCGCCGGCGGGGCCGGTGAGCATGATACGACCGTTGGATTTCGTCACCTTGTCGAGCTGGGACCGCAGGGCCCGGAAGGCCGCACCCTCGCCGATCATTTCGGTTGATTTTGCGTCGGAGCGTTTGAGTTGCTGGTTCTCGCGGCGCAGGCGGCTGGCCTCCATTGCGCGACGAATGACGACCATCAACTGGTCGATATTAAAGGGCTTTTCGATGAAATCGTAAGCGCCCTGTTTGATCGCAGCCACCGCGATCTCGATATTGCCGTGGCCCGAGATGATCACCACCGGCACGTCCGGGTTATCCCGTTTTACGGCCTTGAGAATGTCGATCCCGTCCATATTGCTGTCTTTGAGCCAGATGTCGAGGATCAGGAGCGCCGGGGGTTCGGCGTTGATCTCGCCCATGGCTTCGTCCGAGTTCGCTGCGAGGCGGGTTGTATACCCTTCGTCCTGCAGGATGTCCGAGATGAGCTCGCGGATGTCTTTTTCGTCGTCAACTATTAGGATGTCGGCCATGGCTACACTGCTTCTTTTTCTGGCTCTGAGGATTGCGCGGCGCGGGGCAGAATAATGTCCGCCCGTGCGCCATGATGATTAGTGTCGTCGAAAGGATCGGCATCGGTGAGTGTCAACGTTCCCTCATGTTCTTCGATGATCTTGAGAACGATCGAGAGGCCGAGCCCGGTGCCTTCGGCGCGGCTCGTCACATAGGGTTCAAAGAGGCGCATCCGATCGGCAGGAAGACCCACGCCATTGTCCTGGATCGACAAGTGCAGATCATCGCCCTCACCGGTGAGATCGACGCGGATTTCAGGGGCAAACTCATCGCCTCTTTCCTTCCTGCTTTCAATGGCTTCGGCGGCATTCTTTAACAAATTTGTCAGGGACTGGGAGATCATCGTATCATCGACCACCACGGGCGCGGTGGGCGTGTCGATGGTGAGCGCATATTTGATCTTAGGATTGCCGTTTTCCTGGAGCAGCACCGCGGCCCGCAGAAGTTCGACGAGATCACCGGACTGCCGGTCAGGTTCCGGCATCCGTGCGAATTTGGAAAACTCGTCAACAATGCGCCGCAAGTCATTGGTCTGGCGCACAATAACGTCGGTCATCTGGTCAAGTGAGTCACTGTCTTCACCCAGCTTCGGGCCGAATTTGCGATTGATCCGCTCTGCGCTGAGCTGGATTGGCGTCAGAGGGTTCTTGATCTCATGTGCGATGCGGCGAGCGACGTCGCCCCACGCGGCCATCCTCTGGGCGCTGACCAGATTGGTCACGTCTTCAAAGGCTACCACATACCCTTCGGAGGCGTCAGAGTCGCTCTGACGGCTGGCCATGCGCACGAGCAGGATTTCGTTGACGCCCTTGCGTGTCAGGCGGATTTCCTTCTGAGCGGTGCCTGAGCGTGACTTCTGAAGCTCTTGAAATAATTCCGAAAACTCGGGAACGGCGTGGGTCACGTGGCGTCCACCGGATTCCGCATCGACGCCCAAGAGCCGTTCGGCAGAGCGGTTCACGAAGGTGATGCGCCCCTGCGCGTCGAGACCCACAACACCCGAGGTGACGGAGCTGAGCACGCTGTCAAAGAGACGCCGGCGGCGTTCGATCTGCTGGGTGTTGGCGATGAGCGACTGACGCTGACCCTTAAGCTGTTCGGTCATCTGGTTGAAGTACCGCCCCAGCATGGCGATTTCGTCGTCGCCCTGTTCTTCGGGCACGCGGACGTCGAGATCTCCGGCACCGACCCTCTGGGCCGCCCCAGCGAGCCGCCCGACGGGCCGCGACAGGCGTTCGGCGAACCAGAGCCCCACCCAGGTGGCGGCCAGAACAAGGATCACGGCAAAGCCAAGATAGAGCAGCCCGAAATCAAAGAGCAGCCTGCCCCGGTCGTTTTCCAACTGGTTGTAAAGCTGGGCACTCTCCTGCGTGTCGTCGAGCAGTGTCAGGATATCGCCGTCGACCTCGCGGCTGACATAGAGGTAGCGGTCCGTGAAGGCCGACAGCCTGTGCAGTGCGCGGAATTCGTTATTTGCCCAATCTTCGATGATGAGGACCTCACCATCGGTCAAGCTGTCGAACTCGGCATCCGTTGGACGTTCAAAGTTGAATTCATAAGACGACGCGCCACGAGAGCGGATGTCGCCGAGACCGTCAATTACATAGGCCTCCTTCAGGCCCCTCTGGATGCGGGGTTGCACGCTACCCAGCAGCTGGCGTACATTGCCGTCAAATCCACTGTCCGAAACGAGTGGCTGGGCTGTGCGTTCGCCGTTCAGAACGCGCGCGATGGCCATGGTATCATTCTCAAGGCCCTGTTTTTCCTCTTCGCTATAGGCCTCTGCAGCCGCCAGAGAAGCACCGATCACCGAGCGTACGCGCTCAGAAAACCAGCCTTCGAGGCCAGTGTTCACTGTGAGGATCGCAAAGACCGCCACGATCACCGTGGGTACCAAAGCCAGCACGGCGAATACTGCCGTCAGGCGCAGGTGAAGCCGCGACCCGGCCGAGCGCGCGCGACGCGCGGCGATCATCTGTGCCACCTGGTAAAGAATGAGTGCGGCGACAACCATCACGTAGACGAAGTCGGCCAAGAGCACGTAGCGCAGGATCAGCGTGTTGCCGCCCTGGTCAAAGGGCCCAAGCGCCAGGAAAGTGCCCACCGCCAGTAGTGGCCCAAGCGCCACCAAAATAACGGTGAAGGTCGTGCGCACAGAACGCTTGCGCCTCCAGCGCGACAGCTGGTTAAGCATCTGGACTGGCCTGGAGGGCTCTTGCACCGGGCACCTGACGTTTTCGTGTCGCCGGAGCGACAGTTTCTGCTACCTTGCGTGATCTTTTGGCCACTCTGAGACTGGCTCGCCACGCTATTGTGGCAGGTTTACATCAGTTTGCGCCGCCGTGTCACGCGAATATCGAGGTCGGTGATTTTCTTCCGCAGCGTATTTCGGTTGATCCCGAGCAGGTCCGCACATTTTGCCTGATTGCCGCCGGTTGCTTCGAGCGCGATCTCGATCAGAGGCATTTCGATTTCACGGAGGATCCGCTGATAGAGCCCCGGGGGTGGCAGGACCCCCCCATGGAGATCGAAGTAGCGCCGCAGGTGTTTGGCCACGGAGGCCGAGAGTTTCTCGGTATCGGCAGCGCCGGCCACCGGATCGACGGCGGGTTGGTTGCCGAGGATGCTTTCAACCTCTGGCCGGGTGATTTCCTCTTCGGCGGCGGTCACCACCAATCGGCGGATCGCGTTTTCGAGCTGCCGGACGTTGCCCGGCCAGGAGTAGCTGCGGATCAATTCAACCGCGGAGGGCGAGAGTTTCCGCTGGGGCGCGCCGTCGCGCACGGCCCGTGTGAGGAAGTGATCGGCGAGAAGCGGGATATCATCCACACGTTCGCGCAGGGCCGGCACGGTCATGGTCACGCCTGAAAGGCGGTAGAAAAGGTCCTGACGGAAATCGCCTGCTTCCATTTTGTGCATCAGGTCTACTTGGCTCGTGGCCATGATGCGGGGCGAATTGTCGGTGAGGCTGTCGAGCATGCGTACGATGCGGGCCTGTGCTTCTTCGCCGAGATCCCCAACCTCATCAAAAAGGAGCGATCCCCCCCGCGCCTTGGCCAGAAGTGCCGACGGGCCGTCGACGCCTTCGAGGTCCTCGGCGGCCACGGTTACGAAGGGCGAGTTACGGCGGTCGGAGAAATCGTGGATTGCCTTGGCGATCAGGCTTTTGCCGGTGCCGCTTTCACCAGAGATCAAGACGGGGAGTTCGGCATTCATGACCCGCGCCACAAGGCGATAGAGCGCCTGCATGGACGCCGTCCGCCCAACCAAGGGCAAGTCGTCCGTCGTCGCGCGGTCGTCATTGGCGGGCGTCGGCATCCGGCGTTTGACCTCTAGCGCGCGGGAGGCGCGTTTCATCAGGTCCGGCAGGTCGAACGGTTTAGGCAGATAGTCATAGGCGTCCTTTTCGGTCGCCTGAATTGCCGTAACGATCGTGTTCTGCGCCGAGATCACGATTACGGGCAGACCCGGACGCAATTCGCCGATCTTGGGCAGCGCATCGAGGCCATTGCCGTCCGGCATCATCACGTCAGAGATGACGAGGTCACCTTTGCCCTCTTCTACCCACCTGAGCAGCGTCATGAGGGAGGACGTGGCGTGCACCTTGCATCCTGCGCGCGTCAGCGCCTGTGTCAGCACGGTTCGGATCGTGCGGTCATCGTCGGCTATGAGAACGGTGCCGTCCATGGCTAGAGCTCCTCAGAAGTGGTCGCGGGGGGCGCGACCGGTAGTGAAATTCGAAACACGGTGCGTCCGGGGACGCTGTCGACGGAAATCCATCCGTCGTGATCTGCGATGATTTTGGACACGAGCGCGAGGCCGAGCCCGGTGCCGTTTTCTCGGCCCGAGATGAACGGGTCAAAGATGTCGGAGGCGATGTCGGGGGGCAGGCCCGGCCCGTCATCGATGATCTCGATCTGGAGCGGCAGCGTGCGCCCCGTCCCATCGGTGCGCCTGAGACGCAGGGATTGTTCGTAATACGTCCTGAGCACTATGGTGCCCGGCTGACCCTTGGAGGCCTCGGCCGCGTTTTTGACGAGGTTCAGGAGCACCTGAAGCAGCTGATCGGCGTCGCCCAGTGTCGGCGGCAGCGAGGGGTCATAGCTTTCGCGGATGGTCATATGGGCGGCAAAGCCCACGGCGGCGGATTTGCGGGTGCGGTCGAGGATGTCGTGGACATTGACCGGCTTCATCTGTGGCGGCGAGACGTTGCCGAACTCTTCGACCTGCTCGAGGAGCTTCACGATGCGCCGGGTTTCGGCGACGATGAGATCGGTCAGCTCGAGGTCGCCGTTCGAGAGGTTCATCGACAAGAGTTGCGCAGCCCCGGTGATCCCCGCGAGCGGGTTCTTGATCTCGTGAGCGAGCATCTCGGCCATGCCGATGGCCGATTTCGCCGCCGTTTTGGATTTGGAGTTGCGCCCTACCCGTCCGGCCATCTCGCGCGGCTCGATCAGGAAGATCATGTCACCCTCGGAGCCCTGAAGCGGCGCAATCTGGATGTTGCACTGGAGCGGCGGGCGTTCGCCCGAGCCCACATCCACGTCATTGACAAAGAGCGGCACGCCCTTGGAACGGGCGCGGGCCAGCGAGGCCTCTAGCGGCGCGTCCACCATGACCTTGTCCCAGACGGGTTTGCCCATCAGGGATCTTTTGGACTGGTTCAGGAAGGATTCCGCCGCCGGGTTGATCTGGCCGATCAGATCGTCCGGCGTCAGCGTCAGTGCGGGCACCGGGAGCGAGGACCACAGATCGTCAAAGCTGGTCATGCGGCGAGCCTCCCGGCGGAGAGGGCGTCCGGGAGCATCGCAGCGACATCATCTGCGTCCTTGGACGTCAGCACCTGGCGACGCAGGGCCGCATTCGTGCCAGCGGCGTCCATGTACCAGCCGAGATGCTTGCGCGCGACGCGGTTGCCGAGCTCGGCGCCGTAGAAGTCGAGCATGGCGGCGTAGTGATCTTGCGCAATGGAAATGCGCGTCGCTTCATCCGGGTTAGGACGCGGCGTGCGGCCAGCCAGAGCGTCGCGGATCTGGGCCAGGCGCCAGGGCGCGCCCTGGGCTCCGCGGCCCACCATGACGCCGTCTGCCCCGCTGGCGGCGAGCGCCGCGCGGGCGGTGTCGACCGAGGTGATGTCGCCATTAACGATGACAGGGATAGAGACCTGTTCTTTCACCCGGCGCACGGTCCACCAGTCGGCATTGCCCTTGTAGAACTGGCAGCGTGTGCGGCCGTGGATAGAGATCCAGCGGATGCCTGCGGCCTCGGCACGGCGGGCGAGTTCGGGCGCATTGAGCGTGTCATCGTCCCAGCCCAGTCGGGTCTTGAGCGTCACCGGCACCTTTACGGCGGCCACCACGGCCTCGATCAGCGTGAGCGCATGGTCAAGATCGCGCATGAGCGCAGAGCCGGAATAGCCATTGGTCACTTTCTTGGCCGGGCAGCCCATATTGATGTCGATGACGCGGGCGCCCTGCCCTTCGAGCAGTTTCGCGGCCTCGGCCATCCAATGCGCCTCGCGTCCCGCGATCTGCACGGCGGTTCTTTCGACGTTGGCGCCGATTTCGGCCTTTTCCCGCGTGCCCGGACGCGCCTGCACCATTTCTTGAGACGCGACCATTTCTGAAACCACGAGGTCTGCGCCGAAAGACGTCACGAGGTTGCGGAACGGCAGGTCTGTGATCCCCGCGAGCGGAGCAAGAACAACTGGGGGAGCTTCGGCACCGTCAGCCGCAAACTTCAACACATGCACATTCCTTGGGCGTTTGAGCTTGGTTATCGCCCCGCGCAGGGCGGCTCAAACCGCAGATAGACAGATTCGGCGCAGAATGCATCACATGATTAATTATTGTGCAGATAGGGCCGTGTTGCCGCCTGCTTGCCCACTCCCGCGCCAGTCGCATAATGAGAAGGCATGAGCAGGATCATCGCGACGTTTTTCTATGTGGGCCATATGAAGCCCGCGCCGGGCACCTGGGGATCACTGGCAGGCGTCATCGCCGCGGTGCCGATCATCGAGCTGGGCGGCGTATGGGCGCTGGCGGTTGGCGCCGTAATCGCCTTTGCCATCGGCGTCTGGGCCACGGCGCAGGTCGCAGGGCCGGAAAACCATGATCCGAGCGAAGTTGTCATTGACGAGGTGGCGGGCCAGTGGGTGGCCCTGTTGCCTTTTGCATTCATACGCGGGCTTTTTCCTGGCGATGACATTGGCGGGATCAACTACGTCATAGCGCTGGCAATCGGATTCGTTTTCTTCCGCCTCTTTGACATCCTAAAACCGTGGCCCGTGTCCTGGGCGGACCGGCGCGAAGACCCTTTTGGCGTCATGTTTGACGACATTCTGGCCGGTATCATGGCCGCTATCGCGGCGTTTGCGACCATGTATCTGATCGCGACGCTGGGGATCGTGGCATGAGCGCTGCCGCCGTCATCGACGCGCTGCGCGCGCGGGGCTGGACGGTAAGCTGCGCCGAGAGTTGCACCGGCGGCATGGTGGCGGCGGCGATCACGGATGTGCCGGGGTCCTCGGACGTGTTCGAGCGCGGCTTTGTCACCTATTCGAATGCGGCGAAGCAAGAGATGCTGGGCGTGTCCTCCGAGAGCCTCGACGCCCATGGCGCAGTGTCCGAGCAGGTCGCGCGGGAGATGGCCTCAGGTGCCCTGCGTGCGGCGAGTGCCAATGTGGCCGTGGCGATCAGTGGGATCGCGGGGCCCGGCGGGTCGGAGCACAAGCCCGAGGGGCGCGTGTGTTTTGCAGTGGCAACGAGCGCAGATATGCGCAGCGAGACGGTGGAATTCGGGGCGATTGGCCGCGCGAATGTCCGTTCCAAAGCAATGGATTACGCGCTGGAGCTGATCCTAAACGCTGCTCAGTCGTAAAGCTCTGCCGCGCGGCGTTCAAAGGCGCGGACGATGCGCTGCATGGCGTCGTTGAAGACCATTCCGATGAGGCCCTGAAGCACGGCGTTCTTGAACTCGAAATCAACAAAGAAATGCACGTCGCAGCCACCCTCGGCCGGGGTGAATTCCCAGGTGGATTTCATGTAGCGAAACGGCCCGTCGATATATTCGGTCACGATCTGTTTGGTCTCGGGATAGAGCTCTACCCTGCTGCCAAAGCGTTCGCGAAAGACCTTGAAGGAAATCACGAGATCAGCGGTCATCAATTCGCCGCCCTGATAGGGCTCGCGCGAACGCACGCGCGCGGCTGCGCACCACGGGATGAATTTGGGATAATTCCCCACATCCGCGACGAGGTCGAACATCTGCCCTGCCTCGTAGGGCAGAAAGCGGGTCTCGGAATGCGTTGGCATTTGTGCCTTTCCTGCTTCGCAATGTGTGTGGATGTGTTTTAGTAAGGTCGTGAAATCAAGGGAAACCCAATGACCCAGCGACCATATGTCATCGACCAGATGATCAGTGCCAAAAGCATCGCCGCCAAGATCGAAGAACTGGCACGGGGGATCGAGAAGGATTTCGAAGGCACCAACAAGGTGGTCGTGGTGGGTATCCTGCGCGGGTCTTTCATCTTTATCGCCGACTTGGTCCGCGAGTTGAACCTCCCCATCGAGGTCGATTTCATCGAGGTGACGTCCTATGGAAACGCCATGGAAAGCTCGGGAGAAGTGCGCATTCTCAAGGATTTACGCGGCGCTGTTGAAGGTCGCGACGTGCTGGTTGTCGAGGATATCGTCGACACCGGCTTCACCATGCAGGCCATCGTCGCGCATCTGTTGACCCGCTCCCCGGCCAAGCTGCGCACTATCGCACTTCTCGATAAACCGACGCGGCGCAAGGTGGATTTCAAGGCGGACTACACCGGCTTTGAGATCCCCGATGAATTCGTCGTAGGCTACGGCATCGATTACGCGCAACGGAACCGCAATCTGGATCACATCGGCGCCGTGAGGTTCACAGACTGATGGGACCGCTACGCTTCATACGCTTGGCGCGCATGGCGCGACGCCCCCCATCGAAAGAACGGGTCATCATTTTTCTTGCGGTAGTCGGGTTGGCCATCGTCGTCATTGGTGGCGAGAGGCTATTTGGTCTCGAGTTCAAAGAACGCGATATGAACTGGCGCAACGGCCCCAAAATCCAGGTTTCGGAGTAGCTGCCCGCTAGCAATCACCGCGCCACGAGCTTAAACCCGTGGGCTGCGCGCCAATGTATGAAAGTCGCTGCACAAAAGAAGCCATTTCGGTTGAACCTCCGCATCTCCATTCGGAACTTCTGAAACGCTTCAACATATTCAGGTTCAGTATTGTAATCCTTGTGGATGGGGTTCAGCAGAATGACGATTGACTGCGTCGTGATGCGGCAAACCTCGTCGATGACATCCATCCAGTCATCAGGATGGCAGTAGTGCTCGATCGCTTGGAAGCACATCGTGATGTCGTATGATTTATCGTCAAACGGATACGGTGTTTTGCCGGCATCGAAAATAGTCATCGGCAGATTGATCGACTCACAGATTGGCCTGTAGGGCCAGTTCTGAACGCCGTCCTGGTCCGACAGCTTGATCCCATAGTCATCCGTTTCGCGCTGAAAGCCTGGATCATTAAGCGATCGAAATGCTGCCACGTCTTCGGCGAGACGTTTGGACGGACGTTTCTGTTCCGAGAATACCATATTGGCATAGTCACAGCCCATTACCTCGTGGCCGAAATGACGCGCGATTTCGAGCTGCGCCCCATGCGCTGTAGACAGCTCTAGAACACGGTATTTTGGCCCGTCGGGTACAAGCAACTCGGGAAGAAAACGCTGCGTTCGGTTCCATGCCCGGCGAATGTTTTGCGAGCGCTTTTTATATTTTTTCATGACCATATGCGCCTGCTGTGCATCATTCGGCGCGATGTCATAATCAGTCAGCAACTCCGCGGGAGGCGCGTCTGGGAAAAGCTCCATGAAGTCACCACGGACAGACGCCCGTCTAAGACGTTTTTCATGTTCAATCCGGACATCGTTTATCGTCTTTTTGTGTTCTTCCAAGCTTACTTGCACGATCTGATCACCTGTTTTTTTCTGCCGCTCAACTCACTGAGGACTTGTTTGGCTACCTGCGAAAAACGCAAGCCCCTGCTGCTCTAGAGGCCAAGTACCAAAGCGTGCCTCTAGTCTGCAACATTATTGGATGAATTTTGTCTTTATGACCACGGTCTGGTGTTTGGGTAGGGAACGCGAACACCTCTGCGCAGGTACAAGACGCGCCTGCCTTGCGTTCTTGATTTGAAAAGGCAGGCGGCCTTCTACCTTCGTAACCTAGGGCAATGGCTGCCTACGCACTGGCGGCCAGCATTGCCTCGCGCGCGGCGCGCAGACGGGCGAAATCGTCCCCGGCATGGTAGCTCGACCGCGTGAGCGGCGTGGCCGACACCATGAGGAAGCCCTTTTTCCAGGCGGTATCTTCGTAGCTCGCGAACTCTTCGGGTGTCACAAAACGGTCCACGGCGTGGTGTTTTGGCGTCGGCTGCAGATACTGACCGATGGTCAGGAAATCGATGTCGGCGGCGCGCATGTCGGCCATGACTGCCTCGACCTCGGCCTTGGTTTCACCGAGGCCGGCCATGATGCCTGATTTGGTGAAAATGGTCGGATCGATCTCTTTCACCCGCTCGAGCAGACGCAGGGAATGGAAATAGCGCGCACCGGGGCGGACCTCGGCGTAGAGGCTCGGCACCGTTTCGAGGTTGTGGTTGAACACGTCCGGGCGTGCTTCGCAGACAACTTCGAGGGCGCGGTCATCGCAGCGAATGAAGTCCGGCGTCAGAATCTCGATGGTCGTGTTGGGCGACTGTTTGCGGACGGCGCGGATCGTCTGGGCGAAATGCGCAGCACCGCCATCGGCGATGTCGTCGCGGTCAACCGAGGTGATCACCACGTGGTTCAGGCCCAGCTTCTTGACCGCGAAGGCCACCCTGCCCGGTTCGAAAATGTCGAGGTCCTCGGGGGGTTTACCGGTGGCGATGTTGCAGAATGTGCAGGCCCGCGTGCAAACCTCGCCCATGATCATCATGGTGGCGTGGCCCTGATTCCAGCATTCGCCCACATTGGGGCAACCGGCCTCTTCGCAAACGGTGACGAGTTTGTTCTCCCGCATTATTTCGCGGGTTTTCTGATAGCCCTCGCCAACCGGAGCTTTGACGCGAATCCATTTCGGCTTCTTCGGCTGCGGATTGTCCGGACGGCGCTGTTTTTCCGGGTGACGCTGGGCACGGTCCGAGAGGTCCCGTGGCTTGGTCACGCGGGGTTTCTGGTCAGCGGTTGCTGGCGCCTTTGGCTTGAGGCGGCTCAGTTCTTCCGGCAAGTCTTTCATCGTTAGCTTGGGCTCTTGTGGCTTTGGCTTACACAATTGGTAGCCAGCGCCGCGTCGATTGTCCAACCTTCCCCGCAGAATGCGGCATTGCGCCGGTTGCATGGCTGGAGCATCCGGGAACGCAAACGCGCGGGAGAAGCCCCCGCGCGCCGGTTTTAGACCTTGCTGAAAATTTTAGCCAATCATTGGCCCATGGGGGCCGTGGCGCTCTTCGTAGTGCTGTTTCAGTCGACCAAGTGCGATACGCAGCACGATCTTGCCAGATCGCGCAGACCAGCCCATGCGCTTTTCTGCGGTCTCCAGCCCTTCGAGGAAGCAACAGCAGCGCAGCACCACATCGCCGAGCCCGGATCCGAGATCAGCGAGCGCATCCTGCACCCGGGCGCGGGCAGCCTCTGGTCCACCCAGCCCGTCGGTTGACGTGAACGAACCCGAATGGCCCGCGGTGAGAAACCTGTCCCAGTTTTGAGTTACGCGCGGCCCCATCTGAGCCAGTTCAAAGTCCTCGCGCAGGCGTTCGCCCGCCACGACCAAATCGTCGCTCAGAAAGGGGTTGCCATCCTTGTCCTTGCGCCTCGCAAGGCCAGCCAGCGGGCTTTCGGCGATATTGTACCGCATGCGACGCGGTTTTGACGTGCCGTCAGAGCCATCTTCCATGACGTCGCGCTCACCCCAACTGCGGTGCTGACCGGCAAATGCGCTTTGCGCTTCATTAAAACCGGCGGCACGGCTTTCTGCTTCGGCAAGGAGCCGCTTGAGCGCGGCGCGGCCCACGGAGGTTACCTTGTAGCGGGCGATGCGTGCCTCTGGTTGTGAGCAGGAAATCCAGTCTTTAAGCGCCATAGCCTGAGCGATGTTGCGATCAACCACGGCGGTTTTGGTCGTGCCACCGTCAGCCGTGTCTCGGACTACAACGGCCTTATCCATGTCCTTGGCTACTGCAAGCACGGCCCCCGTTTCACACAAACGCCGCAGGATGCGGCGCCCCTCGCGCGAGATTGTCTCTTCGGAAGGTGCTTCGGTGCTGGCGGGTGGCGTCAGAGACGTGTGTTTCATCAGCGCAGGATCCTTTGCGTCTGCAAGGCCCATCTCCGGGCCATGTGAAAAGTGGAAGCTGCCCAAAAAGCGCAGCCCTTCGTCCACCAGCGGATCGTCGCGGCGTTGTTCATATCGGCGCACCTGGCGAGAAACTGTCGAGGGATGGACCCCCGCAGCGCGCGCCACGGCCCGGATCGAAAGCCCGGCCTCAGTGTGAAACAGGTAATGGCGTGCTGGCTCAGGAAGCCAGTTAGGCAAACACACCTCTTCATTCCCCTGTCCGGTTGCATGCATAGAGCATGGTCCCCCGTGATGACATATCCCCAGTTCATCCCCGGATCGGTCCCCAGACTTATCCAGACATGGGAATCAACCTATGAGTGTATTCGTTACCGTATGGTTAACGATCGCTGGCATCTGGAGGATTGTCCCGAAAATATAAACAGTTCTGAAAGGACCGCTCGCTATTTCTGGGTAGCCGCAACACACGCAATGGTTGTGCCAGGGTCATGAGTGACCATGGAGGGGTCAGAACATGAAGGATATTTACACTTTACTATCGGAACTGCGTCGCCCGCGTTTGCTCATCTCTGCAGCGCGCCATGGGGTGATGGAATATGACCGGCAGGGTATGCTCAAAAAGCTACTTGGGCAGGAGGCTCTTCCCTGCTCTGCCGAGGCAGCGCTACGTCTCATGGAGATTGAAGCTGGGCATAATGAGGCGCGGATAAATTCTGACGCGACATATCAGACCGCGCGTCATGTTGATGTATTAATTGCACTGATGGCGGAAGCGAGCCTCCTTGCGGAGATGCGCCGAAGCAATGTGGTCGTCAAACTTTAGAAATTGTATGAGTAGCGGAGCGTCAAAGTGTCGGCATCTACGTCGACACTTGATCCGTCGAAGTCGCTGAATTCATGGCGCAAATATTCTACGCCGACGCTGCCGGGCGCGGGTAGATCGAAAGAGGCGCCTAGCCCGTAGAAATAGCCATTTTCGTTGCCCAGGTCGCTGGTGCGCGCATAGGCGACGCCGGCTGTGCCGTAGACGAAAGTCGATCCCACATCGACCCCACCGCGGGCTTTGAGGCGTGTAACTTGTTCCAGCTCTCCCGCACCGCCGGAAAGCTCCAGATCGATCTGGTCGTAATCAAATTCGCCACCATAGACATACTGACCTGCGCTCAAATTAATGCCCGCATGGAAACCTAGAACGCTGTCATCGCCGTCGACGCCGATGTCGGTATCCACATCAGCCGCGCCGAATTGAAGCCCCACATAGGGCCCGTCGAACGCCTGAGCGCTAGCGGTGTGGGCTCCTATAAAAAGGAGTATTATGGAAGCAATGACGCGGCTCATTTGACTTACCTAACAGGCTCTTAGCACCAGTAGATGGTATTTTCATGGCTTGAGTCCAACTTTAAGTTGCACAACCTCGTGAAGTCAGTGTCGCGTTTGGGCCCGCAGGTCGCAAATTGGCTAGAACTTGCCCGTTTAGTAGGCACCTTTCGGCGCATGTTGGCCACTGGTTTGACATCGTTGGATTGGCAGCACGCCCTGACGCTCCGCACGATTGGGGCGAAACGGGGACGTGCAGCGCGGGGGCGTCCGGGCAACAGGTGAGCTTTTCCCTGTTTTGCAAACTTTTCGGAGCCTCCCATGAATGATCAATCCCCACCCCGCCCGTCCCGTTCCGGCGGCCGCGCCGCGCGCCGTGCCGCCCGAGCCGCGCCACTGGAGGAAAGCCTACGCCCGGTGCGCGCCGGCATGCCTGGCGGACAGTACAAACCCCTCAGCGACGCCGATGTGACGCGCATCCACGAGGCCGCCTTGAAATGCCTGGCGGAGATCGGGCTCGCTGACGCGCCGCAATCGGGGATCGACGCCATGGTCGCCGCCGGTGCAGAACTGGGCGATGACGGACGGCTGCGCTATTCTCGCGCGCTGGTTGAGGACACGCTGGCGATGGCGGCGCGCGATATCACGTTGATGGGCCGCGATCCGGCCTATGACATGCAGCTGTCAGGCACCAATGTACATTACGGCACCGCCGGTGCTGCGGTGCACATGGTCGATATCGACGGCAATTCCTACCGCGACAGCACGGTGCGAGACCTCCACGATGCGGCGCGGCTGACGCAGCAGCTCGATAATGTCCATTTCCTGCAACGGCCCATGGTGTGCCGCGATATCCTCGACAACGAGGAAATGGATATCAACACCGTCTACGCCTCTGTGACGGGGACCAAAAAGCATGTCGGTACCTCGATCACCGACCCTTCCCATGTTCCGCCGATTCTCGAGCTGGTGCACATGATTGCGGGGTCGGAGGCGGCCTGGCGCGAGCGCCCGTTCGTGAGCAATTCGAACTGCTTTGTCGTGCCGCCGATGAAATTTGCCACCGAAAGCAGCGAAGTGATGGAGGCCTGTATTCGCGGCGGGATGCCTGTCCTCTTGCTGTCGGCGGGCATGGCCGGGGCCACCGCGCCTTCGACCCTCGCGGGCGCCATTGTGCAGGCCACGGCGGAATGCCTTGCAGGCCTAGTCTATGTGAACGCGATCCAAAAAGGCGCGCCGGCGATCTTTGGCACCTGGCCCTTCGGGCTCGATCTGCGGACCGGGGCCATGTCCATCGGGTCCGGTGAACAGGCGCTTTTGACGTCTGGCTGCGCCCAGATGCACCAGTTCTACGGGCTCCCGGGCGGCGCGGCCGCAGGCGCGAGCGATTCCAAGCTGCCGGATATGCAGGCCGGTTGGGAACAAATGTGTTCCAACGTCATGGCCGGGCTTTCGGGGGTCAACATGGTCTACGAGGCGGCGGGTATGCATGCCTCGCTCCTCGGGTTCTGCCATGAGAGCCTCGTCTTGGGCGACGATATCATTGGTCAGGCGCTGCGCTGCGTGCGCGGGATCGAAGTGAACGACGATGCCCTGGCGGTGGAAACCATCCGCGAGACGGTTCTCGGCCCCGATGGCACCGGCGGACCGGGTCACTATCTGGGCACGGATCAGACCCTGACGCTGATGCAGCGGGATTTCGTCTATCCGACGCTGGGCGACCGCACCTCGCCCAAGGAATGGGCGGAGAAAGGCAAACCGGATCTCGTCGAGAACGCCAAGATGCGCACAGCAGAGCTTTTGGCGAACCCGACCGAGGCGAAGCTCGACCCCACGCTCGACGCAGCCATACGCGAGAAATTCGCAATCCACCTACCTGCTTGAGGCCAGCCCTCCCGGTGCTAGGGTCGCGACCCAAACCGGGAGGCAGCACATGGATCTGACATCAGCGAAAATCATCGTCACCGGCGGGGCCTCCGGCCTCGGTGCCGCAACGGCGGAGCATTTCGTGGACCAAGGCGCGCAGGTGACCGTGTTTGACCGCGACCCGGCGGGCGC
>JBCDKE010000025.1:0-34545 GCA_038747015.1 Pseudomonadota bacterium
CAGAGGTCGTCCTGGCCGAGCTCGCACAGATCGACCCTCTTATCGCCCCGGCCTCGGTGCCGTTCTTCAAAAACGATGATGAGGAAAGCCTGTTCCTGCGCCTGCGCGGCAAGCCAATGGATCTGTCAGCTTAACAGCACGACCAACACGACACTCAGACACAGCGCGCCGATGCCAATTAGCTCGCGCGCAGTCGAACGCTCGCAAAATAGAAACGTCGAAAACAAGAACGAAAAAACCAACTCCGTCTGGCCTAGCGCCTTAACATAGGCTGCCTTTTGCAGCCCAAAGGCCGTGAACCACCCCAGCGATCCAAGCATCGAGGTCACGCCCACCAACCCCACGGTGCGCCACGCCGCAAAAACACGGCCCAGCTCCCCAGGTTCACGCAGCCGTAGCCAAACGAGCATCACCAGCGTCTGAACAATCGTCAGCAACGCCAGCCCAAAGGCCGCGCGCAAGAAAACGTCGCCTCCGTTCATGTTGATCGCCGCGCCGCGATAGCCCACCGACGCCACACCGAAAAGCACACCTGACGCCAGGCCCAGCGCTGTGGCGCGGTTTAGAACCCGCGCGCGCCAGTCGCCTTCCACTTCCGGGCTGTCTGATAGCGCCAGAACGCCCACCAGCCCGATCAGGATAGCTGCAAAAACTCCCCAAGTGACTGTTTCACCGAGGAAAATCAGTCCGATAAACACGGTCTGCAGCACTTCGGTCTTTTTGAACGTTACGCCCACCGCGAAATTTCGATGCTGAAAAAGCGCCACCGTACACATAGTCGCCGTAATCTGCCCCATGGCCCCTGCCACGCCGTAGAACCAGAACGCGGGCGAGGTTTCAGGCATCTCATAGCCCTTGATCGCCCCATAGCTCAGTGCCAGCGCGATCAGCAGCGGCCAGGCGAAAAGAAACCGCGCAAAAGTCGCCCCCGCCGTCGACAGCACCGTCGCGCGCAGCTGTTTTTGCAGCACAAAACGCACCGATTGGATAAACGCGGCGAGAAGAGTGACCGGGACCCACATGGCCCCGCCTTACCCTGCGCGCCTCAGCGGCGCCAGAGCGGGTGCGCCACCGGGTCCTTGGCGCGAAAAAGGTAGCGGCGGAAAATCTCGGCGTAGGAGGAAAACCGGTAATCGTCATTCATCCGCAAATACCGCGCGCGATTGGCCGCAAACTGCGCCGGCAGCGCGTACCATGGCACATTCGGGTGCAGGTGATGCACGACATGGAGATTGTTGTTCAGAAAGATCAGCGCCAGCGGCCCGCGATCCTCGATGATCACCGACCGACCTCCGGTTTGCTCATGGGCCTGATGCTCGCAGAAAGTGCGGATCTTCAGGATCGCCAGCCCGCCATAGGCCGCGATCAAATAGGCCCAGAAAGGCAGCGGGCTCTGCAAGACGACCCAGATCACCCACGCCATGGCGGGCAAATGGAGCGCCCATCCCAAGGCGACACGCCGGTTTCCACTGCGGATCGCGCGCCAGTCGGCAGCCATGAACATCACCTGACCTACGACCGGCCCCAGCAAAAGCCTCCCAAAGAGCGTATTGTTGGCCTCCAGGACCCAGCGCAGCGGCGCAGCCAGCCGTTCAAACTCCGCTCCGTCCAGAAAATTTGTCTCCGGATCGTCGAACGGGTCAGTGAGCCGCGCATCACGATGATGGGCAAGATGGGTGTCGTAAAACCGCAAATACGGGATCGCCAGCGTCAGAGGCGGCCAAATCACCAGGGCATTCAGCCAGGGCGATTTGAACGGATGCCCGTGGATCGCCTCATGCTGCAGCGACGCGTGCAGGGCGATCACCACCGCCAGTACCGGCACAGCAAGCGCAACATTGAAAGAGAGTGCCGCGGCAAAGCCACCGTAGGCAAGGATAATCAAAATCCAGGTCGGCCACTCCCGCATCACAGGCGCCCCCAATGGATGCGCGCCCAAACACGCTCGTAGACCACGTAAGAAATCAGCCCGATCAACGTGTTGACCGCCGCCATGGCACCGCCCGTGACGAGCGATCCCGTCGCGATCAGGCCAACCAACGCCATCATCAAGAAGCCAATGGCTGCCCAGAGAAGAGATTTCACAAATGTACGGATTGCAGAGTCCATGGCACTGCAATGCCGCCCAGCGCCCTGCTGCACAATTCAGTCAATAGTTCACAAATCTGCGCATATGTGATTAATATCTCATAATGCAGGATAAAGTAGACAAACGCGACCGCGCCACCGTGTTCCGGCAGCGACTGACACAGGCCATCGACGCCGCGAACACCAATCAAAGCGCCCTTTCGCGGGAAACGGGCGTCGACCGCTCCACGATCTCGCAGCTCTTGCGCGATGACGGCCCCCGGCTCCCCGGCGCGCAGCTAGTGGCCGAATGCGCCACCGCGCTTGGCGTCAGCGCCGATTGGCTTCTGGGGTTGTCGGATCGCCCCGAACAGGCCAGCGACCTCGTCGCAGCCTCCATGACCGTTACCGAAGCCCCCCGCGCCCTCGTCGATGAAAGCATCTTCGCATGGCACCGCGAAGCGCAGGGTTACAAGATCCGCCACGTCCCGGCGGGCCTCCCCGACATGCTGAAAACGACCGAGATGCTGCGCTGGGAATACGAGCCCTCCTTGGGCCGGACCACCGATCAGGCCATCGGCGCCAGCCAGGACCGCCTGGACTGGATGCGGGGCGCACGCTCGGACTACGAAATCGCGGTCCCAATCCACGATCTGCAGGCCATGGCCCGCGCCGAAGGCTACTATCAGGGTTTCCCCCGCGACCTGCGCGCAGCGCAGCTCGACCGTCTAACCGCGCTTCATGACCAACTCTACCCGACGCTCCGCCTCCACCTCTTCGACGCACGGCGGTTGTTTTCAGCACCGGTGACGATCTTCGGGCCACTTCTGGCGGTGATCTATCTGGGGGCGAACTACCTCGCCTTCCGCGACAGCGACCGCGTCGACACAATCACCCGACACTTCGACCGCCTCGTCCGCGAAGCCGATATCGGCGACCGAGATTTCCCCGATTTCATCGCCAAACTGCGGTCAGACCTGTAGCTCCCGTAGGCCGGGCTTCAGCCCGGCGTAACCTTCGGATCAGGGTTCTCGGTATGCCCGTCCACCGCAATCACCTGCCCGGAAACGAGCCGCGCCCCGTCTGAGCATAGGAATAGCGCCATCTGCGCGATGTCTTCGGCCGTCACGAGGGAGCGCATGGACACGCCCGACGCGTAGCCCGCATAGACCTCGTCGCGGGTCATCCCCTTGGCGACGGCCTCGCGCTCCATGACGCCCTCCATGCGCGGGCCTTCAACGGCCCCCGGGCAGATCGCATTGGCGCGGATACCGTGGGGGCCCAGTTCCATCGCCACCGTTTTCATCAGTCCGATAACGGCCCATTTCGCCGCGGCATAGGGCGCGCGGTATGGGTATCCGTAGATCCCTGCCGTCGAGCTGGTAAAGACGATCGCCCCCCGCCCAGCTTCCCGCATCCCCGGTGCTGCATGTTTCGCGGCCAGAAACGCACCTTCCAGATTGACCGACACACAGCGCCGCCATTCTTCTAGGGCGACCTCCTCCAAGGCCGCCGTGGGCCCCGCAATCCCCGCATTGGCGCAAAGCGCATCGAGGGGGCCCGCCTCTGCGATCAACCCCGCAACCGCCGCCTCGTCCGCGGCATCCACCGCGCGCGTATTCCAGTGCGCCGGACAGGCCTCTAGGCCCGCTGCATCCACATCGCTGACCCAAATCTCGTAGCCCGCCCCGTCAAAGGCCTCTGCCATGGCGCGTCCGATCCCTGACGCCCCCGCCGTGATCATAACCCGGCTCATCGCCGCACGCCCACCGCAGCACCCGCGCCTTCCGGACGCGGCAGCGCCGCGTGCTCGGCTGCATAGGCCTCGAGTTTTGCCGCGATGGCCTCTGAAGGCACAGACGCTTTCCGGGTCTCAAGGCTCACATGGATCAGCATGTGCTCACCCGTCGCGAGCAGCCGCTCGCCGGCACGCATCTCGTGCCACAGATGCATCTTCTTGCCCTCACCCAGAAGCACCTGCGTTTCCACGGTGATGAGCGTCCCAGCATGGACCTCGTCGATATGGCGAATATGGGTCTCAGCCGTGAAATAGCTCCTGCCCGAGGCGATGTAATCCGCGTCGCATCCGATGATCTCCATGAACCGGTCAGTGGCATCGCCAAAGGCCTGCAAATACCGCGCCTCGTTCATGTGCCCATTGTAGTCCACCCAATCGAGAGGCACCGCCCGGCGCACCGTCTCCACCAGTCCGCCTGCCTCGGAACGCGCTTCAAAACCCGCCTCATGCTCCGCAATCAGGCGCCCAGCACCCCAGTCTTGGGCCTTCAACGCGCGCATCATGGCAACCAGATTGGTATCGCGGACCCGCTCCAGCTCGCGGATGGAATAGGCACCTGACTGTGCGTCAGACTGGCCCGCGATCTCTTCGATCAGCTCGTCGGTCAGCTCCGGCACGTCCATCAGCTTGGTCCAGGGCCATTCCAACGCCGGGCCAAACTGCGCGATGAAATGCTTCATCCCGGCCTCGCCGCCGGCGATCCGATAGGTCTCAAACAGCCCCATCTGCGCCCATCTCAGACCAAAGCCATAGCGGATCGCGTCATCGATCTCCTCGGTGGTCGCGATCCCGTCCTTGATGAGCCAAAGCGCCTCTCGCCAGACCGCCTCCAGGAAACGGTCCGCGATATGAGCATCGATTTCACGGCGAACCCGCAAAGGGTACATGCCCACTGATTGCAGCAACCCCGCCGCGCGATCCACCATCTCAGCCGGGTTCGCATCCGAGGCAACGAGCTCCACCAAGGGCAGCAGATAGACCGGGTTAAACGGATGCGTGACCACGATCTGGCCTGCCCGCGTGGCACAGCCCTGCAGCTCCGAGGGTTTGAACCCCGACGTAGACGACCCGATGATCGCGTCGGCGCGGCAATGCTCCTGCAAGGTCTGATAGACCTTATGCTTCAGCTCCAAACGCTCGGGCACGCTCTCCTGGATCCAGTCGGCATCCGCCACAGCCTCCGACATGGTCTCGCAAAATCTGAGAACGCCCTCCTCTGGCAGCGCCCGGTCGTAGAGCCCCGGCAAGGACCGCCGCGCATTCTCCAAAACCTCACCGATTTTTCGCTCGGCTTCCGGGTCCGGATCGAACACCCGAACTTCCCAACCATTCAGCAAAAATCGCGCCGCCCAACCGCCGCCAATAACGCCCCCACCAATGATCGCCGCAATCGAGCTCATGTCATCTCCGTCATAGATGTGATTTTGGCCGCCACAACGCGACCCAGCTTTTTGTGAGTGGCAGCGTCGAAATGCACGCCGTCGAGATCGCTGACGGCAATCTCGCCATTAGCATCAAAGTGCGCACATCCCTCCAGTTCGGCCATTTCCGACATCGCCGTAGGAAGGTTCGCGCCGCGCGCTTCAGCACCGCGAAAGTCCCCTGCCAGACAGCCGCGTTCGAGGACCAAAGGCGGCGTAATCGCCAAGATTCCCTGTGCCAAGCCAGACCGTTGTGCAAACTGAACCAGCAACCCGACCGAACGCGCAATCTCCTCCGCGGAAAGGTTGAAACGCGCCTTCAGATCGTTCGTACCCAACATGATGACCAGCACATCCACCGGACCATGCGCGCCGAGCGCC
This sequence comes from Pseudomonadota bacterium, assembly GCA_038747015.1. Lineage (GTDB taxonomy): Bacteria > Pseudomonadota > Alphaproteobacteria > Rhodobacterales > Rhodobacteraceae > Shimia_B. Next base: position 5,668 of record JBCDKE010000025.1, read on the forward strand.
GACCCCAGCATGGCGAGACCGTTCCGGTGGCCTCCGCCGACGGGGTCTTCGTGAACGGTCGTGCGCCCGGGCAACCCGTCTGCCACAACATCCCACGCACTCCCCAGCGTCGCTTCCATGACCGACGGCCACCGGTCTGCGCGTGGCAGGCGTGCTGCGCCTTGCATCCCCGCCATAGGCAAAGAGCCGTGGGTGTTGCTGTCTCCGAAGACCAGGCAGCTCGGCATGGGCTATCCTTGCGGCGCGCGCTTGGTCAGGCCCAGCTTCTCGCGTACTGCGTCAGGCCCGATCACGGTCGACCCCAGCCGCTCGATAATCTCGCGCGCCCGCGCCACCAGCTGCTCATTGGTCGCCAGCACGCCGCGATCCAGCATAAGGTTGTCTTCCAGCCCCACGCGCACATTGCCGCCCGCCAGTACGGAGGCCGCCACATAGGCCATCTGGCTACGTCCCAGACCAAAGGCCGAGAACGTCCATTCATGCGGCACGTTGTTCACCATGGCCATGAAAGTATTCAGATCATCGGGCGCGCCCCATGGCACCCCCATGCAGAGCTGAACCAAGGCGGGGGAATCCAGCACCCCGTCAGCCACCAGCTGCTTGGCATACCAAAGGTGCCCGGTGTCAAAGGCCTCTATCTCGGGCTTCACGCCCAGCTCGGTCATCATGCGCCCCATGGCCTGAAGCATGCCAGGCGTGTTCGTCATCACATAGTCGGCCTCGGCGAAATTCATCGTTCCGCAATCGAGCGTGCAGATCTCCGGCAGACACTCCGCGACATGAGCCACGCGCTCCTCCGCGCCGACCATGTCGGTACCCTCGGCAACGGGCAAAGGCGCGTCCACGCCCCCGAAAACGATGTCGCCGCCCATCCCCGCAGTGAGGTTCAGCACCATGTCGACATCGGCATCGCGCACGCGATCCGTGAGCTCACGATAGAGCTTGAGATCCCGCGACGGCGCGCCGGTTTCCGGGTCGCGCACGTGGCAATGGACCACCGCTGCCCCGGCCTTGGCGGCCGCAATCGCGCTCTCGGCGATCTCCTTTGGCGAACGGGGCACATGGGGGCTGCGATCCTGGGTCGATCCCGACCCGGTCACGGCACAAGTGATGAAAACCTCGCGGTTCATGGCCAAAGGCATAGCGGCATCCTCCCTCTTTTAGTGCCGCCTACCCTCACGCGCCGTGCGAGACGATGCAAGACGCGTCAGAAACGTGCCATTTTGCGTCAGTAGGGCATCGGCTGCGCACGATGGGCCGCGTCGATAGCCTCCATGACCTCCGCGGACAGCTCCATGTCCAGTCCGGCAATGATATGGTCCAGCTGCGCGCTCGTCGTGGCCCCAAAAATCACCGATCCCATGAAGGGCCGCTCGGCGCAGAATGCCAACGCCATATGCGTAGGATCGAGCCCGTGGTCACGGGCAATGGCCACATAGGCATCAGCGGCTGCCTGCACGCGCGGGGACGCGCGCCCGCCCATGCCGGGCCCAATCGACATCCGTGACCCTTCCGGCACTGCTCCGTCTGCGTATTTGCCCGTCAAGTACCCGCAAGCCAAAGGCGAAAACGCCAGAAGGCCCACATCTTCGGCCACCGACATTTCTGCCATGTCAGTGTCATAGAGCCGGCAGAGCAGCGAATATTCGTTCTGCACTGATGCCACCCGCGGCAATCCATTGTCCTCGGCCACGCGCAGCCACTGCGCCGTACCCCATGCGCTCTCGTTCGAGAGACCAAAGGCGCGGATCGTGCCGCGATCGACCTCGCGCTGCAGCGCCTCGAGGCAGTCCAGCATATCCGCGCGCACATCTTCAGCGCGCATCCCCGACGGATCAAAGGTCCAATTCTTGCGGAACATGTAAGAGCCGCGATTAGGCCAGTGGAACTGATAGAGGTCGATCACATCCGTCTGCAGCCGCTTCAGCGATCCCTCGATGGTGGCCGCGATTGTCTTGGAACTGATCGCCGCCCCATCGCGCACAAATCCCATCCCCTCGCCCGAATGCTTGGTGGCCAGGATATAATCGCCCCGGCGCGACCGGTTGGCGGCGTTCCAATTGCCGATATAGGTCTCCGTCAGGCCGATCGTCTCGGCGCTCACCGGGTTCACCGGATACATCTCAGCTGTATCGACAAAGTTGATCCCCGCCGCCAGTGCCGCATCCATCTGCGCATGGGCATCCGCCTCACCCGTCTGCGTCCCCCAGGTCATGGTGCCGAGACAGTAATCAGTGACATCAATGCCCGTGCGGCCCAGTGGTTTCAGTTTCATCGGGGTGGTCTCCTTCTCAACGGCCGGTCACCAGATATTTCACTTAGTCACCGGGACCACCAGCATCTTTCTCGATTTCATGGTGCAAGCCGGCTCACCACTTTGTCTTGACCGACCAGGCACGACCGTCAGCCCTTGACGTGGCCCTACCAAAACTAGAACATAACATGAACATGCAGGCTGCCGCCCATCTCCTCACCCGTGAGCGCCCTCGCCACGGCCTCGCGCCCCCCTTCCTTGGGGACCTGGCGCTCGAAACCTCGCGCGTGCACGAAATCTGCGGCACCGCGCGGCGGGCGCTGGCGCTGATGATCGCCGCCAGAATGGAGGGGCCGATCTTCTGGGTCTCCCCCGCCTGGAATACGGATCGGCTCAACCCCGATGGCATTTCCCACATCCTCAATCCGGGGCGGTTGACCTTCATCGAACCCGAACGGGCCCATGATCTGCTGTGGTGCTGCGAGGAAGTACTGCGCACCGGGGCCGTGCCGCTCATGGTGGGCGACCTGCCCGGCCCGCCCGCACTGACGCCAATCCGGCGGCTGCATTTGGCTGCCGAAACTGGGGCTGGGCGCGGCGTGGCGCCATTGGGCCTCTTGCTCACGCCGGGCGACGGCGGCGCGGCAGGCGTAGAAAGCCGCTGGCGCATGGATCCTGTCCCGCCTCAGGAGGACAACGGCACAGATGGCCGCGACCACTGGACGCTGGAACGCCTGCGCGCCCGCGCCCTGCCGCCGCGCCGCTGGGCCGTGGGCTGGGACCGGCAAAGCCACCGCCCGCTGCCACAAAGCTAGTCAAGACAACACGCACCACTGACGGCATTGCGATTCTGACTTGAGGCACGATCGTGTTAGACAGGGGCATGCGTGCTTTCCTCCTCCTGCTGTGCCTTTGGGCGCTCCCTGCCGCCGCCCAGCCCGTGCCCTACGATCTCGATCGGGAAAACTCCCTGGTCGCTTTCCGCTTTGATCTCGCCGGCGACACCGTGAAGGGCAACATGCCTGTCGCCTCCGCCAATATCCTGCTCGACACCGAAAACCTGCCGGCCACATCGGGCACCGTGACCCTCAGCCCCGGCGACGCAGTCACCGAAATCGGATTTGCAACCGACGCCATGCTAGGCGCCAACGTTCTGAACACCGAGCAATTTCCAGAAATCAAGTTCCAGACCACAGCCGTCCGAGGCACCTTCTCCAAAGGCGAAGTCGATGGCCTCCTCACCGTACGAGGCGTCACCCGCCCGGTGACCATGGACGCACAGGTCTTCCGCCAGCGCGGCACCGACTCAGGCGACCTCTCGCGCCTCTCTATCCTCTTCACCGGCACCATCAATCGCGACGATTTCGGCGCCTCAGGCTTTCCGCAATTCGTCGGCCCCGAGATCGAGATCGAAGTTCTCACCCGCCTGACCCGACGCTAGACGAAAAACCCGACAACACGGCACAAATCCGACGCCCTTCCGTCGAAAACCCGCTTGCGGCGCAGGTTCAAAGGCAGAAGGTGCCCCCATGGGCCTCCTCATTTCCTTCGCCGCGCTCTTTCTCTCCGTTGTCCTGCTACAGCTTTCCTCAGGCGGCGTCGGCACGCTGGACGCACTCTCGGGGCTCGGGCTCGGCTTCTCCACCAGCCAGATCGGCCTCCTGGGCTCCGCGCATTTCGCAGGCTTCTTCGTCGGTTGCTGGTGGGCCCCCCGCCTCATGGGGGCGGTCGGATATTCGCGTAGTTTCGCCGCCTTTACCGCGCTCGGCGCGATCGGCCTCCTAGGCCATGTGCTGACCGAGGACCCCATGGTCTGGACGGCACTCCGCGTAGCCTCGGGCCTTTGCATCGCGGGCTGCTACACGGTGATCGAGGCCTGGCTCCAGGCCAAGGTCACCAACGAATCTCGAGGCCGGTCCATGGGGGCGTACCGCTTCGTCGACCTCGGCGGTCAGCTCGCCGCACAGCTGATGATCGGCGCACTGGCGGGGGTGGAACTCTACATGGCCTATACCGCGCTCGCGATCTTCTGCTGCGCCTCGCTCCTGCCGCTGACGCTCACCCGCGCCAGCCCGCCTGCCATGGGCGCCGCCGCCAGCCTGAAACCGCTGCTCGCGATCCAGCGCTCACCGCTGGCCGTGGGCGGCGTGATCGTGGCCGGGCTCACCTCATCGGCCTACCGCATGGTGGGCCCGATCTACGGGGCCGAGATCGGCCTCACCGCCGACCAGATCGGCCTCTTCCTCGCCGCCGTCATCATCGGCGGTGCCGTCGCCCAGTTCCCCGCCGGCTGGATCGCAGACCGCTACGACCGCCGCTCGGTGCTCATCGGCTTTTCCGTGGCCTCGATCTTCTCCTGCGCGATCTCTGCGGCCGTTAGCGAGCCTCAGGCCGCCATCGCCGCCTCCGCCCTCTTCGGGTTCCTGACCTTCCCGATCTACTCGATCTCCGCGGCCCACGCCCACGACTTTGCCGAAACCCACGAACGCGCAGACCTCTCTGCCGCACTGCTCTTCTACTACGCCGTAGGCGCCATCATCAGCCCCATCGGCGTTGCCCGCCTGATCGAAGCCTTAGGCCCCTACAGCTTTTTCGTCTTCATCGCCGTGGGCCACGCGGCGCTCATCGGCTACGCCCTCCTGCGACGCCTCGCGCGCCCAACGCAGAAATCCACCGCCTACGTCTACGCCCCGCGTACATCCTTCCAAATCGGGCAGCTTACCGGTCAACAGCGGGACAGGGCTGGAACAACCGAAGAAACGGACATATCAGAGCCCGACCAAAAACCGGAGCCTTAGATGTCCCGCATTCTCATCACCTCGGCGATCCCCTACATCAACGGGATCAAGCACCTGGGCAACCTGGTGGGCTCTCAGCTGCCTGCCGACCTTTTCGCCCGCTACAATCGTGCCCGGGGCAACGAGGTCATGTTCCTGTGCGCCACCGACGAACACGGCACCCCGGCCGAACTCGCAGCCGCCAAGGCCGGGAAGCCCGTGGATGAATTCTGCGCTGAAATGCATGCCATTCAGGCCGATATCGGCGACCGTTTCGGGCTCAGCTTCGACCATTTCGGCCGCTCCTCCTCGCCGGAAAACCACGCGCTCACGCAGCATTTCGCGGGCGTGCTGGCAGATCGCGAGCTGATCCGCGAAGTCGACGAAGAACAGGTCTATTCCAACGCCGACGGCCGCTACCTGCCCGACCGCTATATCGAAGGCACCTGCCCGAATTGCGGCTACGACAAAGCCCGCGGCGACCAGTGCGAGAACTGCACCAAACAGCTCGACCCCACTGACCTGATCAACCCGCGCTCGGCGATCTCAGGTTCCACCGACCTCGAGGTCCGCAAGACCAAGCACCTCTACCTGCGCCAATCGGCCATGCGCCAAGAGCTCAGCGACTGGATCGACAGCAAAACCGATTGGCCGGTGCTGACGACCTCCATTGCGAAAAAATGGCTCAATGACGGCGACGGCCTGCAGGACCGCGGCATCACCCGCGACCTCGATTGGGGTATCCCCGTCAAAAAGGGCACCGAAGAATGGCCCGGCATGGAGGGCAAGGTCTTCTACGTCTGGTTCGACGCCCCCATCGAATACATCGCTGCCGCGCAGGAACGCGACCCGTCAGACTGGGAACGCTGGTGGCGCACCGACAAAGGCGCCGATGACGTCACCTACTATCAGTTCATGGGCAAAGATAACGTGCCCTTCCACACGCTCTCCTTCCCGGCCACGATTCTGGGATCGGGCGAGCCGTGGAAGCTCGTCGATTATATCAAGTCTTTCAACTACCTGAACTACGACGGCGGCCAGTTCTCCACGTCCCAAGGGCGCGGCGTTTTCCAGGACCAGGCCCTCGAAATCCTGCCCGCCGACTACTGGCGCTGGTGGCTTTTGTCGAACGCACCGGAGTCCTCAGACTCAGAATTCACCTGGGAACGTTTCCAGGAGGGCGTGAACAAGGACCTCGCCGACGTGCTCGGCAACTTCGTGAGCCGCGTGACCAAGTTCTGCCGCTCCAAGTTCTCCGAGGCCGTGCCGGCGGGCGGCACCTTCGGCCCCCGCGAGGAACAGCTCATCGCCGACCTAACGGGACGCATCCGCGCCTACGAGGCCGCGATGGACGCCATCGAGGTCCGCAAGGCTGCCGCCGAACTCCGCGGCGCCTGGGTGCTCGGCAACGAATACCTGCAAGAGGTCGCCCCCTGGTCCACCTTCAAGGAGGACCCCGACCAGGCCGCCGCCCAAATCCGCCTCGCGCTGAACCTCATCCGCATCTACGCGGTGCTCTCCGCCCCCTTCATCCCCACGGCCGCCGCCTCCATGCTCTCGGGCATGAACACGCTCGACACGAGCTGGCCCTCGGACGTGGCCGAGGCCGTCGAGGCCCTCCCTGAAGGCCACGACTTCACCGTCCCCGAAGTGCTCTTCGCCAAGATCACCGACGACCAGCGCACCGAATGGGCGGAGAGGTTCTCAGGCACCCGCGACTAGCTTGCGCAAAACCCAAGACCGGCTACCCTGATCCAAGTTTCAGGGAGCCCTTTTCATGCGCGCATTAGCCTTCATCCTTGCTCTGGCACCACTCGCCGCCAGCGCCGCCAACTGCATCACCGACAAATCCGCCTTTGCCAGCTACAAGGCGGATTTCGCCTCTGACGCCCGCGCCGCCGGGGTGGGATCGGCCGGCCTCACGGCGCTGGCCAATGCGGGCATGTCCGACATCACCTGGCGCTTTGAATCGCGCCCGTCCACGCAGACCGGAACGCTGCAAAGCGACCCCGCGACCTTCCTCGCCAAACGTAGCGGCTCTACGGCCCAGGCCTTCGTCGACCGCGCGCGCCAAAAGATTGCACAGAACCCAAAAACCTTTGCCGCGATCGAGGGGCATTTCGGCGTGCCTGCCTCGATCCTCGCAACGATCTGGGGGCTGGAAACCGGCTATGGCGGCTTCCTCGGCGGCTCGCGCATCGTGGGCTCGGCCGTGACGCTCTCCAGTTACTGCCGCCGCCACCCGAAATTCGAACCCCACGCCCTCGCGGCCCTCGAACTCGTGGACCAAGGCGTCATCACGTCCCAGACCAAGGGCGGCCCCAGCGGCGAGCTTGGCCACATGCAGTTCCTCGCAGGCAACTGGCAACGCTTCGGCATCGACGCCACGGGCGACGGCAAGGCCGATCCGTATAACGCCGTCGACGCGCTGGCCTCTGCCGCCAACATGCTCCGCGAAAACGGATGGCGCGCAGGCCAACCCTACCAACCGGGCACCCGCAATTTCGAAGTTCTAAGCGCTTGGAACGACAGCGGAAATTACCAGAGGGCCATCGCTTACTCAGCAGGGCTAATCGACGGCTAGACGCTTCCCGCCTCGCGCATCTCCGCGATCTCCGCCTTGGAGTACCCGAGCTCCGACAAGATCACATCAGTATGGCCGCCCAGCTCCGGCACGGCCCCGAACTCCCCCAAAGTCTGCCCCGGAGGCGCCAGCGCTGGAATAGGCCCCGTGGGCGTCATCGCCTCTCCCCAACGACCCCGCGCCTTTAGCTGCGGGTGATCCCAGAGCGCGGCCATGTCATTGAGCGTCGCATAGCCGATCCGCGCCTTTTCCAGCCGCGCGCGCATCTCTTCGCCGGTCAGCTTCCTCAGCTCTGCGGCAATTATTGGCTCCACCTCGTCGCGCAGCGCCGTGCGCTCCGACATCGACACATATCTCGGGTCTGCCCCCATATCCTCGCGCTCGATGACCGTTGAACAAAAGCTCTGCCACTCCCGCTCATTCTGCACGCCCAGCAGGATCACCTCCCCGTCCGAGGCCTCGAACGGCCCATAGGGCAGGATCGCGGCGTGAAACGCCCCCGTCCGCGGCAGCGAGGGCGCGCCGTCGGTCGTGTAATAGAGCGGATGCCCCGTCCATTCGGTCAGTGCTTCGAGCATGGAAACGTCGATATGCGTCCCCTCCCCCGTGCGCCCGCGCTTGATCAGCGCCGCCATGACCCCGGAATAGGCATACATGCCCGCAGCGATATCGGCGATGGCGATCCCCGCCTTGACGGGCTCCTCCGGCGTCCCCGTAATCGACAAAAACCCTGCCTCCGCCTCGATCAACAGATCATAGGCCTTGCGCGTCGCATAAGGCCCACCAATGCCGTAGCCCGAGATCTCGCAAAGGATCAGACCGGGGTGTTTGGCATGGAGCACCTCCCACGACAGCCCCATCCGCGCCGCAGCACCCGGGGCCAGATTCTGCACCACCACGTCGGCCTCGGCAACCAGCCGCTCCAGCACCTCGGGGGCGGCCTTGGCATCCAGCGTCAGGCTCTCCTTGCCCCGGTTGCACCAAACGAAATGCGACGACATCCCCCGCGCCCGCGTGTCGTAGCGCCGGGCAAAATCCCCGCCGCCGGGACGTTCGATTTTGATTACCCGCGCGCCCTGATCGGCGAGGTGCCGCGTGGCAAAGGGCGCGGCCACGGCATGTTCTAAGGAGACGACGGTAATACCTTCGAGAGCTTTCATAGCCGCGTTGTGACAGGCCACGGGCGCCAAAGGCAACAGCCAAAGACGGCGTTACTGCGGGACTGCCCGCATGTCAGCCGCCCCTTCGGAAACGTCGACGTGCTCCACCTCGGTGGTAATCGCCAGATCGCTCATCGCCGCCTCCACCTCGCGCCTCCGCAGCTCCGCCAGACAGGGTCGTGCGCCGGGGCGGATCTCTGAGGGATCGCGCAGGATGGCCCGACACATGATCCCCGGCACGAACGGCCCGTCGCCTTGCTCCGCCACCAGCGTCCAGCGCTTATGCCGAAAGTTACCGCCGCGAAGCCCGCTGACATTCACCTGCATGCCGCCGCGATCGGTGCCAAAGGGCAAAAGCAGCTTGGACAACATATGCAGCGCGCTAAACGCCACTTCTGGCAACTCGAACCACCATAGCTGCCGCAACCGTGCCAAAACAGCCAAGGCCCCGTTCATCACGCCGAGCTCGAGCCCCGCGCGAAACATCACGCTGCGCGCTGCCACCCGCTCCGGCAGGAGCTGAATATCCGGCACATCCACAAAGTACCCCGACCGCACCAGATCGGGCGCCAGCCGATACCGCTTTCTCTCAGTCCAGCCCACAACGTCGCGCCAAGCACCGTCGCGCAAAACAGGCGATGGGCGTCCTACGCCGCTCAAAACGCTCTTGATGACGGACATCCCTCGTGGCGCTCGATTGCCCGGCAGTATGGCAATGTCCACCTCGTCAATCTCATCGAACCCTCGCGCAAGGTCTTCAACCACCACGGAGGAAAGCCCAGGCACGCTGGACGCCCCAGACAACGCAAAGACACCTGCCGCCTCGGCCTCCGCATCCAACGCTGCAATGCCCCGGGTAAATTCCGATCCGTCCGACAGATCCAGATAGTGACACCCCCACTCGATACAAAGCCGAGGTACACGGTACGGATCGACTCCATAGTCCTGAAACGGCCCCGCCGCGTCGATCACGACATCTGGGTCAAGCCCGAACAGTGCTTCGGGATCCTCGCGCACGTCCACCTGCAGCAGCTCCGCCCCAATCTCACTCGCCAGCGCCTCTCCCTTTTCGGGGTTCCGCCCAGCCAGCCACAACTCATGCCCATCCCGCACCAAGAGCCGCGCCGTCAGTGATCCGAACACACCGTAGCCGCCAACAATAACCACTCTAGCCATGGCGCCCTCCGACGATCTCCGCATCCTGGAACACCGCATCCTGACGGATCACCTGCCCTAGCACTCGGTGACGCAGATCCAGGGTAAAGCGGAACCGCCCACCGCCGATTTCTTCGTGCCCAATCACCAGATGGCCCGGGGCCACCCATCGCGGCAGTGGCAAACGGAAACGACCAAGTTTCAGGAAATAGCTATCGCTGATGAAGTAGAGCGCCTCGTCATTGGCCTCCAGACGCAGCGCGATCCCGATGCCATAGCCGATATACTCCTCCAGCCCGGTCGGTCCGCCAAAACGTTTGGAGCTGCTGACCATCTGCGGAAAGCCTGACGCCCGACCATACTGACGGACCCAGAATTGCCCCCCACTCGCCTCATCTTCGGTGACACTCACAACAGCCGACCGGCCAACCGACGTGCGGTCAAAGGGTAGCGGCGCACCGATCGCGCGCAGGACAAAGGCCAAAAGCCGCCCCGCCGCGTTCATCTTCATTTCGGCAACCTGACCCTGATAAACAAGGCTCGCCCCGCCCGCCAACCGCTTGCTAAAACGGCGCCTGATTGGCGCAGGGAGGCGTTCCCACGCCTCTGCACCCAGCAACCGACGAAACCGGTCGTCCTTCACCGCATTGGCGTCTCCACTAGGGGCCGCAGCTTTCAAAGCTTGGCCTGCAGACGCTCCAACCTCCATTTCTTTAGATACGTACATACTGTTGTTTCCGTCACAAGAGAAATTAGCGGCCAAATTTTTTAGCCGTCAGCCTCTGCCCCCTCTTTGCCCCCGGTAAAGCGCAGCAGAGACACCACGCGGCTGCCCATTTTGATCAACATGATCAGCTTGGAGCGCGGCACGGTGAGGATGTCGTTGTACCACTTATCCGCTGTCGCCAGGAAATCCTCCATGTCCTGCATCCGCTTCAGCACTTCAGGGTCAATTTCGCTCTCCGCCTTCGCCTGCTGAACACAGTCCCGCAGCGCAGACGCAGCCGGATCGATCTCCCGCTCTTTTCGGCCCTGAGCAATGCGAATGCCCATCTCCCAAACATCGGTGATCGCCTCATAATGCTCGCGCCGCTCCCCCGGGATCGGAACCCGGCGGATCAAGCGCCAGCTCACCAGCTCTTTGATCGAGTTCGACACGTTCGAGCGCGCGATGCCCAGCGCCTCCGAGATCGCCTCGGCATTCATCGGCTTTGTGCTCAGGAAGAGCAGCGCATGGATCTGCGCCACCGACCGGTTCACGCCCCACTGATTGCCCATATCACCCCAATAGAGGATGAACTGAGCTGCGGCGTCCGATTTCCTCATGTCATTAACTTCTGTCATGACAGAAATATCTAACACTTCTGATCAAAAGTCAACAGCAGCTGAGAAACACATTGTTCCGAAATGGACACCAATCCTCGGGGAAGTCAGGATGCTCTGCAGGATACGTCGAGATACTGTGCCTCCTTCAGGAGGGTTCGTCACAGACCCGTAAATCAAAGCAAAAGCTTCCGAAAACGAGCGCAAATCTTGCGTTAACAACAGTCCACGCGGTATGAGCCGAAGGGCAGCGTTTCAATATGCTGCCGAGCTTAGCAGTTTTCTAAAACGAGTTCTTTTATGGAAGAAAATGCTCACGAGGGCCATTCCGACCCAACTTGGTTCGTTCCTCCGGGGGAAAGTGATTTCCTGGTCATTGTCGTCTTGGTGATCGTGCTCGGGGGCCTCTATGGCATTGTCTATCTTTATGCCGCTTTCGATCGTTGGGCTGATCACCGCGCGCAGGGGACGCCACTCGCGAAAACCATTCCGACACTTCTCGCGATCGCGTTGATTTACGAGATCTTCCCGGTTGATCATTTCCATCCTTTTTTGCCGCTGACCGCCATACTCGTTGCACTGATGGCGGATTGGTCGCGTTACAATTTGAACCCGCATCCAAAGCCTGAGACGACCGAGCCTCCTTCGGAGCAAAGTAACGACAACGGGAACTGATATGTTTGAGCTTATGTTCACGTCGTTTCCTGTTTGGATACGGTACTACCAGTTGCGTCGGCGCGGAGAATCCATGTCGGTCTGGAACATGAAAACGGCTGTGTTCCTGTGGGCGATCATGGCGATTACCGTGTTCGTAATAGTGTTCTACTTTCACCCAAAGACTTATGCAGGCGTTGTCCCCTTCCGGACGGTTTCCGTGGTCGCCCAAACCGCAGGCCCCGTCACGGAGATATCCGTCGTCAATGGGCAGCGTGTCGAGGTTGGCGACCCCCTGTTTCGCATTGAAAACAGCGCTCAACGCGCGGCTTTGGCCGAGGCCGAAGCCCAACTCGCTGTGCTCGATGCCGAGGCACTAAAGGCAGAAGACACATTGAAGGTGGCGCAAGCAGGCGTCGCAGAAGTAGAAGCACGTATTGCCAGCCTAACCAACGATGTGAAGGACGCAGAGGCGCTTGTCGCCCGTGGAGTGGGTACAACCAACGCCGTCATTGCAGCGACGGCCGCGCTAGAGGCGGCAGAGGCGGATCGCGATGCCGCTAATTCGCAGCTCGATCTGGCATTGGTTGACGTGGAGCAGAGCATTCCTGCGGAACGAAAATCCCTTGAAGCTTCCATTGATCAGGCAAAGACAAGCCTGGCCTTTACAGAGGTCAACAGCCTTGCAAGTGGCACCGTCACACAACTCGCGCTGAGCGTGGGAAGCCCAGCGACCAATCTCGTCTTGCGCCCGTCAATGATCATTATCCCTGACAGACCCGATGATGTGCCGTTGCGGATTCTGGCCGGGTTCTCTCAGGTTGCCAATTCGACCATCTACGAAGGAATGCCGGCAGAAGTTGCCTGTGACACCAACGCGAACCTGAGCTTTCGGGATGCGATCTTCCCGGCGCATATCGTGTCGGTTCAGCCGGCCGTCGCGACAGGACAAGTCGTACCCAGCGGCGACATCCTGGAACTTGGCAACGCAACCGCCCGTGGCGCCGTGCAGGTCTTTGTCGAACTCAAGCACAAAGAACATGAAGGCATGTTGCTTGATGGTGCAGGCTGCATCGTGCAGGCGTATACAAACAACATCCCTGGCACATTCGGTCACATTGTTGCTGCCACCGGCGTGGTCAAAGCTGCCGGACTCCGCATGAAGGTTTTGGGCTCTATTCTGAGCGGGATTGGACTGGCAGGTGGCGGCGGCCACTAAGACAATGCCGAACGCAAGTTCCATCGTTACTCCAACCCCGCAGGACCCCTTCGCCAAAGCAAATTCGTTAACTGCGGCAAAGCGATTGGTCCGCAGAGTCTCCCACCAGAGCGAAAGTGCTCGAGCGTTGTCGAGCCAGGTGTAACCGGCCATGCGATTCCCACGGCGCGCAGAGGGGCACAGTGATCGAAGGTGAAATTGAGTTTACCATTGGGGCAACACAAGGATTTATGGACCCGGTGACAGTTATTCGATCCCGGCCGGCGTTGAACATGGCGCGCTCATCAAGAGTGGAGCCCGCGTTATCGACGTTTTCGAAGAAGCAAATCGATATTCCATCAAGGTATAAGGTCTTGGACTCTCAAACCGCTTGTAAAGAAGAACGGTTTGTTAGCGTGCTCATGGTCGCAGATGCGTCATTTAAGCTGCCTTTGGATGGAAACTTCCAAGAAGGCGGCTTGGTCCGCTAATCTGCCAGTGGATTTCGAGGACGTTCCCTAGCTGTCAGCGCCTAGAAACACATGTGCCAGGCAAAACCGTGCCACAGCCCGTCTCTAACTGCAGTTACGATCCGTGGTACCCGCGGCCGGACTCGAACCGGCACGGCATTCCTGCCTAAGGATTTTAAGTCCTCTGTGTCTACCATTCCACCACGCGGGCCACGGGAACCGCGTTAAAGGTCCTGACCGGGAGGCTCAACCAAAAGTGCACGTTCCGAGAGCCATGGATTGAGAGCCACGGCCTTTTTCAGCGGTTCTTGAGCGTCATCGGTGCGCCCCATTCCAATCAGCGTCAGCGCTTTTCCGGTCAAAACACCGGTATGGCGCGGCGACCGGAGCTCAGCCTCATTAAGCATTTCGAGGGCTGGCGAGAACTCCAATTGCAAATAATGAACGAAAGCTCGCTGATTATACCCTTCGGCGTAATCCGGGCAGTAGGCGATCAACTCGTCCAGCTGCTGCGCTGCATAGCCGAAATCACCTAGTCTCAGTGCTTGCATACCTTCATCGAGAAGATCCTGCGCCCGCGCATTCGGCGCATCTGTCCAGAGCGACCAGAGCTCGCCATTCAAAGGAGCCATGCCCGCCCCTCCAGGAAGCGCCTGGATCCGCGAGTAGAGCGCGCTTTCGGCGTCAGTGATATCTTTGTTTGGTGGGCACGTCTCCGCCCAGATGGGCGTGGCGGCGAAGAAGATCGGGATCAAGAAACGCATAGGTCAATGGTGCGTCGCACACGGCCCCCGTCAAGGAAAGCTTGACCTCCTCGCGCAAACGCGACCCATTGTGTCCATGTTCCCGATCCGCGATCACAATCCGTCCGAAAAGACCCCCTATGTGACCTACGCTCTCCTGGCGGCGAATATAGGCATCTTTCTCAGCACCTTACCCCTACGCGCTGATGACGACGCGATCTTCTATTTCTACCAGGCTTGGGGGCTGGTGCCGGCCGAATTCACCTCGGGCAACGGCCTAGGCAATATCTTCAGCTCCATGTTTTTGCATGGCGGCTGGATGCACCTCCTCGGGAACATGCTCTTCCTCTGGATCTTTGGCGACAACATGGAAGAAGAATTCGGCCATGTGGGCTTTCTGATCTTCTATCTCGCCAGCGGTGTGGCCGCCGGTGTGGCCCAGGTCGCGGTCAACCCGGCCTCGCTCACGCCCATGGTCGGCGCTTCCGGCGCCATCGCCGGGGTCATGGGCGGCTACCTCCTGCTCTTCCCCCGCGCCAAGGTCGACATCCTGTTCTTTTTCATCATCTTCTTCCGGATCGTCCCGATCCCGGCCTGGGTTATGCTGGGGTTCTGGTTCGTGTTCCAGATCGTCGCGGGCGTTGCGGATCAGGCGGCAGGCGGCGGCGTTGCCTACTGGGCCCATGCAGGCGGCTTCGTGGCCGGTTTCGTCTTTACTCTGCCGCTCTGGATGCGCCTCGGCTCTGGCAGCTACTGGGAACGCACCGACGGCCACCCGCCCCACCCCGAAGCCACCTACCGCTTCGCCAAACCCGGCGTCCCTTCGGTGCCCCGCAAACCCCGTAACCAACCTGGCCCGTGGGGCAAGAAATGAGCACCCGCCTCTCCTGCCACTGCGGCGCCATCGAACTGGTCATCGCACAGCACCCGCCGCTCGAAACGGCGCGCCGCTGCGATTGTTCCTTCTGCAAACGCCGCCAGGCCCCCACAATCGGCGTGCACGCAGCAGATCTGACCATCACCAAAGGCGCAGAGCACCTCGCCACCTACAGCTGGGGCACCGGCAAGGCCGAACATCATTTCTGCAAAATATGCGGGATCTACACCCACCACCGCCGCCGCCTCCCCGACGGCAACGGCGATTTCGGCATCAACATCGCCTGCCTCGACGGCGTCGATCCCAAGACACTGGAACCCTTCGACTATTTCGAAGGCCAGGCCATCACGCCCAACACCTGAAACACTTCTTTGTTTCGCAAATACTTCGGGGTTTGGGGCAGCGCCCCAAGGCCCCAGCGGCCCGAGCGTCAAACGATAGGCGCGCGCCGCAGGCGCACCGATTAGTTGCGGATCAGCTTGGAAAAGGCCGGAAAGATCGGGTCATTGGCGCAAATCACTTCGCCGTCCACCAGAATGTCACCCTCAGGATTCAGCGGCTCGATAAAGCCCCCGGCTTCCTTCACGATGATAATCCCTGCCGCCAGATCCCAGGCATTCAGACGCCGCTCCCAGTAACCATCGTAGCGCCCAGCCGCCACATAGGCCATGTCCAGCGCCGCCGACCCCCAGCGCCGCACACCGGCCACCGAGGGCAGCACCCGTGCCAGTTCCTGCAGCGTCTCCGGCAAATCAGAACGACCGCCAAACGGCAGCCCGGTGGCAAACACGCACTCGATCATCGAGCGCCGCCCGCTCACGCGCAGGCGCTGGTCATTCATGAATGCGCCCAGACCCTTTTCGGCGAAAAACATCTCGTCCTTGGCCGCGTCATAGATAACGCCCGCCACGATCTGCCCCTTGTGCTCCAGCGCGATCGAAATCGCCCAGTGCGGCATCCCGTGCAGATAATTCGTTGTTCCGTCCAGCGGGTCCACGATCCAGCGGCGCGTGGGGTCTTCACCCTGCTCCTCGCCGCCCTCTTCGGCCAGCCAGCCATAGGTCGGACGCGCCCCGCGGAGCTCCTCTTTCAGGATTTCCTCGGCCCGCAGATCAGCACGCGACACGAAATCGCCGGGCCCCTTGGCCGACACCTGCAGCTGCTCGACCTCACGGAAGTCCTTCACCAGCGACCGCCCCGCCTCTCGTGCGGCCATCATCATGACATTTAGATTGGCAGAGCCCTGCATCGCTTCTCTCCGGTGGGTCAGGCGCGCGCTCTACACCCGGCACGCGCCACCCTCAAGCCCCTAGACGCCGCGGCATGTCTATTTGCGCTGCAGTTTCAGGGGCTCGCTGCGCGCAAGCTTCAAAAGATGCGCCATAAAGGGTTTGGTCGTGTCGTCGCTGCGCGTCGCGGCATAGAGCCGCCGCGTCACGCCCGCTTCCGTCAACGGCCGCGTGACATAGTCCGAATGGTACCGCACCTCGCGCACCACCCAGTCGGGTAGCACCGCAACACCCCGGTTTGAGGCCACAAGCAAAAGGATCACCGCCGTCAGCTCCACCTGACGGATCGCGCGCGGCTCGACCTTGGCGGGCGTCAAAAGCTGCGAAAAGACATCGAGCCGCGACCGCTCCACCGGATAGGTGATCAGCAGCTCGTCGCGAAAATCCTCGGCCTCGACGAATTCCCGCTGCGCCAGCGGATGCGACGAGGAGGCGACAAAGACCGCTTCATAGTCGAATAATGGGCTAAAGGTGACGCCCTCGATCTCTTCCGGGTCCGAAGACACCACGAGGTCCACCTCTTCGCGTTGCAGCGCCGGCATCGCCTCGAACGCAAGCCCCGGACGAATGTCCACATCCACGTCTGGCCACGCTTTTCGAAACGCTTCCAGCACCGGAAACAGCCACTCGAAACAGGCGTGGCACTCAATCGCGATATGGAGCCGCCCGGTCTTGCCCGCCTGCAATCCGCGAAACTCGTCTTCCAGCGCCGCCACCTCCGGCAGCACCTTTTCCGCGAGCTTGAGAAACCGCATCCCTGCGGAAGAAAGCTTCAGCGGCTTGGTTCGCCGGACGAACAAATCCACACCAACTTGCTCCTCCAAGCCTTTAATTTGGTGAGACAAAGCGGATTGCGTAATGTGCAACAAATCGGCGGCGCGGGCCAACCCACCAGCCTCGTGGATCGTTTTCACGGCGCGCAAATGCTTCAGATCAATATGCAAATTCAGCTCATAACAGTTTTGAAGTTTATGAATTTGTATAAAGAAGCGGGACGCGAGATCAAGAGATGTCCCAAAAAGGAGCCTCGTGTCGATGTCCAGCGTAAATCTCTCTTTCGAGTTTTTCCCGCCGCGGGATGTCACCGCCTCGTTCTCCCTGTGGGAGGCAGCACAGGCTCTTTTACCGCTCGCGCCGCGCCATGTGTCAGTGACGTATGGCGCGGGCGGCACCACCCGCCTGTTGACCCACCAGACAGTGGAGGCGCTCCAAAACCAGGGTGCAGAAGTCGCCGCCCACCTGACGTGCGTCGACAATGACCGCACCGAAACGCTCGCCATTGCGCAACGCTACCGGCGCGCCGGCGTACGCAAGATCGTGGCCCTGCGCGGCGATGCACCCCAGGGGGAGGAATTTGCGCCGCACCCCCAAGGTTTCCAGAACTCCCTCGAACTGGTTGAGGCCCTGGCCGCCGACGGATTCGAGGTCCATGTGGGCGCCTACCCCGAGGCACACCCAGATAGCCGTGGTACGCAATCCGACCTCGAATGGCTTAGGGCAAAATTTCAGGCCGGGGCCAGCACCGCGGTGACGCAATTCTTCTTTGACGCCGAAACCTTCCTGCGCTTCCGCGACGCCTGCGCCGACGCCGGGATCTCGGGTCAGATCGTCCCCGGCATCCTGCCGGTCCACAACTGGAACTCGGTGGCGCGTTTCGCCCAGCGCTGCGGCACCACCGTGCCCACCGACCTCGCTCAGGCTTTCGAGACCGCCCAGCGCGACGGTCGCGAGGACCTGCTTGCCCTCGCCCATGCGGCGGAGCTTTGCTCGACGCTGATCGATGAGGGCGTAGAGGACCTGCATTTCTATACGCTGAACCGACCGGGTCTTACCCGCGACGTCTGCCGCGCTCTCGGTGTTCCCGTAGAGGAGACCTTGCGCAAGGTCGCCTGATCCAGCAGCTTCCTGCCAGCACCGCAGGCAGGAGGCGCCATGTTCATCGCCGAAAAACCCGAAGACCTTCCCACCCAGGAAGAAATCCTTTCCATATCCGGGCTGGAATTCATGGAACGCATGGTTCGTGGCGAGCTGTCCCGCCCGCCCATTTCGGGCTTGCTGAATTATCGTGTCCACGAGGTCGCCCCGGGCCGCGTGGCCTTCCGCGGCACCCCGGAATTTCACCATTCCAACCCCATCGGTTCCGTCCATGGCGGTTGGTACGGCACCCTTCTGGACAGCTGCCTTGCCTGCGCGGTGATGACAACCGTGCCTAAAGGCTCGGTTTACACGACGCTGGAATACAAGATTAACATCACCCGCGCGATCCCGCTCGGGACCGAGATCGAGGCACTGGGAACCGTCGATCATGCAGGCCGCTCAACCGGTGTCGCGAGCGGCGAAATCCGCGGCGTCGAGGACGGCAAACTCTATGCCACAGGCTCCACCACCTGCCTGATCATGAAAATCAAATAGAGGCTTAGGCTGCGTTCAGGGCGCGTTGATAACTCGCCCACGTTCCGCCAGCTTGCGCGCACCCCGGCTCGCTTCTGCCGCGCTCGGATGTACCACTTCTGAGGCGTCGCTGCCCACGCGGCGTGGCCAACGGTTCCAGAAAAACTTCGACCACCCGGCCCAGTGCCCGATGGACGGCGCCTCTGCATCGCGCGGATATTCATCCTGCCAGCCCCGGGGCAAATGGATCCCTGACAGCTCCAGCTTTTCCATCAGCCACACGAAGGGGATGTTCGACAGGGGCCGCGACGCATGTCGCCCACCCAGCTGACCGCCGACATCGCCATGGGTGCCCCTGAACCAGACCTGCTCCAACGTTCCGCGCCACTCGGGCCGCGTTTCCCAGAGCACCGGCTCATAGGCGCGCCGTGTCTCGTGCAGCGCCAGTGCGTGGTAGCCCGCCCGCACATGGGCGCCGAGCCTGTGATCGTGAAACCGATGCAGCCGTGTCGTGATCATCCAGACCAGCGGCAACCGCAGCCCCAGCGCCTTGACCGTGTCCCAAACCGCTACGCACTCCACCTGGATCGGGTCGTGGCAATGGGCCCGGGCAAATGACGCCGCCGCCTCCACCTTCTCTGGTTCGCAGTAGAGCCGGAACGCTGTCCGCAAATTCCGCTCCGTCGCCTCCTGACGCCGCACCAGCCCCACGCGCCCGATGACGCCCGCCAGCGAGCGCACCGCATAGGCCCCGCGCGAATAGCCCACCAGATAGATCCGGTCCCCGCGCCGGTAGTTCGATGCGAGCCAGCCGTAGGCCCGCTTGATCTGTTCGTTGATGCCACGCCCCGTCAGGATCGCCATGCTGTCTCGCCAATCCGACCACTGCAGCCCGGCCTCGTAGTAGATCACCACGTCCTCGCCCGCCTGCTCCTTGAGCAACTTCGCCGCCAGACCCGCATTGGTCTCGCACCCGGGCTCCAGCTGCGACAACGTCCCGTCGAGGATAATCACCAGCTTGCGATAGCCCCGCGCCGGTGGCAGCGTCGCCTCACGCACGTATCCGCGCCCAACCAGGCGCAACAGGCGCTCCCTAAACCCCATGGCCCAGGCTCCGCGCTGGATGAAAATTCATAGCCATTCCCTAGATATTGCCACGAAACCGTCCCCGCGCCAGTCCGCTCCGCTGACAACCGCGTCACCCTTTGTGACAGTTGCACCAAAACCCGCGCCAATTGCCCCTTTCCGCTCCGCGCCACTCAGGCTAAATCACCGCCGCACAGCCAGCGAGACACGCCATGGAAAAGACCTTCAACGCAGCCGAGGCCGAAAGCCGCCTCTACCAAGCCTGGGAAGAGGCCGGGTGCTTCACCGCTGGCAAGCACGTGCAAAACGCCGAAAGCGGGTCCTACTGCGTGATGATCCCCCCGCCCAACGTCACCGGCGTCCTCCACATGGGCCACGCGTTCAACAACACGCTCCAGGATATCCTCACCCGCTGGCACCGCATGCGCGGCTTCGACACGCTCTGGCAACCGGGCACCGACCACGCGGGCATCGCCACGCAAATGGTCGTCGAACGCGAACTCGCGCTCAGCCAACAGCCCGGCCGCAAGGAACTCGGCCGCGAGAAATTCCTCGAAAAAGTCTGGGAATGGAAAGAGCAATCCGGCGGCACGATCAAAGGCCAGCTCAAGCGCCTCGGCGCCTCCTGCGACTGGTCGCGCGAAGCCTTCACAATGTCCGGCGCCCCCGGCGCGCCCGCCGGTAACGACGGCAATTTCCACGACGCCGTCATCAAAGTCTTTGTCGAGATGTACAACAAGGGCCTGATCTACCGCGGCAAACGCCTGGTGAACTGGGACCCGCACTTTGAGACCGCGATCTCCGACCTCGAAGTCGAAAACACCGAGGTCCCGGGCCACATGTGGCACTTCAAGTACCCGCTCGCTGACGGTGTGACCTACACCTATCGCGAGAAGGACGAGGACGGGAACGTCACGTTCGAAGAAGAGCGTGACTACATCTCCATCGCCACCACGCGCCCCGAAACCATGCTCGGCGATGGGGCGGTTGCCGTTCACCCGTCAGATGAACGTTACGCGCCAATCGTCGGAAAACTCTGTGAAATTCCGGTTGGCCCAAAGGAACACCGCCGCCTGATCCCGATCATCACCGATCCATACCCGGATCCTGATTTCGGCTCCGGCGCGGTCAAGATTACCGGCGCCCACGACTTCAACGACTACCAGGTCGCCAAACGCGGCGGCATCCCGATGTACCGCCTCATGGCCTTCGACGGCTCCATGCGCTCAGACGGCGCGCCCTATGCCGACGAGGCAGCCAAGGCGCAGGCCCACGCCAAAGGTGCCGCCTTCACCGAGAATGAAGTCGACGCGATCAACCTCGTCCCCGACGACCTCCGCGGCCTCGACCGGTTCGAGGCCCGCGCCAAAGTCGTCGACCAGATCACGTCCGAGGGCTTGGCCGTCATGACGACCGCGACCCGCGAAGAAGGCGGCGAGGAAATCTCCGAGACCGTTCCCATGGTCGAAAACAAACCGATCATGCAGCCCTTCGGCGACCGCTCCAAGGTCGTGATCGAACCCATGCTGACCGACCAATGGTTCGTGGACACCGACAAAATCGTCGGCCCCGCCCTCGACGCGGTAAAAACCGGCGACGTCAAAATCCTGCCGGAGAGCGGGGAAAAGGTCTATTACCACTGGCTGGAAAATATCGAGCCGTGGTGCATCTCCCGCCAGCTTTGGTGGGGGCATCAGATCCCGGTTTGGTATGGACCGGAAATCGACGAGGATGGAAACTATCAAGGCCCCGGTCAGACCATGTTCTGTGGCTCTTCATGGACAGACGTCCAAGAGCAAGCATCGGCCCACTACGGGGCAGGATACAATGTCGAAGAGCTAGTAGGCTTCGATCCTGAGCAGTTCATTGAACGTTACAATGAGCAAGCCACGCGCGACGGCGCAGCGGAAATTCCAACCCCTATCTCCAAGCAAACCCGTGAACTCTTCGAAGTCGAAGAGACCCCCAACAGTATCATTATTCGATTAGGCCGTGATGAAGACGTCCTAGACACCTGGTTCTCCTCGGGCCTCTGGCCCATCGGCACCCTCGGCTGGCCCGAGGACAGTGACGCGCTCAAAACCTACTTCCCCACGACCGACCTGATCACCGGTCAGGACATCCTCTTCTTCTGGGTCGCCCGGATGATGATGATGCAGCTCGCCGTCGTGGACGACATCCCGTTCAAAAACGTCTACCTCCACGGCCTCGTGCGCGATGCCAAGGGCAAGAAGATGTCGAAATCCACCGGCAACGTCATCGACCCGCTCGAGATCATCGACGAATACGGCGCCGACGCGCTGCGCTTCTCTTCGGCGGCTATGGCGGCCCTCGGCGGGGTGCTGAAACTCGATCTCCAGCGCATCGCGGGTTACCGGAATTTCGGGACCAAGCTCTGGAATGCGACCCGTTTCGCCGAAATTAACGGCGTCGTTAACCTTTCACCCTCAGAGCGTCGGGTGCCATACGGAATCCATACGGGTTCTGTACAGGTTCTGGCACCCAAAAATACCGTTAACCTTTGGATCGTGGGCGAGGTCGCGAAGGTCCGTGAGACCGTCGATGCCGCCCTCGCGAGCTACCGTTTCAACGACGCCGCCTCCGCGCTTTATGCCTTTGTCTGGGGCAAGGTCTGCGACTGGTATGTCGAGTTTGCCAAGCCCCTCTTTGCCAATGAGGAAACCGCCGAGGAAACGCGCCAGACCATGGCCTGGGTGCTCGATCAGTGCTTCATCCTGCTCCACCCGATCATGCCCTTCATCACTGAGGAGCTCTGGGGCCAATCCGAGCGGGCAGAGATGCTCGCCCGCACTGAGTGGCCCACCTACGGCACTGAAATCGTTGATGAAAACGCTGACCGTGAAATGAACTGGGTGATCACGCTGATCGAAAATATCCGCTCCGCGCGCTCCCAGATGAACGTCCCGGCGTCGGCCCGCGTCCCGCTCATGGGCGTGGAACTCGACGAGGCAGGCAAGGCCGCGCTCGAGGCCAACTGGCCCCTCATCGAACGCCTCGCCCGCGTCGAGGGCCCCGGCATCGTCGACGCCATGCCTGACGGCGCGCTGGTCGTGGCCGCACCGGGCTGCACCTTTGGCCTGCCCGTCGCCGATCTCATTGATATCGCTGCAGAAAAAGCACGCCTTGAGAAAAGCGTCGGCAAGCTGGACAAGGAAATCAAGGGGCTTGAAGGCCGGGTGAACAACCCGAAATTCGCCGCCTCCGCCCCTGCCGAAGTCGTGGAAGAAGCCCGCACCAACCTCGCCGCCCGCAACGAAGAGCGCGCCAAACTGGTCGAAGCACTCTCTCGTCTGGCAGAAATGGGCTGATGGAAGATAAGCGCCTGACATCGCTGGCAAAATCCTTGCCCAGCACCGTACCCTTCGTGGGTCCCGAGGCTCAGGAAAGGGCGCGCGGTGAGGCCTTTATCGCGCGCATGGGCGCCAATGAGAGCGGCTTTGGCCCGTCACCCCGCGCCATTGAAGCCATGCAGGAAGCGGCCTCCGAGGCGTGGATGTACGCAGATCCAGAGGCCTATGACCTGCGCCACGCGCTGGCCGATCATCACAAAATATCGCCTGAAAACATCATGGTAGGCGAAGGCATTGATGGTCTTCTGGGTTTGCTCGTGCGGCTGACGGTAGAGACCGGCACGCCCGTCGTGACCTCTGCCGGGGCCTATCCGACGTTCAATTATCACGTGGCAGGTTTTGGCGGCGCGCTCCACACCGTGCCCTACAAGGATGACCACGAGGACCCCCTCGCCCTGATCGCCAAGGCCCAAGAGGTAAAGGCCCGTCTAATCTATTGGTCGAACCCGGATAACCCCATGGGCACCTGGCATCCGGCCGGTGTGGTCGAGCGCACCATCAAACACGTCCCCGCCCGTTCGCTCCTGATATTGGACGAGGCCTATATCGACACCGCGCCCAAAGGCACCGCGCCCGAGATCGACCCTGAGAATAGTCGCGCCATCCGAATGCGCACGTTTTCAAAGGCTTACGGTCTGGCTGGTGCGCGTGTGGGATATGCTATTGGCCCCGCCTCGCTGATCTCGGCCTTTGACAAAGTGCGCAATCACTTCGGCATGTCGCGGGTTGGTCAGGCTGGTGCTTTGGCCGCTTTGCAGGACCAGGACTACCTTCAGCAGGTCTTGGGCGACGTGGCCGCATCCCGCGAAGCGATCTACCAGATCGCGCGCGATAACGGTCTCACCGCCCTGCCCTCTGCCACGAATTTCGTGACCATCGATTGCGGCCGCGACGGCGACTTTGCCCGCGCGGTCGTCAAGGCTCTGATCGACCGCGGCATCTTCGTCCGCATGCCCTTCGTCGCCCCCCAAGACCGCTGCATCCGCATCTCCTGCGCTCCAAAATCCGAGCTTGATGCCTTAGCCAAAGCCCTGCCGGAAGCCCTCTCGGAGGTGGGTTAACAAAAGTTTATCTGTGCTCGAGACGAGTCTGCGCTAAGCTCCGCGCCATGGATCGCGAGAGTTTCAAACCAAAACCCGCCCCCAACTACACCAACGCCTTCCTCACCGTGATGGGAGGTCTTATCTTTATGAGCCTATGGCTCATAGCTGGCCTGTTCGGTTTTATCTGGGTGATACTCAGCGCGGCCTTTGCAGAGGCGCTTTTTCGGGCTCGGCGTTCACGCTCCTGATATCACTGCCGCCGCAGCAGCGGTACCACCTGCGCCATGCTCGATCCCGAGCGCGTTTAGCCCGGCCTCAATGCTCGCAAGCGTCCCCAGAATCATCTGAGCATTTACGTGCCCCATATGGCCCACGCGGAAAAACCCGTGCCACGCCGGATCCCCAGGAGGCGCCATGCCCAGGCCTATCCCCAGGGTAAGGCCCGCCTGCTGTTCAAGCCAGTCGCGCAGAGCTGTGCCATGGGGCGACTCAATCCGGACACTGGTAACGGCATTGGAACGGTGCGCGGGGTTCCCAACATTTAGCTCGATACTACCTTTGGCACCCCAGGCGTCAAAGGCCGCCCAAACCGCGCGCGCAAGCGTCGCGTGACGGGCAAACACGTTCTCTAAACCCTCTTCGTGGACAATCATGTCGAGCGCCTCACGCAACCCATAAAGATGATGCGTAGGCGCGGTGCCGTCAAAGTGTTGGTAATACTCTTCTGGTTTCGAGCGTGGTCGCCAATCCCAATAATGGGTTACGTTCCCGGCAGCATCACGCGCAGCATCTGCTTTATCCGAGAAGAACACGAAGGCCATGCCAGGCGGCGTCATCAGACCCTTCTGGCATCCGGCTACCATGACGTCGACGCCCCAAGCATCCATTTGGAAATCATCGCACCCTAGACAAGCAATGCAGTCGACCATCAAGAGCGCAGGGTGCCCATAAGCGTCCATGGATTCGCGTAGAGCGCCAATATCAGTCTTCACCGATGTCGAAGTGTCTACCTGAACGGACAAAACCGCCTTATATTCATGTGCCTTGTCCGCGCGGAGCGCCTCCTCCGCACGGGCTACATCTATCGGCGCGCGCTTCCCGAAATCGATGATATCGCAAATGATCCCCATGCGCTCGGCCATGTCGGCCCAACCATGGGCAAAGCGACCGGTAGCGAGGACCAGAACTTTGTCACCACGAGACAGCGTGTTGGACAAAGCCGCCTCCCAGGCACCGTGACCATTGGCTATGTACATCGCCACGTGGCCAGACGTTTTTGCGACCGCCTTGAGATCGGGGATGATAGAGGCCGTCATCTCTACCAACTGTCCGGCATAGATATTCGGCGCGGGGCGATGCATCGCCTGCAGGACCCGATCTGGCGTGACAGACGGCCCCGGAATTGCCAGCATGGGACGCCCCCACGACAGATTGGGCTTTGCCATCATAATGCTCCTCTTCCTCACTGCGCAGTTAGTGCCCTACGAAAGAGGGGTCAAACAGTTCGCGACAATGTACGGTGCGAGCGCGATTCAATGAGCTCGATGCGCCGTTCAATGCCTGCTTTTTAGTGCGTTAACCACATGTCTGAGGCAGTGCGCCAACCGTCATCGTGGGGGCGCGACACCCTTTCCTAATGCATTCCAAGCCCGCGGTTCGGGCAAATCTTGGGACCTGCCCCTTGTACGCCAGCTCGCGCCCTTCTTATATGCCGGCGAAGCGAATGTGAGGCCGCCAATGCCCCGTAAACTGATCCGCGTATCCGGAAGTGATCGCATAGAATTTCTACAGAATTTGGTGACAAACGACGTCGCTGGCCTGTCTCAGGGTTTGGTCTACACGGCCCTCTTAACTCCTCAGGGCAAACTGCTGACGGACTTTTTCTTGGTACCCGATGGAGACGCCATCCTTATAGATGTAGCGGAGGACGAAGCCGCTGCGTTAGCTCAACGACTTTCGATGTACAAACTCCGTTCCGCCGTGGCGCTAGACTGGGACGACCGAAAGGTCGCCCAAGGGCTGGGCACTGCTCCCCGCGACGCATTTCAAGATCCTCGCGACCCATCTCTTGGATGGCGCGCCTACGGTGCAGAGGAAAAAGTTATCGCAGATTGGGACGACCTGAGGGTCAAGGCCTGCGTGCCAGAGTTTGGCGCAGAGCTTTCCGGTGAAACCTATATTCTTGAGGCCGGCTTTGAGCGGCTACATGGCGTGGATTTCAAAAAGGGCTGCTATGTAGGCCAAGAGGTAACCGCCCGTATGAAGCACAAAACGACGCTTCAGAAAGGGCTGGTTCTTGTAGAGGTAGACGGGCCCGCCGATCCCGGATCAGAGATCACGTCGGACGGAAAACCCGTGGGAGTTTTGCACACACGTTCAGGGAACCGGGCGATTGCCTATCTACGATTTAATCGTATCAAGGGGGACGTATTTGCAGGTGATGCAAAGATCACCCGCTTGGACGAGACACCAAGCGTCTAGGCGCGCTCGGAATATTCCATCGTCTCTGTGTTCACCACGATCATTTCTTCGGGGCCAACGAATGGCGGCACCATCACCTTAACCCCGTTGTCCAAGATCGCTGGCTTAAAGGAATTCGCCGCAGTTTGGCCCTTTACCACCGGTTCGGTCTCAACGACCTGGCAGGTAACCTTCTGAGGAACTGACGCGTTCAGCGCCTCAGCCTCATAGTATTCGATCTGAACCATCATACCATCCTGCAGAAACGGGCGGCGATCGCCCAAAATCTCTGCCGGAAGCTCAATTTGCTCGTAGCTTTCCATGTCCATGAATACGAGCATCCCGTCAGTTTCATAGAGAAACTGCTGATCTTTCTGCTCGAGCCTGACGCGTTCGACCTTGTCGGCGCTTCTAAACCGCTCGTTGAGCTTTGAACCATTGCGAAGGTTGCGGAGCTCGACCTGGGCAAATGCCCCGCCTTTTCCCGGCTTTACGTGATCGACCTTAACGGCCGACCAAAGACCGTCATTATGCTCCAGAACGTTGCCTGGTCTGATTTCATTTCCGTTGATTTTCGGCATGTGTCAAAACTGTGTCGAAAGGTTGAAGGGTTTGTGAGGCTGCCTATATCTGCCGTTGCAAGGGGTGACAAGCGCCGCTTCTGGCCTGTTAGACCCGCAAGCCATGACATCAGCGCATGGCAGCCATGCAAAAAAGAGAAACCCGAATCGGTCTTTTTCAGTCATAACGACTGAACGCTGCCGAACTGCAAGAGCAATAACAAAGGAACCACGATGAAGGATTTCGTCGACGGAACTGCTTTCAATAATGAACAAGGCAACCGCGCGCGCAAACTGTTCGCCGCCGTGGTGCTTGCCGCTTTGGACGACGCCATTGCGGACGACAAAAAGTATGGAAATGGGCCTGAGCAAATCGCCCGTTGGGCGCGCTCACGTGATGGGCGTGAAGTGCTATCCTGCGCTGGCATTGACCCAAACGAACGCGTTGTGTCCGGCTTGATGGAGTTTGTTTCCAAAGGTGTTCGGACGTCTGTTGCGCTGAGCCGCGAAGAGAGCGAACGGCGCCAGGCTGCCCAGGCGGAAGCCGCCTAGGAACGCAGATAACCCTGAAAAAAAGCGCGCTCTTTCCGGAGCGCGCTTTTTTTGTTCAGAAGAAGAGGTACCAGGCAAAGAAGGGCAGGACTTGGAGCGCAGCGAGGGACCCGAAGAACCCGCGCCAGAACCAGGACCGAAAACGCCGGAATAGGTAAACCGTCATGATCAGAACGAGCGCAAGTTCGATCACGCCAACAAACTGTCCTCCGCTCGAACTGTCCCAATATGAAATGGGGGAATAAAATTTCCAGTCGCTGAGCGGCCAAAAATGCATCCGCGCATCTTCGTTGTGAAGTGGAAAATCGAAAGCGATGTGAAGGATCGCCGCCCCGGTAAAAGCAAGGGCCCATGCAGACCGAAAGTATAGCGCCGCACAAAGCGCCAGACCCCATAGAACAAACGAATTGTCGATGGCAAAGATTTGTTGCCATTCGTCCGAAAAATACATTTGTCCAAAAACAACGCTGTCAGGTGTGCCTTTGACGAAAAGCTCCCACCCCGCCAAGACATACAATGACGCATCAGGAATGATCGCACCGATGAGGGCAGCAACTGTCACGGAGGCCCTGTGGGGCTTGCCAAATGCGGCAGCCCCCATAATGAGATGTGCAGGCGTGTTCACGGGGGCACGCTAAACCGGGGAGCGGGAATGGCCAAGGCATTGATGATCCAAGGTGCGGGTTCCAACGTCGGCAAGTCGATCTTGGTGGCCGGAATAGTCCGGCTTCTGGCCCGCCGCGGGTTATTCGTCGCGCCGTTCAAACCGCAGAACATGTCCAATAACGCGGCGGTTACCGCAGATGGCGGCGAGATCGGGCGCGCGCAAGCGCTCCAAGCGCGCGCCGCAGGTATTGCGCCGAGGATCGATATGAACCCGGTTCTTTTGAAGCCCGAGACCGATATTGGCGCTCAGGTCATCGTACAAGGC
>JBCDKE010000026.1:0-33162 GCA_038747015.1 Pseudomonadota bacterium
CCGCCATAAGTCCAACCATCCGGACAACCCGCGTCGTGCCACCCGCCCCGGGGAACATCCCCAGCAGTATTTCGGGCAAGCCAATTCGGCCTTTCGGCGTGTCGGCCATGACCCGATAGTGGCAGGCCAATGCGATCTCGGTTCCGATCCCGGCACAGAGCCCCGGAATGGCGCAAGCGATCGGCTTGCCGCCTTTCAGCGTCTTGGGGTCCATGCCCGCGCGCTCGATCTTCCGCAGTATACGGTGGCCGTTCATGATAAACTCGAACAGCGCCGGGGCAGGGTCATCGCCCGACTCGGCGCGAATGTTGCCAAGCACGTTCAGGTCCATTCCACCGCCGAAACTGTCCTTGCCACTGGTGATGACAACGCCTTTCACGGCATCATCGGCCAGCGCCTGATCGACGAAACCCTCGACCAACTCAAAGGCTTCACGCGTCAGAACGTTCATCGACTTGTCGGGCACATCCCAGGTGATGACCGCGACACCGTCATCGTGAACCGCATAAGTGAAATCTGTCATGGAATGCTCCTTTCAAAACCCTGCTCGGCAGCAAGCCGACGCAAAGTTGGCTGCACGGACAGGTCCGTCAGCAATGATCGCAATTGTTTGGATGGTCTGATCGTCAGTGAACGATGCGTTCGACTTCCGACAATGACAACGGAAGCTCGAGATACTCCAGCATCTCGATCTTGTAGCGGTCGCCGTGCCTCATCAAGAAGTACTTGGCAACTGTGCTGGCGATAACATGACCGTCCTCGCCCAGATCCGTATAGCGCACGGTCGCCTGAAGCCTCTGGTCGGACAACGCGGCCTGCCCTTCGACAAGAAGCTCCGTCTTGACAACCCCACGCGAACCAAGAGCTTCGCGATACGCGCTTACGATGGATTGGAACTGACGCGTGTTTTGCACCAAGGTCACGCCAACCGGAGTGTAAATTACGAGCGGAAAAGCAAAAAAGTCCGGAATCTCCTTCGAGCCTTGCCCGTGGAAGACGTCCTGTAACTCTTTGAAATACGCCTCGAGTACATCGTCCGACACCCAGACCCCAGCGGTATCCATCACTAACTCCCAAAGAGTCGAAATTCCTACAACTTTTGTCAGGTAGTTCGCTAATCATACTTGTCAAAGGGTCTAAACGCGTTCGACGATGGTGGCGGCGCCCATGCCACTCGCCACGCAAAGCGTCGCAAGCCCGGTTGCTTTGTCCTGTCGCTCCATTTCATCAAGCAGAATGCCGATGATGATGGCCCCGGACGCGCCCAGCGGATGACCCATCGCAATGGCCCCGCCATTTACATTCAGCTTGCCGTGATCAACATCAAACGCCTGCATGAACCGCAGAACAACCGAGGAAAACGCCTCGTTCACCTCGAACAGGTCGATGTCACCAATGGCCATCCCACTGTCCTTCAGGATCTTTTCCGTGGCAGGAACCGGTCCCGTCAGCATGATCGTGGGGTCCGTTCCAATCTTGGCGGTGGCGCGAATGCGGGCGCGCGGCTTCAGACCCGCGGCTTCGCCGAATTCCTTTGACCCGATCAGAACAGCGGCCGACCCATCGACAATGCCGGATGAGTTGCCGGCGTGGTGTATGTGGTTGATCCGCTCAAGATGCGGGTATTTCATCATCGCAACCGCATCAAAGCCCGGCATGACTTCGCCCTGGTCTTTGAACGCGGGCTTGAGCGCACCAAGCGCCTGCATGTCAGTGCCAGGGCGCATGTATTCGTCTGTCGCCAGAATGGGCAGACCGTTCTGATCCTTGATCGCGACCACCGATTTGCCGAACCGCCCGTCTTTCCAAGCCGCCGCGGCGCGCGCCTGACTTTCCATGGCAAAAGCATCGGCATCGTCACGGCTGATCCCGTATTCGGTCGCAATGATATCAGCGCTGATGCCTTGAGGGACGAAATAGGTCTTCATCGCCACCGACGGGTCGGCAGCAACTGCCGCGCCATCCGACCCCATCGGAACCCGGCTCATGCATTCCACACCGCCCGCGATGTAAGCTTCGCCCGCGCCGCCCTTTACCTGGTTGGCGGCCAGATTGACCGCTTCCATGCCGGAGGCGCAAAAGCGGTTGATCGACAGACCGGGCACCGCTTCGTGCAAATCCGACGCCAACACTGCGGTTCGGGCAAGGCAACGTACGCACCGACATGGGCGGCTCCAGTGCGGACATCTCCGTCGACGAATCCCGCGACGGGTTGATGGCCCGGTTTGAGGCGCTTTCGACCGCCACCACCGGCTGCTTTGAAACCTGGGACGGACGCGATCACCCCTTCTGAGGGCCAAATTCCTTTCA
Organism: Pseudomonadota bacterium; assembly: GCA_038747015.1. Classification (GTDB taxonomy): domain Bacteria; phylum Pseudomonadota; class Alphaproteobacteria; order Rhodobacterales; family Rhodobacteraceae; genus Shimia_B. The sequence goes on from JBCDKE010000026.1 coordinate 2,311, forward strand.
AAGGAATTTGCAAAAGTCTTTGAAAGACTTTTGGCACCCCCGGCAGCCCTTGCACCCAACCGGGCAAGCGCCTATGCCGCGTCGCGGAAAGTGAGAGGCCCGCGATGCCCATACTAGTCATGAAGTTCGGCGGTACATCCGTCGCCACGCTCGACCGGATCCGCCGCGCTGCCAAGCGCGTGGGCCGCGAAGTTGCCAATGGCTATGACGTCATCGTCATCGTCTCGGCGATGTCGGGCGAGACGAACAAGCTTGTGGGTTTCGTCAACGAAACCTCGCCGCTCTACGACGCGCGCGAATACGACGCCGTAGTCAGCTCTGGCGAGAATGTCACCGCCGGTCTCATGGCGCTGACGCTTCAGGAAATGGACGTGCCCGCGCGCTCCTGGCAGGGCTGGCAGGTGCCGGTGAAAACCACCGATGCCCATTCCGCCGCCCGCATCGAAGAGATCCCCAACGACAACATTCTCGCGAAGTTCGACGAGGGGATGAAAGTGGCCGTCGTCGCGGGCTTTCAGGGCGTCAGCCCCGAGGGCCGCATCACCACGCTTGGCCGCGGTGGCTCTGACACCACCGCCGTGGCCTTCGCCGCCGCCTTTGGCGCGGAACGCTGCGATATCTACACCGATGTCGACGGCGTCTACACCACCGACCCGCGCATCGCCGACAAGGCCCGCAAGCTCGACAAGATCTCCTTCGAAGAGATGCTCGAGCTCGCCTCGCTCGGTGCCAAGGTCCTGCAAACCCGCTCGGTCGAGCTCGCCATGCGCTACAAAGTAAAGCTGCGTGTGCTATCCAGTTTTGAAGAAATGTCTGACGAGGCCGGCACGCTGGTCTGTGACGAGGAGGAAATCATGGAATCCAATGCCGTTGCAGGGGTCGCCTACAGCCGCGACGAAGCCAAAATGACGCTCATCTCCGTGGCCGACCGCCCGGGCATCGCCGCCGCCATCTTCGGCCCGCTGGCCGAGGCAGGCGTCAACGTCGACATGATCGTCCAGAACATCTCCGAGGAAGGCCGCACCGACATGACCTTCTCGTGCCCCACCGATCAGGTGGCACGCGCCGAGAAAGCCATGGCCGAAGCCAAGGAAAGCGGTGAGATCAACTTCCACGACCTCGTTGCCGACCAGAACGTGGCCAAGGTCTCGATCGTGGGTATCGGCATGCGCTCCCACGCAGGTGTAGCGTCGAAAATGTTCTCGACGCTCCGCGACGAGGGCATCAACATCAAGGTGATAACCACCTCCGAGATCAAGGTCTCGGTGCTGATCGACCGCAAATACATGGAACTGGCCGTCCAGTCGCTCCACGACGCGTTCGAGCTCGAGAAAGCTTAGGTCGGGAACTCCCGTTCAAGGATGCGGTAGGCCGTCAGGGCCAGCACCAGCCCGCCAACCGCAGAGGCAAAGAGGGGGACGGTAATCGCCGTCCCTCGATCCACAAAGCCTTCTGAAAAGTTGATCATCGCCCCCGATAGCATCAACCCCACAGGCATCATCCCCCACGCCAGCAGCCGGTAGACGGAGTTCATCCGGCCCATCAGCTCATTGGGCGTCACCCGCTGGCGGTAGGACACCGTCACCGTGTTCCAGATCATCCCCGATATCTGCAACAGCAGCAGAACCCCGGCGATCCACCACCCACTAGGGGCCACCGCGATCACCGGGATCGCGAGAACGAGGCCAAAAAGCGTCGTCTGCGCCGTCCGCGCCTGACCAAATCGCGCCACCACACGCTCTCCCGCCAGACTGCCAATGATGCCGCCCACCGCCCCCGCCGACAGGATCAGTCCGTAGGCCGGGGCGCCGAGGCCCAGATTCTCCTGCACATGCAGCACCAGCGCGACGGTGACCATCATCCAGAGCAGGTTCCAAAACCCGGTGATCCATGCCAGCGCCGCCAACACGGGCGAGCCGCGCACAAAGCTGATCCCCTCGGCCAGCTCCACGCGCCAGTCAGCCTTCTCCCGAGCCGGCGGCCGGAAATCACCACGCAGCGAGACCAGCAGCAATGCCGCCGCCGCAAAGGCCCCGGCGTTGATCGCAAAAGGGCTCCACACGCTGGCCGCGATGAGAAACGCGCCCAGTGCCGGGCCCAGTAGCTCGTTGCCGATCAGTTCGACGGACCAGAGCCGCCCATTGGCGTGCTCCAGCCGTTCGTGAGGCACGATCGTCGGCATCACCGTCTGCGCGGCGTTGTCTCGAAACACCTCCGCCGTGCCCACTGCCAGTGCGCAGAAAAAGAGCATCGCAAAGAGCCACGGCAAAGACGTGCCGCCCTCCGGCGCCTCCGGCAGGGGCGAGGCCGCAAAGACCGCCAGCGCCGCCAGCCCAAAAGCCCCCGCCCGGATCACGTCCATGGCCAGGATCAACTTGCGCCGGTCCACCCGGTCCGCCGCGATCCCCGCAGGCAGCGCAAACAGAAACCACGGCATGCGCAGCGCCACCGGCATCAAAGCGATCAAAAACGCATCCCGCGTCAGGATCGTCGCAATCCACGCCCAGACCACCACGGCAATCCCGTCGGCCAGATTAGTCAGGCCGCTGGCTGCAACAAAACGGGCAAAAGGGGTCATACGCATGCCCCGACAACACGCCGCCTCACCCGCAACGTCAACTGCCAGAACTGCGACGCACTTGTGCAAAGCAAATTGCCCCTCCGCGCCACCCATGGTTTAGTCACTTCCGAAGCAGGACGTGACGCGCACCCATGAACGCACCGACCGAAACCGAGAGCCGCAAGCTCCTAGGACGCTTGCGCGACGCCATGGCCGAGGACAGCCCCGGCCAGGCGCGTCTTGACCACATCGTGGAACTCATCGCCGCCTCGATGGAGACCGAGGTTTGCTCGATCTACCTGTTCCGCGACGCCGAAACGCTGGAACTTTGCGCCACCGAGGGCCTCAACAAAGAAGCCGTCCACCAGACCCGCATGCGCCTCAGCGAGGGCCTCGTCGGTCGCGTCGCCCGGCGCGGCAAGGTGGTGAACACCGCCGACGCGCCCAGCACCCGCGGCTTCCGCTTTATGCCTGAGACTGGCGAGGAGAGCTTTTCGGCCTTCTGCGGCGTGCCCATCCAACGGCTTGGCGTGCCCCAGGGCGTGCTCGTCGTGCAGTCGAAAACCAGCCGCCAGTACAGTGAGGATGAGGTCTACGCCCTCGAGGTCGTGGCCATGGTGCTCGCCGAAATGACCGAATTGGGCGAGCTGACCGCGCGCGACGACTACGTTCTCGCCCGCCACCAGCAGCCCGCCATGTTCAAAGGCACCGTGGGTCAGGAAGGGGTGGCAGTGGGCCATGTCTACCTCCACGAACCCCGCGTGGTGGTCACGAACCCGTTCTCGGACGACGCAGACGCCGAACTCGAACGCCTGAACATCGCCCTCGATCAGCTGCGCATCTCCGTCGACCAGATGCTCGCGGGCATCAACCCGGCGGGGCAAAGCGCCACCAAAGATGAAATCGAGGTGGTCGAGACCTTCCGCATGTTCGCGAACTCCCGCGGCTGGCGCAAAAGGATGGAGGCCGACATCGCGTCTGGCCTCTCTGCCGAGGCCGCCGTGGAAAAGGAACAGAGCCAGGCGCGCGCGCGGCTGGGTCAGGTGCCAGACGCCTATCTCCGCGACCGTCTGCACGACCTCGACGACCTCTCAAACCGCCTTCTGAGGATCCTCACCGGCCAGGGAGAGCGCGTCGAGGTCCCGTCAGACGCCGTCCTCGTGGCCCGCAATATTGGCCCTGCTGAGCTTCTCGATTACGGGCGCACCATTCGGGGCATCGTCCTCGAAGAAGGCTCCGTCGGTTCCCACGCTGCCGTGGTGGCCCGCGCTTGGGCGATCCCGCTGATCATCAACGCGCGCGACATCACGACCGAGGCGCTTTCCGGCGATCACATCATGATCGACGGCGAACAGGGCATCGTACATCTGCGCCCCGACGACACCGTGCAGACCGCGTTCAAGGACAAGATGGCCATGCAGGCCGAGGCGCAGCAGCGCTACGCCTCCCTGCGCGACCAGCCGGCCCAGACGCTCTGTGGTTCCACCATGTCTCTGCACATGAATGCGGGTCTCATGGCTGACCTGCCGTCGCTTGCGTCCTCGGGCGCCGAGGGCGTGGGCCTCTTCCGCACCGAACTCCAGTTCCTCGTGCGCAACCAGATGCCCAAACGGGCCGAGCTGGTGGCGCTTTACAAACGCGTGCTCGACGCCGCCGACGGTAAACCGGTGGTCTTTCGCACGCTCGACATCGGCTCGGACAAGGTGCTTCCCTATATGAAGCCCAACGACGAACCGAACCCCGCGCTCGGATGGCGCGCGATCCGCGTCGGGCTCGACAAACCGGGCGTTCTAAGGATGCAGCTTCAGGCGCTCGTGCGCGCCGCCGAAGGCCGCCGCCTCCACGTCATGTTCCCCTTCGTGGCCCAATATGACGAATACCGCGCGGCCAAGGCCGAACTCGACAAGGCCGTCGACCGCGAACGCATCCTCGGCCACGCGCTGCCGAGCGAAATTCACGTGGGCGCCATGCTCGAGACCCCGTCGCTCGCCTTCGCCCCGCGCAAGTTCTTTGAGGAGGTGGAATTCATCTCCATCGGCGGCAACGATCTCAAACAGTTCTTCTTTGCCGCCGACCGCGAAAACGAACGGGTGCGCCGCCGTTATGATACTCTAAACGTCAGCTTTTTGAGCTTTATCGAACAGATCGTCGCGCGCTGCGTGACCACCGACACGCGCCTCTCCTTCTGCGGCGAGGACGCCGGACGCCCCATCGAGGCGCTGTGCTTCGCCGCCATGGGCCTGCGGTCGCTCTCCATGCGCCCAGCCTCCGTCGGCCCGGTCAAGCACCTGCTCCGACGCTCGAACCTCGAAGAGGTCAAAGCCGTCATCGATACCGCCCGCGCCCGCGGCGACCAGAGCGTCCGCCCCGCCGTCATGGAGTGGCTGAAAAACCGGAGCTAGCGCGGCTCTTTGGGCTTCATGCGCTCCAGCTCAGGCGTGATCGGAATGAACTCGGCATCATCACCGGGGGGCAATGTGAAGGGCCCGTTCTCCCAATCCGCCGCCTTCCACGCCTCCTTGGCCTCTTCGATGCGGTCCTTGGAGGAGGACACGAAATTCCACCATATATACCGGTGCTCGTTCAACGTCGCCCCGCCCAGCGCCATCAGCCGCGCGCCCTGCGCTCCGGCCTTGACCGAAATCCGGTCGCCGGGACGGAAAATCATCATCTGCCCGGCCTCATAGTCTTCGCCCGCGACCTCGATCGAGCCTTGGGTGACATAGATGCCCCGGTCCTCGTGATTGTCCGGCAGCGGAAAGGCCGCGCCGGGTTCCAGTACGACATCAACGTAAAATGTCTCGGACTGCATCGTGACTGGGCTGGTCTCGCCATAGGCTGACCCGAGGATCAGCCGCGCCGAGGTGCCGCCATCGGTCAGATAGGGCAGCGCGGCCTCCTTGTGATGCTCAAAATCCGGCGCCATGTCCTCACGGTCCTCGGGCAGCGCGATCCAAGTCTGGATGCCAAATAGCTTGTGCCGCGTGGCGCGGGTATCGTCGCTCGTGCGCTCCGAATGGGTCACCCCACGCCCGGCGGTCATCCAGTTCACCTCGCCGGGATAGATCATCTGATGCGTGCCCAGACTGTCGCGGTGTTCGAACTCACCCTGATAGAGGTAGGTCACCGTGCCGAGGCCGATATGGGGATGCGGGCGCACGTCAATGCCGCCATCGGTGATAAACTCCGCCGGCCCCATCTGGTCGAAAAAGATGAACGGCCCCACCATCTGCCGCTGCGGCGAGGGCAGCGCGCGGCGCACCTCAAATCCGCCCAGATCGCGGGCGCGGGGTATAATGAGGGTCTCAGGCGCGTGTCCCGCGCCGTCAGCTTCCAAGGATTGTGTGGGGTTCCAGGACATCGCTAGGCTCTCTTCAAGAATTACCGGGCTTTCCTGAAATATAGCGCTGAGGTCGCAGAATGCGTCCCCTACCGGCGCACAGAATCTGCGCAGCGGTACTGACGTGCCTATGGGATGGCTACTCGGTTTCTCCGATCACATCGCGCAGCTTGACCCCGCCCTTCTGGGCGCAGAGCGGGCAGCTGTAACTGCCGCCTTCGATGTCGAAGTCCTTGTCCATAGACGCATAGGTCCAGTAGAAACCGCACTCCTCGCAGGTGATGTGGAACAGGTATTCCACATGGGCGCTAAAGCTTGTCTCTGGCTTGTTAGTTTTGCCTCGCCTGACCAAGTCCCGTCTCCTCGGCTGTGCCACCGCATTTGTTGCACGGCCCTCGCGCTGCAAACCAGCCCGAACTTGCGCCACTGGAAAGGAATTGTGGCCCGCTAAGCCTCGATAACCCGCTCTACAGCGCCCGAAACGCCGTCCCAGCCCCCGGGGCCCAGAGCATATCCCAGAACGCGCTCCGGGTTTGTCGGCGGCGGCATCTCCACGCCTTCAAGCTTCTGAAACCCGAACCGGCTGTAATACGGCGCGTCTCCCACCAGGATCACGCGGCTCCAGCTCAGCGCCCGCGCGGCGCCCAGCGACTGCTGAATCAGATCGCCGCCCAGCCCCTCGCCCTGACGCGTGGGGTGGACCGCAATGGGCCCCAAGAGCAGCGCATCCGCGCCGCCCACGCGGACGGGCCAGTACCGAATTGCCCCCGCCAGAATCCCGTCCGGGTCCCGCGCCACCAGCGACAACGCCCCCACCCGCGCCACGCCATCGCGCAACCGGTAAGAGGACAACGCCTCCCGCCCCGGGGCGAAACAGGTGTCGTAGAGGGCTTCCACCTCCCACCAGTCATCGGCGCTTTCTTGAGTGAGTATGTACATCGTGCCCGTTTTCCGCTGGCCGGCGGGCTAGCACGGCGCTAGCTCTGCCGCAAACGAAGGAATACGAAACATGTTCTACCGCCCATCCGAAGGCCATGGCCTGCCCCATAATCCCTTTAACGCGGTGATCACGCCACGACCTATCGGGTGGATTTCGACGCGCGGGGCGGGCGGCGACAATCTCGCGCCCTACTCGTTCTTCAACGGCGTGGCCTACCAGCCGCCCCAGGTCATGTTCGCCTCCACCGGCGCGAAAGAAGACCGCGGCGATACCAAGGACAGCGTGACGCTGATCCGTGAAAGCGGCGTCTTTTGCGTGAACATCGTGGAATACGCCGCCCGCGACACGATGAACGCTACCGCGGGCCCGGTCCCGGCCGAGGTCGACGAGTTCACCCATTCCGGCGCGGTAAAGGCGGAATGCGAAACGATCAACTGCCCCCGCGTGGGCACCGCACCCGCCTCGCTGGAATGCAAACTCACCCAGATCGTGCGTCTGGACGGGGCCGCCAACTACGCCGTCTTTGGCGAGGTCACCGGCGTGCACCTGCGCGATGACTGCATGGTGGACGGCAAATTCGACGTCACCCGCTACGAACCTCTCGCGCGCCTCGGGTATCGCGACTACTCCCGCGTCGCCGATCTCTTCTCGCTCAAACGCCCGGGTGAGTAGGCTCACCATACGCCTTGCCGAGGCCGCGGACGTCCCCAGGGTCGAGGCCTGCGCACGGGCGGCCTACGCGCCCTATGTCTCGCGCATCGGGCGCGAACCTGCGCCCATGGTGGCCGATTTCGACACCGCCGTCGGCGCACGTCAGGTCCATGTCGCTGGGGTGGGGACCGAGCCCTTCTTGGGCTACATCGTCTTCTTTCCGTCGGGCTCTCACATGGCGCTGGGAAACGTCGCTGTCTTTCCCGAGGCCACAGGTCGCGGCATCGGCAAGGCGCTGATTAGCCACTGCGAACACTGCGCGCGTCAGGCGGGCCTCCGCGCTGTGCAGCTCTACACAAACGCCAAGATGACTGAAAACCTCGGCCTCTACCCCGCGCTGGGTTACCGCGAGATAGACCGCCGCGTCGAAGACGGCTTCGACCGCGTCTTCTTTGAAAAGACCCTGCCCTAAGGATCAGTGCCCGCCGGCCAGAATGCCCGTACGCACCCGGTAATCCACGGCCACGCCGTAATCCGGGTCGTCGTCGCTATCGACCACCAGATGCCCGGCCTTGCTCAGCAGCTGATGACAGTCGCTGCTCAGGTGACGCAGTTGCAGGCTCTTGCCAGCGGCCTCGTATTTCGCAGCCATGGCCTCGATGGCCTGTAGCGCGCTCTGGTCCGCCACGCGGCTTTCGGCAAAGTCCACGATCACTTCGGAAGGGTCGCCCTTGACGTCGAAGAGCTCGATAAACCCGTCAGAGGACCCGAAGAAGAGCGGCCCTTGCACCTGATAGACCTTCGCCCCTTCTGGTGTGGTGTAGGATTTCGCATAGATGCGCGTCGCGTTCTGCCAGGCATAGGCCAGGGCGCTGACGATGACGCCGACGACCACCGCGATGGCAAGGTCGGTCAGGACCGTCACAACCGTCACCAGCACGATGACGAAGGCGTCCATGCGCGGCACTTTCCGCATGATCTTAAAGCTGTTCCAGGCAAAGGTCCCGATCACCACCATGAACATCACGCCCACGAGGGCAGCCAGCGGGATCTGCTCGATGGCGGGTGAGGCCACGACGATAAAGGCTAGCAGGAATAGCGCCGCCGCGATCCCCGCAATCCGCGTCCGCGCACCGGATTTCACGTTGATCATCGACTGACCGATCATCGCGCAGCCGCCCATGCCGCCGAAGAAGCCGGTAACCGTGTTGGCCACGCCTTGCGCCACGCATTCCTGCGAGGAGCCGCCGCGCTCGCCAGTGATCTCTCCCACGAGGTTCAGCGTCAGCAGGCTCTCGATCAGGCCAATGGCCGCGAGGATCACTGCGTAGGGCAGGATGATCTGGAATGTCTCCAGCGTCAGCGGAACAGTAGGAATGTGGAATGCTGGCAACCCGCCCTCGATGGAGGCCAGATCGCCCACCCGCGGCACGTCGATTCCAAAGACAATCACGATCGCCGCGACGATCCCGATGGCCGCCAGCGGCGCAGGGATCGCGCTGGTGATCTTGGGCATCACCCAGATGATCGCCATGGTCACAGCCACCAGCGCTAGCATCCACATCAGCGGCAGCCCGGTCATCCACTCGCCACCTGACATCCCGTGCCCGTCCGAGACCATGGTCCCCGGCACTTTGAACTGGCCCAACTGAGCCAGGAAAATAACGATGGCGAGCCCGTTGACGAAGCCCAGCATCACCGGATGCGGCACCAGCCGGATAAACTTCCCCCAGCGCATGATGCCCACCACGATCTGGATCAGCCCCATCAGCACCACAGTGGCGAAAAGGTATTCGACCCCGTGTGTCGCCACGAGCGAGACCATGACCACGGCCAGCGCGCCGGTAGCCCCCGAAATCATCCCTGGACGACCGCCGATCACCGCCGTAATCAGCCCCACGATAAACGCCGCATAGAGCCCCACCAGCGGGTGAACCCCCGCCACAAAGGCAAAGGCCACGGCCTCGGGCACCAGCGCCAAGGCCACCGTCAGCCCCGCAAGGATCTCAATGCGGATGCGGGAGAGGTCAAAAGACCCCGACCCATTGTCAAAATCAGTCGGATTGCCCAAAGCGGCAAGAATGCGGGTCACTGCTCGTACTCCCGTGGCGGATAGCTACGTTCTTGGTGTTGAAGCCCGCCCCATAGCGGGATTTTTTGCACTTGCACAGAGCACATCGACATAGCCGCCATGCGTTTGCTGAAAATTGACGCTTTTCATCACGTCACCGCTTCGGCAGTCTGCAAAAGCAGCGCAAAGAGGACGCCATGACCCAAACCAAACTCGGCATCATCGGCGGATCAGGCGTCTACCAGATCGACGGGCTTCAGGACCCCCAGTGGGTCGAGGTCGACAGCCCCTGGGGCACCCCCTCCGACGCGATCCTCACCGGCACGCTCGACGGGACCGAGATGACGTTCCTGCCCCGCCACGGGCGCGGCCACACGCATTCGCCCACAACTGTGCCCTACCGCGCAAATATCGACGCGCTGAAACGGCTCGGCGTGACCGACGTGATCTCGGTCTCAGCCTGCGGATCGTTCCGCGAGGAAATGGCGCCGGGCGATTTCGTCATCGTTGACCAGTTCATCGACCGCACCTTCGCCCGGGAGAAAAGCTTCTTTGGCACCGGCTGTGTCGCCCATGTCTCTGTGGCACACCCGACCTGCGAACGGCTCTCGGACGCCTGCGAAACCGCCGCCCGCGCGGCGGGCGTCACCACCCATCGCGGCGGCACCTATCTGGCCATGGAGGGCCCGCAGTTTTCCTCTCTGGCAGAATCGAAACTCTACCGCGAGGTCTGGGGCTGCGACGTCATCGGCATGACCAACATGCCCGAGGCCAAACTCGCGCGAGAGGCCGAGCTCTGCTACGCCTCCGTGGCCATGATCACCGATTACGACAGCTGGCATCCCGACCACGGTGAGGTCGACGTCACCCAGATCATCGCCACGCTCACCGGCAATGCCGACAAGGCCCGCGCCCTCGTGGCGAACCTACCCGGCCTTTTGGGTGGCGACCGCGCGCCCTGCCCCCATGGCTGCGACCGCGCGCTGGAATACGCCATCATCACCGGCCCCGACCACCGCGACCCCGCGCTCATGGCGAAACTTGACGCCGTGGCGGGAAGGGTGCTCTGACGGTGCGCAATGCGCACCCTACGGTGGGCAAGACACAGACTGGAAAGACTGGACCCCAATGGACCTGAACCTCTTCATCGCCTTCACCATCGCGGCGGGAACCTTCGCGTTCATACCGGGACCGTCCATCGTCTACATGATGGGCCGCACGCTGGCCTCTGGCAGGCGCGCGGGCCTTGAGGCGGCAGGTGGCGTCCATCTCGGCGGCTACGTCCACGTGGTGGCGGCGGCGCTCGGCCTCTCGGCGCTCTTCGAATACGTGCCCTGGGCTTTTGCGGCGCTCAAACTCGCAGGCGCGGCCTATGTGATCTGGATCGGCATCCAGCTGATCCGCCGCCCCACAGACCTGACGACCGTCAAGGCCCCCTCCAAAAGCCTCTCCCTCAGGCAGAGCTTGCTAGTGGAGGTGCTCAATCCCACCACAGCGCTCTTTTTCATCGCCTTCCTGCCCCAGTTCGCCAGCCCCGAGGCCGCGCTACCCCTCTGGGCGCAGTTCATGGTGCTGGGCATCGTCACCAACATCCTGTTCTCGCTCAGCGACATCCCCTACGTGCTGGCCGCCGGAACCCTGCGCGACCGTGTGACCTCCAGCAAACTCGCCACCCGCCTGCAACGCGGCGGCGGCGCGATCCTCATCGGCCTTGGCCTCAACCTCGCCCTGTCACGGAGCACGGCATGACTTTCGAAATCTGGCTGGCCTTTGTCGCGGCCTCCACGGCGCTTCTGCTGATCCCCGGCCCCACGGTGCTCCTCGTCCTCTCCTACGCGCTCTCGCAGGGGCGCAAGGTGGCGGTGGCCTCAGCGACGGGAGTGGCCCTCGGCGACCTCATCGCCATGACCGCGGCGCTGGCGGGGCTCGGCGCGATCATCGCCACCTCGGCGCTGGCCTTCACAGTGCTGAAATGGGTGGGCGCGGCCTACCTGCTCTATCTGGGCATTCAGATGCTAAGGTCTGCGCCAGGCCGCACGACCCTCGCGGACGCGCCCGCCACTGAGGCCCGCGCGATCTTTGGCCACACGGCGCTCGTCACCGCGCTCAATCCCAAAAGCATCGGCTTCTTCATCGCCTTCGTCCCGCAGTTCATTTCGCCAAACGCCGCCTTCGTGCCGCAGGCCGCGATCCTCATTGCGACCTTCGTGGCGCTGGCCGCTGTCAACGCGCTGGCTTACGCGCTCGCCGCTGACGCCATGCGCGCCCGGCTGGCGCGGCCCAGCGTCATCCACCGCCTGACACAGGCGGGCGGCGTGACGCTCATTGCCATGGCCGCTCTCACCGCCACCCTCCGGAGAGCCACCTGATGAAACAGATCCAGGACTACATCCGCACCATCGTCGATTTCCCCCATGAGGGGATCATGTTCCGCGATGTGACCACTCTCTTTGCCGACCCGCGCGGGTTCCGCATGGCCATCGACCAGCTGCTCCTGCCCTATGCAGGCGAACAGATCGACAAGGTGGTGGGGCTAGAGGCCCGCGGCTTTATCCTCGGCGGCGCCATCGCGCATCAGCTCTCCAAAGGCTTCGTCCCGATCCGCAAGAAGGGCAAGCTGCCGGGCACGACGATCAGTCAGGAATACCAGCTCGAATATGGCGAGGCGATCATGGAGGTCCATGACGACGCGCTGCAACCGGGCGAACGCATCCTCCTCGTCGATGACCTTCTGGCTACAGGCGGCACGGCCGAGGCTGGCATCAAACTGATCGAACGCCTCGGCGCCAGCACCATGGGCTGCGCCTTCATCATCGACCTCCCCGATCTCGGCGGCCGCAAAAAACTCGAAGCCATGGGCCAGGACGTTCACGCCCTTTGTGCCTTTGAAGGCCTCTGATGCAAGAAGGGGGGCGCTGCCCCCCAAACCCCCCCGGAGTTTTTACGGAAAGATGAAGGGGGCGGCCCTGCGCTCCTAGTCTTCATCTTTCCAAAATAACTCCCCCCGGAGGGCAGCGCCGGAGTAGCTGCCCACGCGTTAACCTGCAGCGACGCGCAGATTAACCAATTGCACCCCACCAATGTGCGTATCCGCAGCCATACGGAATCCATACGGTTTCTGTACAGGTTCTGGCACCCTCCATTTTTCGGCTAACGGCGCTGAAAGGCGCAAAAGTTAACGCAGCATCACGCCGGGATTGAGGATGCCTTTGGGGTCCAGCGCACCCTTGACCGAGCGCATCATCGCGAGGAGCGCAGGGTCCGAATAGCGCTCCAGATCCTCGACTTTCAGGCGTCCCACGCCGTGCTCTGCGGCGACCGATCCACCCATCTCGTTGACCAGATCGTGGACCGTCTGTTTGATCAGCCCACGTTCGTTTTCATGGTCCGCCCGGCTGCGCCCCGGCATCGGGAAAACGTTGTAATGCAGGTTGCCGTCGCCCAGATGGCCAAAGCAGTTGATCCGGAATTCTCCAATCTTTTCAAGGCGCGGCCGCGCTGCGCGGATGAATTCCGGAATCGCCGACAGTGGCACCGAGATGTCGTGAGACGACACCGATCCGATGCGCCGATTGGCCTCCGGGATGTGCTCGCGCACCGACCACAAGTCGTGCCTCTGTTGTTCGGACTGGGCGATCACCGCGTCGTCGCAGAGGTGCCCTGCCGCCTCGAAGAGCCTCTCGAATGCCGCTTGCGGCTCCAGCCCCTCGGGGAGACCCAGATCGATCAGCACGCACCATTCCGGCGGCTGGGCAAAGGGCTGACGGATCTCCGGAATCGCCTCGGTAAGGAAATCGAAACCCTGCCGATGGATAAGCTCAAACGCGCTCACCCCCTCGCCCACTTGCGCCCGAGTCAGAGCCAGCAATTCAAGCGCAGCCTCGGGCGAGGCAACGATAAACACAGCCGTACCTTCGCGTGCCGGGACCGGCGCGAGCTTCAGCGCCGCCGCCGTGATAATCCCTAGCGTCCCCTCGGACCCAATCATCAGGTTGCGCAGGTCATAGCCCGCATTGTCCTTCCTGAGCCGCGAGAGCCCGTTCCAGATCGTCCCGTCGGCCAGCACCACCTCGAGCCCCAGACACAGATCCCGCGCATTGCCGTAGCGCAGCACGTTCACGCCGCCCGCATTGGTGGCCAGAACGCCGCCAATGCGGGCGGAGCCTTCCGAAGCCAGGGACAGAGGAAACAGCCGATCTACCCCGCTCGCCGCAGCCTGAACTTCGGCCAAAATCGCCCCCGCTTCGGCGACGAGAACATTCTCGCTGGCATGGACCGACCGCACCGAGTTCATGCGCTCGAGGCTCAGGATCAAGGGCGCAGACAGCGCCTCTGCAACCTGCCCACCAACAAGCCCCGTTCCCCCGCCATAGGGGATCACCGGCACCTGGGCGTCCGACGCGAGGCGTATTGCCATTGCCACCTCTTCGGTCTTTGCAGGAGCTAAAACCAGCCCGGCGTCACCGTGGTACCGCCCGCGCGGCTCCTCTAGGTACCGCGCAGAAGGCTCCCGGAAACTAGCGGCGGGGAGGGCTTCGCGCAGGCGCGCCTCAAAGGCACTATCGACAGGGTTCAACATGGGGGCTTTGAACCATCCAGGCGGGCCAAAGTCTATCGCGGCTCGCGCAGGAAATTGGGTTGCAGTACCAAAATCGTAGGCTCGGGTGGCAGCTCCCGCAGGCTCACCGTCACGCTGCTTTCCAACGTCCGCTGGATCACGAAATCATCGGCCATCGCCTCCAGAAAACGCTCCAGGTTCTGCGGACTGAACCAGTGCATGGGCAACACCAGCGAGGATCTGAGCCGCGCCAGCATGCTCTTCACTTCCGCCGTGCCCAGGGTAAATCCGCCGTCCACCGGCACCATCACCACATCGAGCCGACCAAGGGCCGCGTATTGCGCGTCGTCAGGCTCGTGATGGAGGTGGCCCACATGGCCAATGCACAGCCCCTCGACCTCGAAAACAAAGATCGAATTGGCGTCCTCGCGCAGCACGATATCCTCGAAATCAAACGCCCCGGCCCGGGCATCCGTCGTGACATTGCGCACCAGCATCTCGCCAACTTCGAGGCGATACTCTGCAGGCGCGCCGTCCTGCCACCAGCCCTCCAGCACATGGGGGATCGCCGGGTCCGGCAGCGACGTCCAATGCGTGCTGTGAGAGTTGTTCATCGTGACCACGTCGGGCACGAAATCCACGATCCCGATAAAGCCGTTGTAGTCCGTCACAGCCGACGGACCGGACGCCGCCTGGATCAGAAACATCGAGTGATCGATATAGGAAATCCGCACGCTGAACGGGTCCAACGCATCGCGAAAACTGGCCTTCTGTATGAACTCCACACCGGGGGCGGCATCGGCGATGGCGATGCAGTGGCTCGGACGGTTGGACTGGGCGGCGAGAGGTGCCGCAAGGAGGCAAAGGAAGAGAACGATCAAGCGCATAAATCAAGTGTAGCACGCATCCGCAGATGTCGAGCACCCAAGAGTTTTCGCAAAAGTCTTTTGCCCTCAGCCCGCGTTACTCTTGCCCCGTCGATCGCCGCGCAAATTGGCGTAGAGCACATGCGTCCGCCAGCGCCCGTCGATCTGCAGATAGCTCTGCGCCACGCCCTCGTATTTGTAGCCTGTCTTTTCCAAAAGCGCGCGCGACGCCTTGTTTTCCGGCAGGCAAGCGGCCTCGATGCGGCTTAGATCGAGGTCGGTAAAGGCGTAGTGCACCAACCCCTCGATCGCCTCGCGCATATAGCCCGATCGCGCATAGGGCTGGCCGATCCAGTAGCCCGTCGTCCCGGCCTGCGCAGGCCCCCGGCGGATATGGTCCAACGTGATAGCGCCCAAGAGCGCCTCATCCTCGCGACGGATCAGAAACACCGGCACCGCAGTGCCCCCAGCGATGGACCGCTGCGCCCAGTAGACCCGGTTGGTAAAGCTCTTGCGTGTCAGGTGATCTGGGGCCCAGGTGGGTTCCCATTGCGCCAGAAACTCGCGCGAGGTCTCGCGCAGCGTCGACCAGGCCCGATAGTCAGAATGCACCGGCGGCCGCAGTGTCAGCCGCTCGGTTTCAATCCGGACCTTTCGGGCCTTTTTGAGGATCACGCGGCCAGCCTCTCCTGCAGGTCTTCGAGGCTTGGCGCATTCGAGAGCGGCCCGTAGATCGCCATAGCCATGCGGCGCTTTTCGGCCATCTGGGCAGCGAAGTCGCGTATGTCGCCAGTGGTAACGCTGTCGATGGACTGGATCACCTCATCCAGCGCCGGGACCCGGCCCCAGATCGCCGTCATCCGTGCGAGGCGTTCGGCGCGGTTCGACGGTGATTCCAGCCCCATGAGGAGGCCCGCTTTCATCTGCGCCCGTGCTCTTGCGACCTCGGCGGCGCTCATGTCATCGGCGGCGCGCTTGAGCTCGTCCATGGTGATGCGACCCAGCTCCGCCACCTGTTCAGCGCTCGTTCCCGCGTAAAGCGTTGTGAGCCCGGTATCGGCATAGGCGCCAGCCTGCGAAAAGATCGTGTAGCAAAGCCCACGCTTCTCGCGCACCTCCTGGAACAGACGCGAAGACATGCCGCCACCAAAGGCCGTGGAGAAAATCTGCGACGTGTAAATCAGCGGATCCCGGTAGTCCGGCCCCTCAAAGGCTAGTGTGAAATGCACTTGCTCCAGCGCCTTGTCTTCGAGGCGCGAACCGCCACCAAAACTCGCCAGTTCCACCGCCTTCGGGGTCCGCGCTTCTAGATGGCCAAAGAGCTTCTCGGCTTCTTTCACCAGCGCGTCGTGATCGACCGCACCAGCGGCGGCGAGGATCATCTGGCCGGGGCCATAGTGCTCGGCCACGAAGGTGCTCAAGTCCTCGCGGGAAAAACTCTTCACCCGTTCTGATGGCCCCAGGATCGTGCGCCCGATGGGCTGATCGGGAAAGGCAGTTTCCTGCAGCCAGTCAAAGACCACATCGTCCGGCGTATCGAGCGACTGGCCGATTTCCTGCAAAATCACCCCGCGCTCTACCTCGATTTCGCGGGCGTCGAAAACCGGGTTGAGCACGATGTCGGAAATCACATCCATCGCCAGGGGAACGTCGTTTTCCAGCACGCGGCAATAGTAGGCCGTCATCTCACGCGACGTGTAGGCGTTGATATACCCACCCACATCCTCGATAGCCTCGGCAATCTGAAGCGCCGTGCGCCGCTCTGTACCTTTGAAGGCCATGTGTTCGAGGAAATGCGCGATACCGTTTTGCTCGGCGCGCTCGTGTCGCCCGCCTGCGTTGATCCAGATCCCGATCGAGGCTGATTTCAGCCCCTCCATGTGCTCGGTGACAATGCGAAAGCCGTTCGGCAGCGTGTGGGTTTCGACGGTCAAGCTCTGCGTTCCCGAATGAGCGTTTCCAGGGCGTCGAGATCATTGGGGACCTCTGTGACGCGTTCCGACCGGTCATACAGGTCCGCCATGCGCGGGGGCAAGGGGGGCCGTTCCCCGGTGGCGGCCTCGACCGCGTCCGGGAATTTCGCCGGGTGCGCGGTGGCGAGCGTGATCATGGGTTCTGTGCCGAGTTCCTCTTCGGCAACCTTCACGCCCACGGCAGAATGCGGGCAGAGCAGTTCGCCCATGGAGGCAAGCGCCTCCTTGATCGTCGCAGAGGTTTCTTGCTCGTCCGAGCGGCCCGACGTGAAGTGCTCGCGCAGCGCTTCCAATGCTCCTTGCGAGATGTGGAATCCGCCCGATTTCAGCTCGTCCATCAACTGCGCCACGGCGCTTCCATCGCGTCCATAGGCGTCAAACAATGCGCGTTCGAAATTCGATGATACCTGAATGTCCATGGAGGGCGTGATCGTCGGGTGGACCTCGCCGGTCTCATAGGCACCGGTCGACAGCGCACGGTGCAGGATGTCGTTGCGGTTGGTGGCCACGATAAGGCGTTTGATCGGAAGGCCCATCTTCTTGGCGATGTAGCCTGCGAAGATGTCACCGAAATTGCCCGTGGGTACGGTAAAGCTCACCTCGCGCTCCGGGGCGCCGAGGGCGGTTGCGGCGGTAAAGTAGTAAACCACCTGCGCGAGGACACGCGCCCAGTTGATCGAGTTCACTCCGGCGAGGCCCACCTCGTCGCGGAACTCGAAATCGTTGAACATATCCTTCAGCTTGGCCTGACAGTCATCGAACGTGCCGTGGAGCGCCAATGCGTGGACGTTGGCCTCGGTCGGCGTCGTCATCTGGCGGCGCTGCACCTCCGAGACGCGGCCATGGGGGTAGAGGATGAAAACATCCACTGCATCCAGCCCGCGAAAGGCCTCGATCGCCGCCGACCCGGTATCGCCCGAAGTCGCGCCCACGATGGTCACCTTTTGCCCCCGCCGCGTCAGCGCGATCTGGAAAAGCTGCCCGATGAGCTGCATGGCAAAGTCTTTGAAGGCCAGCGTCGGCCCATGGAACAGTTCAAGCAGGTGATGGTTTGGCCCCAGCTGCACCAGCGGCGCCCGGGCCCCGTGGCCAAAGCCCGCATAGGCGCGTTCAATAGCACCCCGGAATTCCTCATCGGTAAAGCTGTCCCCGACAAAGGGGCGCATCACACGAAATGCCACCTCTTCGTAAGGCAACCCGGCGAGCGCGGCGATGTCTTCTCGCGCCATTACGGGCACTTCGGCGGGCACATAAAGACCGCCATCGCGCGCAAGGCCGGTCAGCATCGCTTCCTCAAAGCTCAGTTCAGGAGCGTTTCCACGGGTCGAGACGTATTTCATTGGATCAGGGGCTCTGGACTCAAGATTTCTTCCGACGTCCGCGGTAGAGGAAAAGCCCGGTCATGGAAACCCATACCGCGGCCATCCCGAACCAAGTGACCGCGTATCCGAGGTGATCATTAGGGATACCCGAGGTATCCACGGGAAAGGGCGTCACACCCGGGAGCGCCGGGGCCATCGACTGCGCAATGATCAACACCGGCTCCGTGCCCAGTTCGGCGGCCAGTTTATCAACCTCGCGCGCAAACCAGATATTGCCCGCCACATCGTTATCGGGCGTGTAGCGATCCACCTCGTCGGGCCAGTGCAGGTTCCCAGTTACGGTGAGCTCGTCTGCCGGACGCGCTGCGTCCTTCGCTTCGGTCTTGATAAAGCCCAGATCAACCAGCACACGCCGCCCCTCCGGAGTTTCCAGCGCCCGAATGACCCGGTAGGCCGCACCGAATCCCTTGGCTGAGGCCAGCACGTGGACCTCGCGGGCGTCCGGCATGCCTGCAACCTCCACGGCCAGATACCGGTCCTGCTCCGGATCAGGCGCCGCAGGCAAGGCCACCGGCTCCCCCACGATGCTCGCCTCGATCTCCGCCAGCACGCCCTCTTTCCACTCCAGCCGTTCAAGCTGCCAGAAGCCTAGCCACAGCAATACTGCTGTCCCCACACCGCTGATCAAAAACAGAAAGAGTGCCCGCATTCTTTGCCTCTCAAAACGAAAGGGGCGGACCAAACCCACCCCTTCTTTGTTTCAAAAAATACTTCCCCCGGAGGGTCCCGGCTTACGAGCCCCAGATGTAGATCGCCGCAAAGAGGAAGAGCCAGACCACATCCACGAAGTGCCAGTACCATGCGGCTGCCTCGAACCCCATGTGGTTGTCCGGAGTGAAATGCCCCTGACGCACCCGCAGGTAGCAGATCGCCAAGAAGATCGTCCCGATCACCACGTGCAGGCCATGGAATAGCGTCGGCAGGATGAAGTTCGAGCAGTAGACCTCGCAGCCCTTGCCAAAGCCAAAGGTCGCGTGAGTGTACTCGTAGGCCTGAAGCACTGTGAAGAAGAGGCCCAGACCCACGGCGAGCAGCAGCCCGTCCTTGATGTCCTTGCGCACATTGCCGTGCACCAGCGCATGGTGCGCCCAAGTGGCCGCACAGCCCGAACACAGCAGAATCAGCGTGTTGATCAGCGGCAGGTGCCAAGGGTCAAAGGTCTCGACACCCACGGGCGGCCAAACGCCATCAATTGCCGGGCTGTCCGGCCCCATGGGATAAAGCGCGTTCTTGAAGAAGCCCCAGAACCATGCCGCAAAGAACATGATCTCGGACATGATGAACATGATGAAACCGTAGCGCAGGCCGATCAGAACGACCGGCGTATGGTCACCCACCTTGTTTTCAACGACCGTTTCCGCCCACCAGGCGTACATGCAGTAGAGAACCCCGACAAAGCCGATGGCAAACATCCAAGGCCCGCTATCATGCATCCACAGCACCGCGCCAAACAGCATGATGAACGCCGCCAAACCGCTAGCAAAGGGCCAGATCGAGGGCGGCAGGATGTGGTAATCGTGGTTCTTTTCGTGTGCCATCTTGGTAGTCCGTCCCTGGAAGGCGTTTAGTTAAGGTCGCTCGCGTCGAGCGCGGCTTGTTCGGTTACGTCGTCGGGCAGCTCGGTCTCGTAGAACGTATAGCTCAACGTGATCGTGTGGATATACTGACCTTCGCGGTCATTGACGATTTCCGGATCGACGAAGAACGTCACCGGCATCATCACGCTCTCACCGGGCTGCAAAACCTGCAGCTCAAAGCAAAAGCAGTCGATCTTGGAAAAGAAGCCGCCCGCCTGGTACGGTGCCACGTTGTAGGACGCCGTGCCCGCGATAGGGCGGTCCGTGGGGTTGTGCGCCTCGTAAAAGGCCAGCCCGGTCTCCCCAATGCGCATCGTCATGGTGCGCACTTCGGGTTTGAAGTCCCACGGCATATCCTTGGCCGTGCCCGCGTCAAAGCGGATGGTGATTTCCTGATCGAGGATCTCTTCCGAGGCGACCTCTGCTACCCCGGTGGCCCCACCAAACCCTGTGACGCGGCAGAACCAGTCGTAAAACGGCACCGACGCGTAGGCGAGGCCGATCATGACGGCCACGACCCCGGCCAGCCTGACGGCTGTGCGGGTTTTGGGCGCGCCGCTCACTGGCTTTCCTCTGCGGGGATCAGCGCCGGGCGTGCGACGTGGTCAAACCCCTCTGTCGCACCGGCCTGACGGATCTTTACAGCGGAAAGGCCAAACATCAGCACGATGAACGCGGCGAGGCAAAGGCCCACGCCCATGTTACGGCTGAACCGCTTTTCATGGACGTCAGATGTGACCTTCTCGAAACTCATCGCTTACCAGCCTCCCCACGCGCCCTGGGGCAACACAGCTTCGACCCAGATCGCGCCGAAATGGAGGAAGAGGTAGAGCAGCGAGAATTTGAAGAAGCCTTTTTCGACTTTGAAATCGTCGGCCTCGGCATCGTCTTCGTTCCGGCGCCAGATGCGGAATGCATCGCGCAGGAAGATCGCGTTGGCGATCAGCGCCACGGCCAGATAGAACGGCCCGCCCATAGAGGTGAACGCCGCCGCAACGGCCAGCGCAACCAAGAGCACCGTGTAAACTAGGATATGAACGCGCGTGGAGCGGCGACCGTGAGTCACCGTCAGCATCGGCACACCCGCATCGTCGTAGTCAGAACGCATGAAGAGCGCGAGCGCCCAGAAATGCGGCGGCGTCCACATGAAGATCAACGCGAACATCAGCACCGCTTCGATAGACATAGAGCCGGTCATCGCGACCCAGCCGATCATCGGGGGGAAAGCCCCCGCCGCGCCGCCGATCACGATGTTTTGCGGCGTCGAGCGCTTGAGCCACATCGAGTAGACCACGGCGTAGAAGAAAATCGTAAACGCCAGCAGAGCGGCAGCCATCCAGTTCGTCGTGAGCCAGAGCATCATGACAGAAAGGAAGCTCAGCCCCAGCCCGACGCCCAGCGCCTCATTTCCGGTGATACGGCCAGAGGGGATCGGACGTTTGGCCGTGCGCCGCATGACCGCGTCGATATCAGCGTCCCACCACATGTTCAGCGCGCCCGAGGCCCCTGCCCCAATGGCGATGAACAGCAGCGCGGCGAATGCCTCGATCCAGTGCAGCGTCGCCGGGGCGGCCAGCATCCCCACCAGCGCCGTAAAGATCACAAGCGACATGACGCGCGGCTTGAGCAGCGCGAAAAAGTCACCAAATTTCGGCTCGTAGGGACCGTCCTCGCGGCCAATATTCAGCGACGCGTCAGTCATCAGTTCGAAGCCACCTTATAGCCGGGCAGCGTCGTCGGATCACCGGCATATTCGTCGATGGCCCCAGCGAGCCATGCCTCATATGCCTCTTCGCTGACTACCTTCACGGTGATCGGCATATAAGCATGGGCAAAGCCGCAAAGCTCAGAACACTGACCGAAATAGACGCCTTCCTTCTCAGCCTTGAACCACAGTTCAGCGAGACGGCCGGGAACTGCGTCCTGCTTTACGCCGAAGGCAGGGATCGTCCACGAATGGATCACGTCAGCGCCGGTCACCTGCATCACGATCGTCTTGCCCACGGGCACGACAACGGCAGTGTCGGTGGCCAGAAGGAATTCGTCTTCGTTGTAGCCCGCCTCGCTCAACTGCGCGCGGACCTCGTCGGTGAGGCGATAGTCACCGCCGTTGGCAGGCGCGCCGATCATGTAGCTGTCGAATCCGAACTCGTGATCGACATATTCATAGCCCCAATACCACTGGTAGCCGGTGACCTTGATCGTCACGTCTCCCTCGGGAATCTCCTGCTGATTGAACAGCACCGGCAGCGAAAACGCCCCGATGAAAACCAGAATCAGAATCGGTATCACCGTCCAGGCGATCTCGAGCTGCGAGTGGTGCGTAAAGGTCGCGGGCGTTTTGTTGGCTTTCTGGTTGTACCGGAAGAGCACGATCAAAAGCAGCGCCACCACGAACAACGAGATGAAAGTGATGATGATGAACAGAAGGTTGTCGAGCCAGCGAATCTCGCGGGCCAATTCGGTCACACCTTCTTGAAAATCTACGCCACGGGGGATTGGCTTGCCGATATGCTCAAGCTCTCCCAAGCCCGATTCCAAAGCGTTTTGCGCCCATACAGCCGGTGCAACCAGAAGAAGCCCGGCAGCGGCGAAAAGCGTTCTCAGACCCATGTTGTCCTCGTGATGTCGTCGTGGCGCGCGGTTAGCTAGCTTGCACGCCGCGCATATTGGTCGTTGCGTGTTGGCCGACTAAAACCATATCGGGAGTAGCGGGGCAATTCCGGGGGGCGCGTCAAAAGCGCGCCATTCATCCGGTTTCGCCCCAAAAACGCGCTCCAGGCAGCGAGAGGACACCATGACGCACGCCCCGTTCCGACCCTTTGACACGCATCTCGACGCCGACGCCGCGCTCAAGCAGCTGAAAACTGCCACCGACGGGGCAGATGACGGAGAGCTTTTCCTCGAACGCCGGCGCTCGGAAACGCTGGTTTTCGATGACGGGAGGCTCAAGACGTCGAATTACAATGCGTCAGAAGGCTTCGGCCTGCGTGCGGTACGCGGGGAAACCGCGGGCTACGCCCATGCCAGCGAAATCTCGGAGGGCGCGATTTCGCGAGCCTCTGCCACAGCGCGTTTGGCCATCGGCGATGGCGGAGGCACACTCGCCGAAGCGCCTCAGCACACCAATCGCAAGCTCTACGCCGACACGGACCCGATGTCGGACGCGGAATTCCCGGTGAAGGTCGACACCCTGCGGGAGATAGACGCCTTTTCCCGTGGGCTGGATCCGCGCGTGGTGCAGGTGTCGGCCTCCATGGCCGCGTCGTTGCAAGAGGTCGAGATCATGCGCCCTGACGGTGCGCGCTACGCTGATATCCGCCCCATGGCGCGGCTGAACGTGTCTATCATCGTCGATCAGGATGGTCGCCGTGAAAGCGGCACAGCAGGCGCGGGAGGCCGTCACGGCCTGTCCGGTCTGTTGGAACCCACCCATTGGCAGGGCGCGGTCCGCGAGGCGCTGCGCATTGCGCTTGTTAACCTCGAAGCAGAAGCTGCCCCCGCCGGCGTCATGGACGTGGTTCTGGGGTCTGGTTGGCCCGGCATCCTTCTCCACGAGGCGGTGGGCCACGGCCTCGAGGGCGATTTCAACCGCAAGGGCACCAGCGCCTTTGCCGGGCTAATGGGCCAAGAAGTCGCCGCCAAAGGCGTGACCGTGCTCGACGATGGCACAATTCCTGACCGCCGTGGATCGATCACTTTCGACGACGAAGGCACGCCCAGCGCCAAGAATGTCCTGATCGAAGACGGGGTGCTCGTGGGTTACATGCAGGACCGACAAAACGCGCGCCTCATGGGCGTGGAGCCGACCGGCAACGGGCGGCGCGAGAGCTATGCACATATCCCAATGCCGCGCATGACGAATACCTACATGCTGGCCGGTAACGCCGATCCGGCAAGCATGGTCGCCGACCTCAAGGATGGCATCTATGCGGTTGGCTTTGGCGGCGGCCAGGTCGACATCACGAACGGCAAGTTCGTGTTCTCCTGCACGGAGGCCTACCGCGTCAAAGACGGCAAAGTCGGCGTTCCAGTCAAAGGTGCGACGCTGATCGGCGACGGGGCCACCGCTTTGAAACACATCCGGGGCATCGGCAACGACTTTGCGCTCGACCCCGGCATCGGCAATTGCGGCAAGGCCGGTCAATGGGTGCCGGTCGGCGTTGGCCAACCGTCACTAATGATCGGCGGGCTGACCGTGGGCGGATCGCAAGTGTGATCCTTACCCTCCGGCTAGCGGTGTTGTGGGCTGCCACCGCGGCAGCCCTCCTTGGCTGGTCGGAATTCATTTTTGTCAACGAGGGCCCTGTCCGAAGCATTCTCGATGCGGGCTGGGCCGTGCATACGCTAGGCCTCTGGGCCTTTTATCTCATCCCAGCGGCGGCACTTTTGGCTTTGTGGAGGCTACGGTGGCCCGCGACGTGGTGGCAGGCTGTTGTTGCCGGGTGCCTGGTGGGATGGATCATCGAAGGGGCAATGGTCCCCGCCGTCTACGAGGCGGCACCTCTGTCATTTGTTTGGACGTCGATGGCGTGGCACGCACCGGTCGATGTCATGCTCGGCCTGTGGCTTTTGCCAAGGCTTATGGATCGCGACGTGTCAGCTTGGGCACTGGCTTTGACACTGAGCGCGTGCGGTGTTGCTGTGGGTATCTGGGCTCTATGGACGGTGGGCAATGCACAGGACGCGTTGAACATGACGGCCTGGGCATATGGGAGTGTCCTACTGCTGGGCATATCGGGGGCTGTCATTGGGGCTATCGCGTGGGCCGCTTGGGGTCATGAAGTTGCTCGTCTCCCCAAGAGCCTTACGTGGGCGGCGCTCGCAGCCTGCAGCGCCTTGTTTGTCATGCAAGGCCTCATCGCGCCATTTTGGCTCACAGCGCTGTGCATTCTGGCTGCGCTGACTTTCTGGGCGCATATGAGGCAAGAGAATCGTAAACCGATTAGTACCGAAATGGTGCCAATTCGCGCCGTTTGGTTTACCTTGTTTGGTGTTGCAGCCCTCTTGGCCTACAGACTGGGGACCTTCGTCCTTCTGGACCTAGATACTGAAATAATTACGTTTTTCGGTTTTCTGTTGGGCAGCCTGATCGCCGGAATTGCGATCCTGCGCGGATTCATCAGCCGTTAACCTCTTTCCCGTTAATCATATCTCAGCAAGACGGCGGAGACAGGGATGGCCAAAGACGCATTTTCTTCCTCTCACCCCCCACTCCCACCCATCTCGGAAGAAGATCAGCATCTTTGCCTCCGCCTCTTGCGATCTCGGCGCGTGGGAATCGTCACCTTTTACCGACTGTTGAAAGAACACGGCTCTGCAGCCGACGCGCTGGACGCACTTCCCAAGATCGCGCGAGAGGCAGGCATCGACAACTACGCTGCCTGCCCCGAGGCCGTCATCGATGCAGAACTAAAGGCAGCTCGGCGCGCTGGGGCTCGCATGGTTTGGCGAGGGGCGCGCGAATACCCGAAAGCTCTAAGCGAGATTGAAGATGCCCCGCCTGTGCTTTGGGTGCGTGGCCAATACGCTCCGACACCGACCCTTGCACTCGTTGGCGCGCGCAACGCTTCGTCGCTCGGGACGCGCATGACCAAACGTCTGGCGGCTGAGCTGGTGCACGCAGGCTACTGCCTGGCATCGGGCCTAGCTCGCGGCGTCGACGCCGTGGCGCACCAAACAGCTCTCGACACCGCAACAAAGAACTTACCCACAATCGCCGTCGTCGCAGGAGGTGTAGACGTCATCTACCCCGCTGAAAATGCGGCGCTTATGGACCGCGTGGCAGAACGCGGAGCGATTTTTAGCGAAATGCCGATGGGTCTGCATCCTCAAGCACGCCATTTCCCACGCCGCAACCGCATCATTTCCGGCCTGAGCCGTGCTGTCGTAGTTATCGAGGCGGCTGTCAAATCCGGAAGTCTGATCACTGCGCAACTTGCGCTGGACCAAGGGCGCGAGGTCCTTGCCGTGCCGGGCCATCCGTTCGATGTCCGCGCAGCCGGGTGCAACCACCTCCTCCGTGACGGCGCCACGTTGGTGCGGGGGGCCGAGGATGTTTTGGAAGCTCTGGGAGAACCGGTCGAAGCAATGCAGCCGGCGCCGCCCCGAAAAGAGCCCCGCAAAGAACCCCGCCAATCAGCCCGCTCACTTCGCGAAACCGCAAGTCTTCATAGTGAAATTCTCGGCCGCCTCGGACCCTCGCCCGTCGCAGAAGACCATCTCGTACGCGGGTTTGATGCCCCTGCTGCCCACGTGTCTTCTGCGTTGGTGGATCTTGAACTGGATGGTCAGATCGAACGGCAATCGGGCGGTCTTTTGGCCTTAAAATCGAAGTGATCCCGCGGCAATCGCAACGCAATCAATTGACATTCCGCCGCCCCTGACCATGTTTCGCGCACTATAGATCGATTTAAGGAAGCACATTCCGCATGGCCGTTGTCGTCGTTGAGTCCCCTGCTAAGGCCAAGACAATAAACAAATATCTCGGCAAGGACTTCACAGTCCTCGCCTCCTATGGGCATGTGCGCGATCTGCCCCCCAAGGACGGCTCCGTCGATCCGGAAAACGGATTTGACATGTTGTGGGAGATCGCGAGTGACTCAAAAAAACACGTCAAAGCCATCGCCGATGCGCTGAAAGAAGACGGCGAGCTCATCCTCGCGACCGACCCGGATCGCGAGGGAGAAGCCATCTCTTGGCACCTCGAAGAAGCGCTGCGCAAGCGCAAGGCTCTCAAAAAGGACAGCCCCGTAAAACGCGTGGTGTTCAACGCGATCACGGAACGCGCTGTGACCGAGGCCATGAAAGAGCCCCGCGAAGTCGACATGGAGCTGGTCGAGGCCTACCTCGCCCGTCGCGCGCTCGACTATCTCGTGGGTTTCAAACTCTCGCCGGTGCTGTGGCGTCGTTTGCCTGGCGCAAAGTCCGCCGGTCGCGTCCAGTCCGTTTGCCTCAGGCTCATTGTCGAACGCGAAATGGAGATCGAGGCGTTTCGTCCGATCGAATACTGGGGCGTCAAAGCCACGCTCGGAACGCCGCGCGGCCAGTCCTACGAGGCACGGCTAACCGTTCTCGGCGGCAAAAAGCTCGACCGCTACGACATCGAAAACCGCACCGCCGCCGAATTGGCGGTCAAAGCGGTCACTTCGCGCGACCTCAAGGTCACCAGCGTTGAAGCGAAACCCACCAGCCGCAATCCTTCGCCGCCCTTCATGACCTCGACCCTCCAGCAGGAAGCCAGCCGAAAGTTCGGATACGGCGCTCGGCAGACCATGAACCTTGCGCAGAGGCTCTATGAGGCGGGCTACATCACCTATATGCGAACCGACGGCATCGACATGGCGCCCGAAGCCGTGGCCGACGCCCGCAACGCCATTGGTGATCGCTACGGCGCGGAATACGTGCCCGAGAAACCGCGCACTTATAAGAACAAGGCCAAGAACGCCCAGGAGGCCCACGAATGCGTGCGGCCGACCGAAATGGCACGTGCGCCAGGCGATCTGAAGGTCACCGATGACGACCAGCGCAAGCTCTACGACCTGATCTGGAAACGCACTCTGGCCTCGCAGATGGCGGGCGCCCGCCTTGAACGCACAACCGTCACTGTGGGCAGCGACGACGGCCAGGTCGAGCTGCGCGCCACCGGTCAGGTCGTGCTCTTTGACGGTTTCCTTAAGATCTACGAGGAAGGTCGCGACGACGTCGAAGACGAAGACGAAAAGCGCCTGCCCCAGATCACCGAAGGCGACGCTGCTCCGATCACCGGCAGCTACCGGGCAGCCTTTGCCAAGGCTGAAAAAGACGATGACAGCGTGGTGGACGATGCCCCAGCGGGGATGTCGATCACCAAATCGGCGGTTATGTCGGACAACGAGGGCGTGCTCGCCTCGCAATCCTTCACGCAGCCACCGCCGCGCTACACCGAAGCCACGTTGGTCAAGCGGATGGAAGAGCTGGGCATTGGCCGCCCTTCCACCTACGCTTCGATCGTCACGACGATCCAGGACCGCGAATACGTTCGCAAGGAAAAGGGCCGCCTGCATCCCGAAGACAAAGGTCGCCTCGTCACGGCATTCCTCACGAACTTCTTCCGCAAATACGTGGGCTACGAATTCACCGCGAACCTCGAAGAAGAACTCGACGACGTTAGCGCGGGCTCGCGAGACTGGAAAAACGTGCTGGACCGGTTCTGGCAGGACTTCTCGATCGCCATTGGCGAGGCGATGGATCAGTCGATCACCGAGGTCCTCGAAAAGATCAACGAAGAGCTTGCTCCGCATATCTTCCCGCCCCTGCCGGGTGGCGGGGATCCGCGCCTGTGCCCAAATTGCGGCAACGGTCGCCTGTCCATGCGGACAGCGCGTTCAGGCGGCGCGTTCATCGGATGCTCGAACTACCCTGAGTGCCGCTACACGCGCCCCTTCGGCCCGCCGCTCTCCGAAGAAGAACAGAAATCCGTGATCCCGCCGGAAGGGAAGCTCTTGGGCACCGATCAGGGCGACGAAATCCGTGTCTTCAAAGGTCGTTTCGGTCCCTACGTTCAGCGCGGCGAGCAGCAAGGCGATGAAAAACCACCGCGTCAGGGTGTGCCAAAGGGCTGGTCGCCCGAGGCCCTGACGCTCGAAGAGGCGCTCAAGCTTTTGCAGCTTCCCCGTCTCATTGGTCCCCACCCTGATGACGGGGTGCCGATCTGGGCCAATATCGGGCGCTATGGGCCATACCTGAAATACGCGGAATCGATCAGCGACCGGGGCGGCGTGAATGCCAATCTCGAATCCATCGAGGATGTTTGGGAAATCGGCATGAACCGCGCGGTCGAGGTCATCGCCTCGAAACCGCGCCGCGGTCAACGGACCAAGATCGAACCGGTACGTGAACTGGGTGAACACCCCGAGGCGGGCGGACCCATCAACGTCTTCAAGGGCAAATACGGCCCCTATGTGAAGTGGGAAAAAATCAACGCCACGATCCCAGAGGCCGTTGAAGTCGATGATCTGACCCTTGCACAGGCCGTCGACCTGATCGCGGAGCGTGCCGCAAAGTCCGGCAAAAAGGTCAAAAAGGCCCCGGCGAAAAAGAAACCCACCAAAAAGGCTGCTGCAAATAAGAAGTAGCCCGAGAACGACCATGTGCCCCGGGGATAACCCGGGGCCGATTAACCAACGGCCAGCGCGTCCCACAGGGTGGAACTCCCCGGACTAGCCAGTATGTTCCCAACAAGATCCGCAAAAAAGGCAGGCCCTGACATGTCCGTTTACATCGCCATGAACCGTTTCAGCGTCCCCGATGAGACCGCACAGGAATTCGAAGAAATGTGGCTGAGCCGCGAAAGCAGGCTCCATGAAGAGCACGGATTTGTGGAGTTTCACATGCTCAAGGGTCCGTCACGCGACGGGATCACGCTTTATGCCTCCCATACCGTCTGGGCCAGCGAAGAGGACTTCATAAACTGGACCAAGGGCCAGAATTTCCGCGACAGCCATAAAGGGGCGGGGCAGCGCAGGAAACTCTTCGAAGGTCATCCGACCTTCGAGGGCTTTTCCGCGATCCAGCACATTACCCTCTGAGGTTCTCTTCAGCGGCCTCACGCACACGCGTTGTCGCTTTCTCAACCATACCCACAAACTGCGCGCGTTCTTCGCCTTCAAAGGCGGAGAGCAACAGTTCCATGTTGATCAAATCCTGCCGGTAGATCGATCGATAGAGCGCTTCACCCTCCTTAGTGAGCGTCAGCGCTACGGCACGCCCGTCGTCGGGATGCGGCGACCTGATGATCCATCCTTGTTTCACCAAACGCTTGATAAGGCTTGATGCTGTGGTTGGGGCGATACCCAGGTAGGATTGCAGATCGCTGGCTCGCGCATGGGGATTATCGGCGATCATTCCGATTGCCTTGAAAACATGCGGACTATAGGGGATTTTTCCCTCGGCAGAGGGGAAAACCCGCTCGTTTATCAGGAAGATACGAAGAAGCTCTCCAATCGCCTGACGCATCCTCTCACGATCATCCATGCGTTGTTTTCCCAGCAGAGCGCTACGACGGCAAGTCTACTTCTTGGATAATGCGAACTTCGCACTATTTAATGCGATAGTCGCACTAAAAGGATTGCATCAGTGTTCAAACTCCTTCTCGCCGCCATCATCACCTTCACCGCCTCGGCTGCGGCAAGCGAAACCCTGCAGATTACTACGCCGCCCGCCCTGAGATCGGACAAAGGTTACTTGACCAATATTGAAACAGCCATCTTCAACGGGCCATCTCAGGATGTACGAAAGGCCCTGCAAACGGCGGAAACAGGGGTGCTAGCCCATGCCAAAACCACCGATCGCATCCCAAGCATTTCCGAGATGCGCAACCTCGACGGCGATTTCCCCGATATCGATGCAGTGCGCCAGCTAACGTTCAGTGACGGAAACCGCGTGATCGAACGCGTCATAGAGAATTCCGACTCTCGATTTGTCTATCAGGTGTGGGATTTTACCGCGCCGAATGCGCGCGCACTCAGCCATATTCGGGGTCAGTTTGACTATGTGCCCATCGAAAATGGACAAACCCAGGTCACCTGGACCTATTCTATTGCTCTGCGTGTTTTTCTTGTGCGACCGCTCGTTCGCAACTTCCTCCAAAACGACTTCGCACCTTTCATGGAAAGCGGTCTGCAAGGCGCAGCGGAGGCCTACAATCAAAGGGCTCTGAACTAGCTCTCGCATGCGCGCTATTTCGCAGGTGCAGCGAATTGACTTTCCCCCTCGGTCGCGCGCAAAGATACGCCACACCTGAGAGGGCAAAACATGAAAAAGATTTACGGTTCTGCATCGGAGGCTTTGGATGGGCTTTTGCATGACGGGATGTTCATCGCGGCGGGGGGGTTTGGGCTCTGCGGGATCCCTGAGCTGCTTTTGCAGGCGATCAAGGAGGCCGGGACCAAGGA
>JBCDKE010000027.1:0-32742 GCA_038747015.1 Pseudomonadota bacterium
CGGAATAAAACAATCCGTCAATCCGCTGCGTTGCGGCATTTTTCGGTTTTACGCGCTGTCGCATTGCCGCCAATCTGCAGCAGGTCGCTTTGGCGGGATAGTCCAGGCTCAGAACGTCGCAGAATCATGTGTGGGCCATTGTTTGCAAACGCAGTTCAGGGCAACAGTAGCCCATGGGTGCAACAATCGAATTGCCGATCTGGTTCTTTGGGCTGATCGTTGTCTTTGCGGCGGTAACGTTTGCGTCTCACTTCCTCTTTCCGTCTGTTCGTTGGTTTTTTCGCGGCCGTGCTGAAAAAGTTGTGTCGCGCCTCAATGAAAGGCTCGAGCGGCCGATCGAGCCGTTTAAGCTGGCGCGCCGCTATGACACCATTCAGCGGTTGATCTATGACCCTGAGGTGGCCCAGGCCGTGGTCGAGCATGCCGCGGAAAACGGCCTGCGAGAAGACGTGGCCTTTGAGGAAGCGCGCAGATACGCACAGGAGATCGTGCCCAGCTTTAGCGCTACCGCCTACTTCAAGCTGGGCACGCGAGGTGCCAAATGGTTGTCCCGCGGGCTCTATCGCGTGCGGCTTGGCCATTTTGACGAGGCTCTAAGCGAGGTCAGTCCCGACGCGACCGTTGTGTTCGTCATGAACCACCGGTCAAACATGGACTATGTTTTGGTGACCTACCTCGCTGCTCAACGATCTGCGCTGAGCTATGCGGTGGGGGAATGGGCGCGGGTGTGGCCGCTGTCGCGGTTGATCAGGTCCATGGGTGCCTATTTTATCCGCCGCAGATCGAGAAGTGCCCTCTATCGCAAGGTGCTTGCCCGATACGTACAGATGGCCACTGCGGGCGGTGTAACCCAAGCGATATTCCCCGAGGGTGGCTTGTCGTTGGATGGGCGCACAGCAGCGCCCAAACTGGGGTTGTTGAACTACGTGCTTGCCGGTGCCGAGGTGTCGGAGAAGGACGTGGTGTTTGTGCCTGTGGCGCTCAATTACGATCGTGTTTTAGAAGATCGGATCCTGATGGCTGCCGGCGAGCGAGGCGAGCGTCGCTTTCGCGCCAAGATGTCAGTGGTGGCTGGCTTCATACTGCGCCAGTTCTGGCTGCGTATCACAGGTCGGTTTTACAGGTTCGGATATGCAGCGGTGAGTTTTGGTTCGCCGGTGTCCCTCGCCGCGCTGGGCGAAACCACAACCGAGGAGGTGGCCGAAAAACTCATGGATCGCATTCGCGAGGTGGTGCCCGTCGTTCCCATCCCGCTAGTTGCATTGGCGGTCCTCAACGGTGCGCGCACGCGAAGCGACATCGAGCTTTTCGCGAAAGACCTCTTGGACAAGGTGCCGGAGGCTCATGTGCATTTGCCACGCGATTCCGTTGCCTATGCAGTTGAAGTCGGCCTTCGCGGTCTCGAACTACGTGACGCTTTGGTGCAAGGCGACATGATCGAAATCAAGGACGAGGCCCTGGTGAATTTCTACGCGGCCTCAATCGAACACTTCTGGGAGCCGAATGTGGTGCCGCCCGAACCAGCTAAGAAGCAGGCTGAAACTTCCGCCGCGTAATAAAATTACAATATTTGTCACTCATGAGTTGCTATGTTGCGCTGCGAGCGCTAAATCCTCCGGGAAAGCCGCAGTGATTCTGCGGCGCAGCAGGAACTTAGGAGTGAAGCCATGGCGCTCGATGCCCAAGAGACCGTGTTTACCTATGAGGCCCCGGAGAAGGACCTCTATGAAGTAGGCGAAATGCCACCCATGGGATACGTGCCGAAGCAGATGTATGCTTGGGCAATCCGCCGTGAACGCCACGGTGAACCGGACAAGGCATTCGAGGTCGAAGTCGTGGACGTTCCCACGCTGGACAGTCACGAAGTTCTGGTTCTCGTGATGGCCGCAGGGGTCAACTATAACGGCGTTTGGGCCGGTCTCGGCGTGCCGATATCACCCTTTGACGGCCATGGCGCTCCATATCATATCGCGGGCTCTGACGCGTCCGGCATCGTCTGGGCGGTGGGCGACAAGGTGAAGCGCTGGAAGGTCGGCGACGAGGTCGTGATTCACTGTAATCAAGACGACGGCGACGACGAGCACTGCAACGGTGGTGATCCGATGTATTCGAACTCCCAGCGTATATGGGGATACGAAACGCCGGACGGGTCTTTCGCACAGTTCACCAATGTGCAAGCGCAGCAATTGATGCCGCGTCCGAAGCATCTGACCTGGGAGGAGGCCGCGTGCTACACGCTGACACTGGCTACCGCTTACCGGATGCTCTTTGGTCACGAACCGCATGACCTAAAGCCGGGACAGAACGTGCTGGTTTGGGGCGCTTCGGGCGGTCTGGGTTCCTATGCCATCCAGCTAATCAACACTGCCGGCGCGAACGCCATCGGCGTGATCTCCGACGAATCTAAGCGCGACTTCGTCATGTCCTTAGGCGCAAAGGGAGTTATCAACCGCCGCGATTTCAACTGCTGGGGTCAGCTGCCGACCGTGAACACGCCGGAATATGCGGAGTGGTTCAAGGAAGCGCGCAAATTCGGCAAAGCGATCTGGGACATCACCGGCAAAGGCGTGAATGTGGACATGGTCTTTGAACATCCGGGTGAGAGCACATTCCCGGTCTCGACCTTTGTCTGCAAAAAAGGCGGTATGGTGGTAATCTGCGCCGGTACCACCGGCTACAACCTGACCTTCGACGTTCGCTACATGTGGATGCACCAAAAGCGTCTGCAGGGTTCACACTTTGCGCATCTTAAGCAGGCCAGCGCTGCGAACCAGCTAATGGTGGAACGCCGGCTGGACCCATGCATGTCTGAAGTCTTTCCGTGGGCGGAGATCCCGGATGCACACATCAAAATGATGAAGAATGAGCATAAGCCCGGGAACATGTCCGCATTGGTCCAAGCGCCAAGGACGGGCTTGCGCACGTTGGAAGATGTCTTGGAGGCTGGCAAAGACTGAGACGCCTTTAGCCGGGACACTACTTGCGCGCTGGGCGGGTCGTCCGGCGCGCACCCAAAAGAAGGTTAAAAGTAGTTTCAATGCAATGCGCAATCGCCGACCCACTATTTTGGGGGAGCTAAAAAGCGTGAATTCGTAGAAATAAACGCTCGTGCTACGCTCCATTTAACGATCTGTTAACTTTCCCTAACGAGGCTACCCATGGATAAGGAGTGGATTATAGACGTCTTGGGCGATCTCAGGGTTTTTGCGCAGAAAAATGAATTGCCGCTCCTTGCAGGCCAGCTGAACGAGACGCTGGCGGTTGCAAAGGCCGAGATCGACCGTCGTCACCATGGGGCACACCTGCGGGTAGTGGAGGTGGATGGATCAGCTACGGGAACGGTTCATAGAAAAACTGGAACAGGCTCAGACGCTTGAAGATTTGCAGGAGCGTGCAGAAGCGCTGCGTGACTATTATAAAGTAGACCACATTGTTTATCATTGGGTCTCCTCGAAAGGGGAGCAGTATGGCTGTGGAACATATGATCGCGCGTGGGCGGACAGGTATATGGAAGCCGACTACCTCCGCGTCGATCCGGTTGTCATAGGATGCTACACGCGGTTTCACCCCGTGGATTGGAAGCGGCTTGATTGGTCGTCGAAATCGGCCCGGGAGTTTTTTAAAGAAGCGCAGAAATACGGGGTTGGAAATCAAGGATTTTCTATACCGATCCGTGGCCCTAACGGGCAGTTCGCTCTGTTCACGGTCAACCACTCCTGTAGTGACTATGAATGGGAGCACTTCACCGAGACCCGCCGCCGTGAACTGATCCTTGTGGCTCATCTATTCAACCAGAAAGCGTTGGAATTTGAAGGCATCGCTGAGAAAGGTGCCGGAAAGGGGCTTTCGCCTCGTGAAATCGATGCAATGACCTTGCTGGCTGTGGGCTATAGTCGTGCTCAAGTGGCCGAAAGCTTGGCGATTTCTGAGCATACATTGCGTGTTTATATTGAGAGTGCTCGGTTCAAACTAGGCGCGATGAACACCACGCACGCGGTGGCGCGGGCGATGCAGCAAGGATATATCGTCGTTTAGAATCGTTCTAAACTCTTGACCTTGGGAGATTGCGCCCGCATATGGGGTGGGTCTTCAAACACCGTTCCGCCGTCGGGGGCGCCCATGTTCATTCAAACCGAAGCGACGCCAAATCCAGCCACGCTGAAATTTCTTCCCGGCCAGTCTGTTCTCGACACCGGCACGGCTGACTTTCCGTCGTCGACGGCTGCTGAAGCATCACCGCTTGCGTCGCGCATTTTTAAGGTCGCGGGCGTAGAGAATGTTTTCCTTGGTTATGACTTTGCCACGGTGACCAAAGCTGATGCCGTGGACTGGGACGATATCAAACCCGCAATCCTAGGCGCGGTTATGGAACATTTTCAGTCTGGTGACCCGGTTATGGCGGGTGAAGCGCTTCCATCTTCTGGCCACGCAGAGTTTGAAGGTGAAGATGCCCACGTCGTAGGGCAGATCAAAGAGCTGCTGGACACCCGCGTGCGCCCCGCTGTTGCGCAAGACGGCGGTGATATCACGTTTTACGGCTTTGACGACGGCATCGTGTACCTGCACATGCAGGGCGCTTGTGCCGGTTGCCCTTCCTCTACGCTTACGCTGAAGATGGGTATCGAGAATTTGTTGCGGCACTACATTCCCGAAGTGGCCGAGGTGCGCCCCGTCGCCGTCTAAAGCTTCCCGATGAGGCTTGTCGCATTTGATACATCGGGTCCCCATGTAGCCGTGGCGGTACTGACACCAGAAGGTTTGACCTCTGCTGTAGAAGAGCTGTCCCGCGGGCAGGGGGAGCGGCTTTTGCCGTTATGCGAAGAGTTGCTCGCAGAAACCAGAGTGGATTGGCACGAGCTTGACGCGTTGGGTGTTGGGATCGGGCCAGGCAATTTTACCGGCATTAGGATCAGTGTGGCTGCAGCGCGCGGTCTTGCTCTTGGTTTGAAGGTGCCTGCCATTGGAGTGTCGTTGTTCGACACCACGCAGAAGCTGGGAAACTGGGCGCAAACCGCCGTACCTGCACCGCGCGATCAAGCCTATTTTCTGGATCCTAACAAGATGGACGCACCCATTTTGACAAAAGCCACATCTGTGCAAACTGCTAAATTCTCGTCAGAATTCGCGACAGAGCAGCATGTTAGAGCGATCGCCGAAATCGCTGTAGAACGCGTGTACAAAAATACTTCTCCGCCCGCGCCGCTCTACGTCAAACCCGCCGATGCTGCGCCACCGCGTGACGCGCCGCCGATCCTGATCGACTGATGGACGTCATTACAATCGCTGCGCTGCACAAGGCCGCTTTTGGCCACGCAGGGGCCCACGGCTGGCACGAGGCGGATTTCGCAAAGGCGATGGCTGATCCCGCTTTCAGCTTAGTAGCAGTAGAAAGCGGCTATGCCGTGGCGCGCCGAGTTTTGGACGAAGCGGAGCTCGTTCTGATCGCGACGACACCCATGGCGCGTCGAAAAGGTGTTGCGACGGGACTGCTTGCCCGTCTGGAATCAGACTTGATTGATAAAGGCGTTATCCGGATCATGCTGGAGGTCGTGGCAACAAATACCGCTGCCATCGATTTCTACTTGCGCCAGGGATTTCAGCAGTCGGGTCGTCGCAATGGCTACTATGGGCCCGGCCATGACGCGCTTCTCTTCGAGAAGTCGCTGAAAACCTGACCATTTGGCTCTTTACTAGGCGCAAACCAGACAGAATCCAGTTGACGCCCCTCGCGCCCTCCGGTGAAATCCTTACAGATCACAAGATCGCAACGCGCATGCTGCTAATGCCGCGCGACATCCAACATGGGGAAACCACATGACTGCATTCACCAAACTGCTCGGCGCGACGGCCGCGCTCGCTATTTCGGCAACCGCCGTGGCCGCTGAGCCTGCCATCATCTTTGACCTGGGCGGCAAGTTCGACAAATCCTTCAACGAGGCGGCATTCAACGGCGCGACCCGTTGGGCAGAAGAGACCGGCGGTTCTTTCCGCGAAGTTGAGCTGCAGAATGAAGCCCAGCGTGAACAAGCGCTGCGCCGTTTTGCCGAAGCGGGCTCCAACCCGATCGTCATGGCAGGTTTTGCCTTCGGCGGCGCCTTGGGTGAAGTCGCGCCGGACTATCCCGACACCTCCTTCGTGATCATCGATATGGTCGTTGATTCCCCGAACGTGCGTTCGGTTGTCTATAACGAGCACGAAGGGTCCTACCTCGTGGGTATGCTGGCGGCGATGGCCTCCGAGTCGGACACTGTTGGCTTTATTGGCGGCATGGACATCCCGCTGATCCGCAAATTCGCCTGCGGCTATGCTCAGGGCGTCAAGGCCGTGAACCCGGATGCTACCGTCATCGCCAACATGACTGGCACGACACCTGCCGCGTGGAACGATCCCGTGAAAGGTTCCGAGCTGACCAAGGCGCAGATCAGCCAGGGCGCGGATGTGGTTTACGCCGCAGCTGGCGGTACGGGCGTTGGTGTTCTGCAGACCGCCGCGGACGAAAGCATCCTGTCCATCGGTGTCGACAGCAACCAGAACTACCTGCACCCAGGTCAGGTCCTGACCTCGATGCTCAAGCGCGTGGATAATGCCGTTTATAACGCGTTCTCCGACGGTGTAGGGCTTGAGACCGGCTTTAACGTCATGGGGCTGGCGAACGAAGGCGTGGGCTACTCGCTCGACGAATTCAACGCAGAACTGATCTCTGACGAGATGAAAGCCACCGTGGACGCGGCATCGGCGGAAATCATCGCCGGCAACGTGATGGTTCACGATTATACCTCGGACGAGACCTGCCCGGCTCTGTCCTTCTAAGGGGCTGACCCTTTTGGGGCCGCGCCTGTCTCACGGCGCGGCCCAATTTCGACATCCCTGGGGGGGCCATGTCCGCAGCTTTCACGACCTTTTTCGACGCGTGGGGCGATCCCGATGCAGGCTCGCGAGCCGCGGCGCTTGCGTCAGTGACGTCGGACACCTCCACCTACTCGGATCCTAGGAGCGGTGGCGATCTCGTCGGCACTACCGCGATCGCAGAGTATGTCGCGGCCTTTTCCGCGAACGCGCCGGGCTGGTCGGCTACGGTGGAGAATAGCTCTGAAGTGAATGGTTACTGGCGTCTTCGCGTGGCCTTCGGCGGCAAGGGACCAGGCGGACAGGACATGGTGCAACATGGCACCTATTTCGCAATGTTGTCCGGTGGCATGATCGCGTTACTGGCAGGTTTTGTAGGGGCAGAGGCTTAAGACATGGCAGATACGACCCCACCCGCCATCGAGTTGCGTGGCATTTCCAAAGCCTTCGGTCCCGTTCAGGCCAACAAGGACATCTCACTGAGCGTTCAGCCGGGGTCGATCCACGGGATCATTGGTGAAAATGGCGCGGGCAAGTCGACGCTAATGTCGATCCTCTACGGCTTCTACAAGGCGGACGCGGGCGAAATCTTTATTCGCGGCAACCGCACTCAGATCCCTGACAGCCAGGCGGCAATCGCCGCGGGCATCGGGATGGTTTTCCAGCATTTCAAGCTGGTTGAGAACTTCACCGTTCTCGAGAACATCATTCTAGGTGCCGAAGATGGCGCACTTCTGACGCCGTCGCTGGCCAAGGCGCGCACCCTTCTGAAGGAGCTCGCCGACGATTACGGCCTAAACGTCGACCCTGATGCGAAGGTTGAAAACCTTTCGGTGGGTTACCAGCAGCGCATCGAAATCCTCAAAGCGCTCTATCGCCAGGCCGATATTCTGATCCTCGACGAACCCACTGGGGTGCTGACCCCGGCAGAAGCGGACCAGCTGTTCCGCATTCTCGGGCGGCTCAGAGAAGAGGGCAAAACCATCATCCTGATCACGCACAAGCTGCGCGAGATCATGGATATTACCAATACCGTCAGCGTCATGCGGCGCGGCGAAATGACGGCCACCGTCAAAACCGCCGAGACGTCGCCAACCGAGCTGGCAGAGCTCATGGTGGGTCGCAAAGTGCTGCTCCGCGTCGATAAGAAACCGGCGACGCCTGGCGCGCCTGTTATTAAGGTCGAAAACCTGTCCGTAGTCGACGGCAAAGGCGTCGAGCGCGTCAAAGGCATCAATTTCGAGGTGCGCGCAGGGGAAATCCTCGGTCTTGCGGGTGTTGCCGGCAATGGCCAGTCCGAACTTCTGGAGGTTTTGGGCGGCTACCGGGCCGGCACCGGCCAGATCATTATGAATAACGAAGAAATTGACCTGACGGGCGCTAAATCCGACGGCCAATCTCGCCGCGCGCGCGGGATCGCCCACGTACCCGAAGATCGCCAGCGCGAGGGCCTTATCATGGACTTCGCGGCCTGGGAGAACACTGCCTTTGGCTATCACAAGGACACCCGCTATCGCCGGGGCTTTCTTGCCGACAACGCGGGCATCCGCGAGGATACCGCGGGCAAAATGGAACGTTTCGACGTCCGACCACCGAACCCGAAGCTGGCCGCCAAGAACTTCTCCGGCGGCAACCAGCAAAAGGTGGTCCTCGCGCGCGAAATCGAACGGAACCCTGACCTCCTGCTCGTGGGCCAGCCCACGCGCGGCGTTGACATCGGGGCCATCGAGTTCATCCACCAGCAGATCGTGGCCCTGCGCGATCAGGGCAAGGCGATCCTGCTCGTTTCCGTCGAACTCGACGAGATCCTGAGCCTCTCAGACCGCATCGCGGTCATGTTCGACGGACACATCATGGGCGAACGCCTTCCCGCCGAGACCGACGAGAAAGAACTCGGACTGCTGATGGCGGGCGTAACCCCCGGCCAGGAGGGTGACGCAGCATGACCCTTCTTTGTTTAAAAGATACTTCGACACTGAGGTTGCGCGAGCGCGCGGCGTCTACACGAGAGGGAGGGACGCACCCCCATGGATAAAATGCCCCGATGGGCCGACGTCCTGCTCGTCCCCGTAATCTCGCTCTTGCTCGCCGCAATCCTCAGCGCGCTTGTGATCCTCGCCATCGGGGAAAACCCCCTTGAGGCGCTCGGCTACATGGTCGAAGGCGCTTTGGGTTCCACATATGGCTGGGGCTACACGCTCTACTACGCGACAAACTTCGTGTTCACGGGGCTCGCCGTTGCCATTGCCTTCCATGCTTCGCTTTTCAACATCGGCGGGGAGGGGCAGGCGACCCTCGGTGGGCTTGGCGTTGCACTCGTGTGTCTTGCGTTGCCTTGGCCCCATTGGTCGCTGGCACTACCTGCGGCCATCGTCGGGGGCGCGCTCTTTGGCGCAGCATGGGCATTCATCCCCGCCTATCTGCAGGCTAAACGCGGCAGCCACATCGTGATCACCACGATCATGTTCAATTACATTGCCTTTGCGCTGATCATCTATCTGTTGAACAACGGGCTCAAACCCGTGGGCCAGATGGAAAGCTCTTCGGCTCGCTTTGCCGAAGGCACCAACCTGCCCACGCTACACGAGATGCTCGCCGTCATCGGCATCCCCTTTTCAAAGGCACCTCCGGTCAATATCTCGCTCTTCCTCGCGCTTGCGGCCGCCTATGGCGTCTGGCTACTGCTATGGCGCACGCCCCTGGGATTCGAAATTCGTGCCTTCGGTAAATCGGAACCTGCGGGGCGCTATGCTGGTATATCGCCCACCAAGATCATCCTGATCACCATGGTGATTTCGGGCGGCCTCGCGGGGCTCATGGCCATCAA
Organism: Pseudomonadota bacterium; assembly: GCA_038747015.1. Lineage (GTDB taxonomy): Bacteria > Pseudomonadota > Alphaproteobacteria > Rhodobacterales > Rhodobacteraceae > Shimia_B. Next base: position 9,674 of record JBCDKE010000027.1, read on the forward strand.
CACCGTGATGGGCGAGGCCGAGCGCCTGGTGAATAACTCTGTCCAGAATGCGGGGTTCATCGGGATCGCTGTGGCCCTCATGGGGCGTTCGCATCCGCTTGGTATCCTGCTCGCAGCGCTACTCTTCGGCTTCCTCGTGCAGGGCGGGGCGGAACTGGCGTTCTGGACCTCGATCCCGACCGAGCTGATCATCGTCATCCAGGCCCTCGTGATCCTCTTTACCGGTGCCCTCGACAACATGGTCCGGATGCCGGTGGAGGCATTCTTTGCCCGTCGCGATCGCGCCGCCAAAACCCGCGCAGCGCAGGGAACCCCGGCCGAATGAGCGAGACCGTCGCCACCTTCCTGCCGGGCATCCTGGCCGCCTACGCGATCCTCTTCGTGGCGGCCACTTCGCCTGGGCCTTCGGTAGCGCTACTCCTCGGCGTTGGCGCATCGCAAGGACGTCGCGCTGCGTGGGTGACAACGGCCGGAATTGCATCCGGCTCCGTTCTTTTGAATATCCTGACGCTCTTGGGCGTGGGGCTTTTGCTGGAGAAGGCAGCGTGGGGCTTTACGGTCTTGCGCGTGGTGGGTGGTGCATATCTCGCCTGGCTCGCCTATAGCGCATTCAAGAAAGCGGTGCGCCCCGCTGATCTCGCCGCCGCTGACGTCCCGCGTCAGGGCACCTTCCGTCTCTTCGCGACCGGGTTTGCGCTGCAAGCCACAAACCCAAAGGCAATCGTTTTCTGGGTCGCAATTCACGCCGTTTCGGGCGTCGCCGCCGCACCCGCGCCCGTCATCTTGGCCTTTTTCATAGGGGCTTTCGCGATTTCCTTCTTTTGCCATGGCGCGTGGGGGATGCTTTTCTCATCGAGCGCATTTCGCGAAGCCTACAATGGCGGTCGCCGCTGGATCGAAGCCGCGCTGGGCACCTTCCTCGCATTCATGGCCTTTCGCCTCGTGACGGAGCGTTGATCCAGATGGCGCGCCACACCCCTTCACCTTTCCAAAATAACTCCCGCCGGAGGCATCCGACCTTCGCCGCAAGGAACTGACCATGGATTATGCCACCCTTCTTCAGGTCCTCGACTCCACGATCCGTCTGGCGACGCCACTGCTTCTCGCCTGCCTTGCAGGGCTCTACTCCGAACGGGCCGGGATCTTTGACATTGGCCTTGAGGGCAAAATGCTGGCATCTGCGTTTCTCAGCGCCGCCGTTGCCTTCGTGACAGGATCGGTCTGGCTTGGCCTGCTAGCTGGCATCGGAGCATCAATGCTTTTGTCGGCGATCCACGGGCTGGCCTCGATCACCTTCCGCGGCAACCAGCTTATCTCTGGCGTGGCCATCAACTTTCTAGCCTCTGGCCTTACAGTCCTCATCGCCCAAAGCTGGTTCGCCCAAGGCGGTCGCACGCCTTCTCTCAGCGGGGCAGGGCGCTTCACCCCGTGGGAGTGGCCCTTCGCAGAAGCCGTTATTCCCGTGCCTGTTGTGGGCCCGCTCTATAACGAGCTCATTTCAGGTCACACGGCCATCGTTTACCTCGCCATGATCATGGTCCCGGTCAGCTGGTACGTGCTTTTCCGTACCCGTTTCGGCCTGCGCCTTCGCGCCGTTGGCGAAAATCCGGCGGCCGTCGACACGGCGGGCGTTAGCGTTGTGGGCCTTCGCTATGCAGCGGTGGCGATCTGCGGTGTGCTCTGCGGCGTCGCTGGCGCATACCTCGCAACTTCACTTCAAGCCGGGTTTGTCAAAGAGATGACCGCCGGTCGCGGCTATATCGCGCTTGCGGCGTTGATCTTTGCCAAGTGGCGGCCGTGGTATGCCCTCTGGGCCTGCCTGCTCTTCGGTTTCTTGCAGGCCATCGCGCTGCGCTTCCAAAACCTCGATCTCGGGCTTTTCACCGTCCCGGTAGAGTTCATGGATGCGCTGCCTTACATTCTGACGGTCGTGATTTTGGCCGGTTTTGTAGGCAAAGCGATCCCGCCGCGCGCAGGTGGCGAGCCCTACGTCAAAGAACGCTAGCGGATCGCTCCGATTTGACGCAGTTTTGCGCCTAACAGCGGGCGACATAGCGAGCTATAGCGCGCCGCATGGTGTAGGCAGCGCCGGCTCAACTCGCAGAAAGACGCGATGCAAATCTATCTTCCCATCGCCGAAGTATCGGTAAACGCCTTTGTCCTTTTGGGCATGGGCGGGCTCGTTGGCGTGCTTTCGGGCATGTTCGGTGTGGGCGGCGGCTTCCTGATGACGCCGCTTCTGTTCTTTATCGGCATTCCGCCCGCCGTAGCCGTCGCCACGGAAGCAAACCAGATCGTGGCTTCGTCTTTCTCCGGTGTCCTCGCCCATCTGCGGCGAAAATCCGTCGATCTGAAAATGGGCGTGGTGCTGTTGATTGGCGGCCTCATCGGAGCCGCGATCGGCGTGGTGATCTTCAATTATTTGCGCAGCCTCGGTCAGGTCGATCTACTTGTGCGTCTATGCTACGTCGTCTTCCTTGGCGTGGTCGGCAGCCTGATGTTTGTCGAGAGCCTTAACGCACTGCGCAGATCAAAGAACCCGGCTGCCACCCCGAAACGTCGCAAGCACGGGCTGATCCACGCGCTGCCGTTCAAGATGCGTTTTCGAGTTTCCGGCCTCTATATCTCCGTGATCCCGCCCGTCATTGTAGGCATCGTCGTGGGCATTCTGGCTGCGATCATGGGCGTGGGCGGCGGGTTCATCCTCGTTCCGGCGATGATCTATCTTCTGGGTATGCCCACCAAGGTGGTCATCGGCACCTCGCTTTTTCAGATTATCTTTGTCACCGGCTTTACGACGCTGCTTCATGCGACGACGAACTACACCGTGGACGTTGTGCTGGCGGTCCTGCTTCTCATCGGGGGTGTCGTGGGCGCGCAGGTTGGCACCATCATCGGGGCACGCATGAAGGCAGAACAGCTGCGCATCCTGCTCGCTGGGATGGTGCTGCTCGTCTGTGGCAAGCTCGCGCTTGATCTCCTGATCATGCCGGCGGAGCTATATTCCATCGGCGCGGGGGCAGGCCATTGATCCGCTACATCGCCCTTTTCCTTCTGTTATGGCCCGTGCTCGCGTCGGCGCAGAACGAAGAGATCGTTGCCGATCTCAGCCAGCGTCGGGTATCGATCACCACCAATTTTACGGGCTCGGAAATCCTGATCTTTGGCGCAGTAAAGCGTTCTACTGCTATCGTCGCATCCGACCCGCTCGACGTGATCATCACTGTGGCGGGCCCTGACGAGAGCTTTGTTGTGCGCAAGATGGACCGGATCGCGGGTATCTGGGTCAACGCGGCGCAACAGGAAATCGATAGCGCCCCGTCGTTTTACTCGGTCATGAGCACGGCCCCGCTCGAGGACATTCTCTCTGACACCGAAGACCTGCGCTACCGCATTTCCAAGGAACGCGTGATCCGGGCGGTGGACGGCGGGGCAGGGGCAGCAGCACCAGAATTTACAGAGGCGCTGATCCGCATCCGCGAGAGCGAAGATATTTACCAGCTCAATGAAGGGGAGGTCTCCTTCTTTGACGGCACACTATTTCGCGCCCAAGTCGCGCTCCCCGCGAACCTGACCGAAGGCGACTACGAGACGACGATTTACCTCGTCCGCAATAAATCCGTGGTTGCGCGGCACAAGACCACAATTGCAGTAAGCAAGGTCGGGCTTGAGAGATTTCTCTACAACCTCGCCCATAACCAGCCGCTGATTTACGGGATCATGTCGCTATTCATCGCGATCGCTGCGGGGTGGCTCGCGTCGGCGGCCTTCCGGCTCTTGCGGAACTAGCCGCTCACCCGCGCCCGATATAGGGCATTTTAGTCGCCATCACGGTCATGAATTGAACATTCGCTTCGGCCGGTAGTTCGGCCATGTGCAGCACCGCTCGCGCTGCGTCACACACATCCATAGACGGCATTTTGGGAAGCCCGTCGGCGGCGCGCTTGGCGTCCAAAGCATCGACCATTGGCGTCCGCGCATTGCCGATATCGATCTGGCCACAAGCGATATCGAACTCTCGTCCATCGAGGGATATGGTCTTCGTCAGTCCCGTAATCGCGTGTTTGGTGCTGGTGTAGGACACCGACCCTTCACGGGGCGTGTGGGCCGAGATCGAGCCATTATTGATAATCCGCCCGCCTCGGGGCGACTGGTTCCGCATCTGGCGAAAGGCCGCGCGTGCGGAAAGGAACATGCCGTTCAGATTGACGTCCACGACGGTGCGCCATTCGGCGTAGTCGATTTCGTCAATCGGTGCCTGGGTTCCAAACATGCCTGCATTGTTGAAAAGTACATCGAGCCGCCCCGTCTCTGCTACGAACTTGGCCACCGCAGCCTCGACGGCCTTTTCGTCGGTGACATCAGCGGGGAGCACCGTCGCTGCGCGCCCTGTGGCCAGCTCCTCCAGCGGTTCACGCCTGCGCGCAAGCAATCCCACATGCCAGCCTGCATCCAGAAAAACGCGGGCTGTTTCGGCGCCGATGCCTTGGCTCGCGCCGGTGATCAGAGTGGTCTTCATGGCTCGGGGGCTCCCTCGGTGAGTTCTAGCGGTACAGCTTCGGGCGTCAGATCATCTACCATCAAAGGCCCGGTGGGTTTCGCCAGCCTGTTGCGAACGACCCAATGCAGCCGCTCGGAGGCCCGGGTGATCGCGACATAGGCCAGACGTTTCCATAGCTGCGTGCCCGCCTCCATCCGGTTCACGCGTGCAGCGACAAAGATGTCGGGCGCAAAGACCTGCACGTTTTCCCACTGCGACCCTTGCGCCTTGTGGATGGTAACGGCCGCACCATGCAGGAAAGCCGCACCCATGCGAGCGGCGAAAGGGATGAAGGGTTCTTCCTCATCTGGTTTTTCGATCTTAACGATGGAAGCCGCGTTTACCTGCGGGTCTTCTGCCCCCACCACGTGGAGCCGCGAAAAGCCGGGTTTGCGCCCTGGCCCCAGATAGATCACTTGCGCACCCTTGATGAGGCCGCGCGCCTCAAGGTCGAGCCTCTTCTTGCGGTGTTTCACCGGTAGCTCGATCCCGTCACAGATCAGCGGCTCACCCAGGATCAGATCGTCCTCCGGCGCGTCGTAGGCGGCACGGAATGCCTGGATCAATCGGATGCGCGTCTGGTTGCGCCAGACGAGCACCGGAGACCGCGCCATGAGGTCGCTTTCTACGCGCTGGGCAAGGATAACGCGGTCATCCTTCTCCGCGGCCTCGGCCACCATTTTTTCGAAGTCTTGGAACTCCAGCTGGGGATCACCCAAGGCGTGAGCGAGATCGAGGATCGGGTTGTCTTCGGCCTGCCGGTGAACCCGTCCGAGAGATAGCTTCGCTGGTTCAGGCAAGGCGTCAAAAACCATAGATCCCGACTGGTTTACCGGGGCGAGCTGTGCGGGATCGCCGAACAAGAGCAGCGTCGGGAAGATTTCGCGCAGATCTTCGAACTGACGGGTGTCGAGCATCGAGCTCTCATCGATGAAGCCTATATCGAGCGGGTCCTCCCGGCGTTTCCATCCCGTGATGAAATCCGACCCGCGGAGGCCTGCGGCAGCAAGCGCCCCCGGCATCGACTTGTTGCCTTCATAAAATCGCGCCGCGCGTTCCAGCGCTTCGTCCGTGAGGCCTTCGACCTCTGGCTTTTCGCCGTTGCCAGCTAACCAATCGGCGATGCGTTCGTATTCGGGATCGTAAACGGGCGTATAAAGTATGCGGTGGATCGTGGTTGCAGGCACACCGCGCATCCGCAAAACGCTCGCAGCCTTGTTGGTGGGCGCTAGGATAGCAAGCGTCCTGCGGTCAGGCCGCTTGCGGCCTTCGTAGTCTCCGCTAACCACTTCTACGCCTGCTTCGTGCAGGGCCTTGTAAAGTTCCGCCAGGAGCAGGGTTTTGCCTGACCCTGCTTTGCCGATGACTGCTAGGACGCTGTCCTTGCCGTCCCTAGGAGGCAGTAGCGTTCCATTATCGATGTCGACGCCTGCTTCGGCGAGTGCGGCGGCGACCACGTCATGGGCTTCTGCCTGGTCAGAGGAAAGGGTGAGCGCGGTGGCCATGGCGCGACCATAAGGCGGCGCCAAGGCAGGGGCCAGCCGTTAAGCGGCGGCACTTCGCTGAATTGCATGTCCAAACGCGCGGTCAAACCAATGGCTTACGATAGTCGCAGAAATCCCCGCTTGTGCTGCAACACGCGCCTGGGCTGTCGTATCAAATTCCCACAGTCCAACCGCGATTTTTTCGCGACCCGTTCCCTGCGAACCGAGGACCTCCGGCGAGGAGCCGATACGGCTATAAATGCGCACCATCCGAGCATCAAACACCCCAACGTAGGACATCAGGCCAAAGCCCTGGAGAACCTCGCCACCGGCGAGCATCAGAGCCGCTGCAGTCGTCGGCGCGGCACCTTTCGAAAGGCAAAACCGCGTACATTCCCAGATCAACGGCGACTGGATTTTCACCCCGTCGGTTAAGTGAGTAAAGTGGTCGTTCACCATCGTTTGCCCGGTGGTGGGCAAGAGCCGCATTGAACCGCCATGGCTGCCATCAGGTTTTTCCCAAATTACGTAGAGAGGGTTCAGTGCGTCATACTCGTCGATTTCCCAACCTCTTTCGTCGAGTGCTACGTCCCACCCAAGCCGTTCTTTGAACTGCCAAGCTCGATCTTCATGCATCGTGCACTTCAGCTTTGGAAAGGCGCCTAGCTGGTCACCATAGATAAAGCGGATCATATCCATGCCTCCATTTGTCTCCCTAAAAATGGGTAGGGAGATATGGTTAGGAATGGGTTAGCAATGCCGGACGCCATTGTTAATTTCTGTTAACTGACCGCCAATGGGCCAGAGTTTTCCGCAACTTAGGGAGCATGACGATGCCTGATATCACTCACCGTACGAGCGCGCAGATCGAGGCGAACCCGGGACCTGAAGCTTACTTTACTGGCGCTGTGACGATGGAGCGGCTGTCGAATCATCCGGGCATCGCCTTGACGCAGATGCGCGTGACCTTCGCGCCCGGGGCGCGTACGGCATGGCACACACACGCCGAGGGACAAGTGCTCTATGTCACATCGGGCCATGGGCTATTTGGCACCCGCGATGGTGTGTTCGAGATTACCATGGGCGATGTGGTGGACATCCCTGCGGGGGTGGAACACTGGCACGGGGCAGGGCCGGACACGCCGATGCAACATATTGCAACACAGCCCAGTGCAGAGGCTGGTTGGCTCGAGCAGGTCAGCGACGTCGACTACCTTCCCGGGCAATGAGCGTCATCGTGGCCCACGTAGAACTCGGCACGGATAACTCACGCTTGTGCTGCGCCGCCAAAGAAGCTGGAACCTGAGATCCTCGCCACTCTCGCTAGGCCCGCCTCATACCTTCGTAGGCAGTGGTGGTTTTAATTTTTTCACGCAGAGTACCGCGCGATAGATCTGGTCGCCGATGTTTGAATGCCGCCTGTTTCTAGGTGATTGCTTCTAGCCGTTCCTTGCTCAGGTCGCCGGGCACAATGGTAACGGGGATCGGCAGCGAGCCAGAGTTTTTTGAAAGTTGCGTCACCAGGGGACCTGGCCCCCCCTTGTCTGTGCCAGCTCCGAGGACCAGAACGCCAATTTCTCCATCCTCACGCACCTGGGCCATGATTTCGGGCACAGGTTCGCCTTCGCGGATCACAAGTTCGGGGTCGACGCCTTGTTTGTCTCGCATCCATTTTGCGAAGACCTCAAAATGCGCTTCAATCCGCTCACGCGCTTCTTCACGCATGATATTGCCAACCCCTATCCAATGATTGAATTCATCGGGGGGGATAATGGCAAGAACCTCGACGCCTCCTCCCGTGTGGGACGCGCGCATCGCTGCAAATCGCATGGCATTCAAACATTCGCGGCTGTCATCCAGCACCACGAGAAACTTTCGCATGGGGTCCTCCTACCACGTCGGCCACTGTGGCGAGGCGACCGTCATGGTGCAAGTGCGAAGGCGCCTCTGCCGGGACAGGCAGAGGCGCTGACGTCGCAACGGGAGCGTGAACGTCGTTTCGTGGGCCCAAACGACACTGAAATTAACTGGCGTCCGGGTGGGGACACTTCCCACATGCGGCTCTAATTGCCGCGACGCTGACGTTAGGCATCAATTGATTCAGATTCGTGACGGCCGAGAGCGATAAGGCCGGGGATGTCTAGGGGCCGGTTCACCATGTCCAGCTCTCCGTTGGCATCGCGCGGCCATTCCTCAGCTGGGCGATCCCAGTAGAGCTCAATGCCATTGCCGTCCGGGTCATCGAAATACACCGCCTGAGATACACCGTGATCTGACGCCCCGTGCAAGGCGACGCCGGACTTTACGACGTTATCGATGGCGCGGCCGAGATCGGCGCGGGTCGGGTAGAGGAAGGCAACGTGGAACAGCCCCGTGTGCCCGTGCGGCGCGGGGGTGCCGTCAAGGCTCTGCCAAGTGTTGAGGCCGATGTGATGGTGGTAGCCGCCTGCGGACATGAAGGCCGCTTGCGCGCCATACATTTGCTGGAGCTCAAATCCTAATACATCGCGATAAAAGGCGACGGACCGGTCGAGGTCCGAGACCTTGAGGTGAATGTGCCCCACGCGTGTTTCTGAAGGTGTCTTATAGGCCATAGCGGTCTCCTATCCGTTGCCAATCAGATAGGAACTGTGCGCCTAGCCATTCAATCGATTAAAATGGCCAGCATTGGTGCGCATGCGCACCAATGCGGTGGCGCTTATGAGCGGATCATGCCCATGATGTCATAGGTCTGCGCCAGGATCGGTTCCGCGATCCCGCGCGCTTTCTCGGCGCCTTTGCCCAGGATGCGGTCGATCTCTGCAGGGTCCTGCATCAGTCTAGTCATCTCTGCGCCGATCGGGCCCATTTTCTCTACCGCCAGATCGGCCAGCGCCGGTTTGAAGGCGCCGAATTGCTGACCGCCATACTCCCCGATCACGGACTCAACGGTGCTATCTGCCAGCGCCGCGTAGATGTTGACGAGATTCTTGGCTTCCGGACGATCCGCCAAACCGTCCAGCGATTCCGGCAGCGGCTCGGGATCGGTCTTGGCTTTGCGGATTTTCTTGGCGATGTCGTCGGCTGTATCCGTCAGATTGATGCGGCTCATATCCGAAGGGTCGGATTTCGACATCTTCTTGGACCCGTCGCGCAGGCTCATGATCCGTGCCTCGCTGTCGCCGATAATCGGCTCCGTAACCGGGAAGAAATCGACGCCAAAGTCGTTGTTGAATTTGATCGCGATGTCGCGCGTCAGCTCCAGGTGCTGTTTCTGATCATCGCCCACGGGCACGTGTGTCGCGTGGTAGATCAGGATGTCAGCAGCCATCAGCGCCGGATAAGCAAAAAGCCCCAGCGACACGTTCTGTGTATTCTTGCCCGCCTTGTCCTTGAACTGCGTCATGCGCTGCATCCAGCCCATTCGTGCCACACAGGAAAATACCCAGCCCAGCTGTGCATGTTCAGGCACCTGGCTCTGGTTGAAGAGCGTGGATTTTGCCGGATCCATGCCTGACGCGATGAAGCCCGCCGCGACTTCACGCGTTTGGCGGCGCAGCTCTGCTGGGTCCTGCCAGACGGTGATCGCGTGGAGATCCACCATACAGTAAAGCGTCTCAAACTCGCCCGAGTCTTGAAGTCCCACCGACGGCCGGATCATCCCCAAATAGTTGCCAAGTGTTAGGCCGCCGGAAGGTTGGACACCGGAAAGTATACGTTTGGTGAAGTCGGCCATGGTCCGATCCCTGTGCAAGGTTGCTGGAAGCTCTGCGGCGCATCGCTTAAGCCGGGGGCGAGTGCCCGTCAAGGAAACCCGTTATGTCACAACCCGAACCTTCTGCCGTGAATCCGGTTCCACCTCCAGTCTTGGCGCTCGCGGCCTTTATAGTCGGCATTGAACTCGTGTTTTGGGCAGGGACGAGGGGCCTAATCGGCGGTACGGGTGCCATTGCATGGCGCGCAGGCGCTATAGAAGACTATGCCTTCTTTCCAAGGTTTTGGGGCTTCATGATCACCACTAACCAGTGGTCCATGGACGGAATACGTCGCCTCATCACATACGCATTTGTGTCCCAAAGTTTCATGTCGGCTGTCTTTGCCTGTGTGTTCATCTTGGCCTTTGGAAAGTTCGTAGGAGATGTAATCGGCGGGGTGCGAGCGCTGTTCATCTTTCTGGTGAGCGCTGCTGGCGCGGCGCTGATCTACGGCACCGTATTTCCTAATCAGGCGCCGTTGTTAGGGGCGTTCCCGGGGGCTTACGGTCTGCTCGGAGGCTATACTTACATTCTTTTCTTGGTGCTCGACCGCGCTGATGAAAACCGCCTGCAGGCGTTTCGTTTGGTGGGTATTTTGGCTGGGCTTCAGCTTATATTCGGCTTTGTCTTTCCTGGTCCACCTTACTGGATGGCTGATATCGGGGGTGCAGCGGTTGGGTTTGTTACTGCCATGGCCATGGGACCGGGCGGCTTACTTCGTTGGATCCGCCGAGGCTGACCGGCGCAATTGCGCCTTCAGTTCCGATAGTGTGAACGCTCCAAATGCTTGCGCAGCGGTCACGTAGCTTGCCATACCTACGATGACTAGCCCTGCCAGGGCGAGGTAGCGCCACCCATCCAATGTTAGTGCCTCTTGTAGGATGGCTTGGAGGATGAATAGCACAGCCCCCATCGATAGGCTCGCCATCAGGATACGAGGCACGCGTCGCCTGACCCGCTCGTCTAGCTCTGCAGCCGCACCCATTGAGCGACTTTGTCGCCACAGTAGCCAGGTCATGGCCCAGCCCGCAACCGTAGCCCCAATGGCCGCGGCGGCGTAGCCGATGACAGGCGCAAGACCCACCGCGAGCGCGGCGTTCACCACCATAGCAACCAGCGCGAAGCGAAATGGGCTCTTGGTATCTTCCCGCGCGAAATAGAGCGGTTGCAGCGTTTTTTGCAGCACAAATGCAGGTAAGCCCGCGCCGTAGATCGCGGTCGCTAAGGCCGTCGGGACGGCGTCTTCCATCGTGAATGCACCTCTCACGAAGAGCACAGACACCAGCGAACGTGGCACGACAATCAATGCTACCGCAGCAGGTAGGGTCAGTGCGAGCGACAGCTCAGCGGCACGGGAAAAGGCGGACTGACCTCCGGCGGTGTCATCCGCCTGAAGCCGCCGTGACAGATCAGGCAATAGAACAATGCCAATGGCTACGCCCACAACCCCCAGCGGTAGTTGGTAGAGCCTATCTGCGTAGTAGAGCCACGCAGCTGCGCCGTCGAAATAGCTCGCCACCTGGCGGCCGACGAGCAGGTTCACTTGCACCACGCCTCCTGCCAAAGCGGCAGGGGCGGCGATGATCGCAAGCTGTCTGAGCTCGGGGCTCAAGCGCGGGCGCCGGGGGAGCAGCGTAAAACCAGCTCGGCGCGCAGCAACCCAAACCACCGCGAGCTGCGCTATCCCGGCAATCGGTACCGCAATTGATAGTGTGAGACCTGCGTCCCATCCCATGCGCGCCGCCAGAAGACGCGCGCCAATGAAAAGAATGTTGAGTACCACCGGTGCCGCTGCAGCGGCAACAAAGCGGCGGCTGGCGTTCAATACGCCAGATGCTAGCGCCGCTACCGAGATGAAGAGGATGTAAGGAAACGCGATACGGCCGTAGAGTACTGCGATGTCAAAGCGGGTGTCACCTGCAAATCCTGATGCCATTGCTAGCACGAGCCAAGGCATCGCAAAGAGCCCCACAACCGTGAAAACAACAAGGATCAGCGCGAGCCCGGTTAGCGCATCCTGCGCGAAGCCTTCTGCATCATTGCCAGCCTCAAGGCGCTTTGAAAACATGGGGACAAACGCAGTGTTAAAAGCGCCTTCTGCGAAAAAGCGACGGAACATGTTGGGCAGTGAAAATGCAACCACGAAGGCCTCGGCCGCTGGTCCTGCGCCCATGAAAGCGGCGATCATGATGTCGCGGACAAAACCCAGTACCCGGCTGAGCATTGTCCACAGCCCCACGGTGGCGAAGGCGCGCATCATTGGGAGAACTGTTCGCAGTGGGTGAGCAGCCTACGGTGCGAACGCGTGCGAAGCGCGCCACAGCCGCTTGGGGAAGAGTTTCTCCAAAACTCTTCTTCCCGATCTGAGAGTCTTGCGAGGAATTCCTCTCGCGCGGAGATGGCAACAACCGCAGACGAGTTGGCATCGCTCCGCACCCGTTGAATCTGCGGCGAGTTGGTCATGCTCGCGCTCGCTCTGCGCCAAGCTGGATAGCCTCGCGCAGTTTTTTGTCCAAAGCACGTTGGCGGCTGGCAGAGTGCAATTTTAGCCCAAACATGTCCTTCACATAGAAGCTGTCGACAACCTGTTCGCCGTAGGTCGCGATGACGGCACTGGCGATGTAGATGTTCGAATTCGCAAGGGTCCGGCAAAGATCGTGCAAAAGGCCGGGACGATCACGGGTATCCACCTCGATAATCGTGTAGATGTCCGAACCTTCGTTGTTAAAGGTAATGTGCGTCGGCACCGTGAATGGCCGCTCGCGCTTTTTGAGTTTGTCGCGGTCTTTGAGTGCGTCTCGGGCCACAACTTCGCCATGCAAGGTCTTATTGATCATCGCTTCGAGCCGTTTCAGGCGCGACGGATCATAGGGGCTGCCCTCGGCATCCTGAACCCAAAACGCTGCAACGGCATAGCCGTCCTTGCTGGTATAAGTTCGCGCATCCACCACATTGGCCCCGACGAGTGCCAGTGCACCTGTCATTCGCGCAAAAATTCCAGGGTGGTCTTCCATGGCAAGGCAGACGCGCGTCGCGTCGCGATCCTCGTCTGGTTGCAAGTCCATGCGGACTTCTTGGCCCTCGAGACCTTTCAACAGTTTTGCAAAAACCACATGCGCTGTGACGTGAAGGCCCTGCCAGTAAGGTGGGTAGTGGCGATTTCTCTCGCGTCGTAGATCTGCCTCGCTCCAAGCCGGTAGCGCCTGGGTGAGCAGGCGTTTGGCTTCCGCGCCGCGGTTCTCGCGGTTGAGCGCCTCCATACCACTTTCAAGACCGCGCCGGGTCTGGCGATAAAGCGCGCGGATCAACGCGGCTTTCCAATTGTTCCATGTCGTGGAAGAAACGCCGCGAATATCGCAGACCGTGAGCACAGTCAGCAGATCGAGGCGCTTTTTTGTACGCACCGCTTTCGCAAAATCGCGCACCGTGCGCGGATCCGCGATATCGCGTTTTTGAGCCATATCGGACATCAGGAGGTGATAGCGGATTAGCCATTCCACGGTCTCGACTTCGGCCTTTTTAAGCCCGAGCCGCGTCGCGACTTCGCGCCCCAGCCTTGCACCCAAAATCGAATGGTCTTCGTCACGCCCTTTGCCGATGTCGTGGCACAGCAGCGCAACATAAAGAACCTTTCGGTTTACGCCCTCCTTAAGAATCGAAGAAGCGACCGGAAGGTCCTCTTCCAATTCCCCTCGTTCGATTTGGGCTAGGGTCGAGATGCATTGGATCGTATGTTCGTCGACCGTGTAGGCGTGATACATATTGAACTGCATCATAGCGACGATGGGCTCGAATTCCGGAATGAAGGCCGCTAGAAGGCCCAGCTCATTCATCCGCCGAAGGGCCCTTTCGGGATTGCCGTGCTTGAGCAGCGTGTCGAGGAAAATCGCGGACGCCTCCGGATTTTTGCGCATCTCGTCATCTATCATTGGCAGGCTGGCCGTGATGATACGCATGGCGTCCGGGTGCATGAGCGTGCCGGTTCTCAAAGCCTCCTGAAAAAGTCTAAGGAGATTGAGTTTGTCCGACAAAAAACTGTCTATATCGCCAATAGTCAGGCGGTTTTGCTTGATCGCATAAGGTGGCTCGGCACGTTGCGCGCGACGGAAAAGCCGCACCAATGCGGGTTCGGTTTTAACATGAGACTCCTCCAATGCTGTCAGGAAGATACGAGTCAGTTCGCCGACCTGGGTGGCGTGGCGGAAGTAGTCTTGCATGAAATGTTCGACGGCACGCCGTCCTCGGCCGTCCTTGTATCCCATGCGCTCTGCCACTTCGACTTGCAGGTCGAAAGTCAGTTGATCAGCGGCGCGCCGCGTTACGAGATGTAGGTGGCATCTTATACACCAGAGAAAGTCCTCGGCACGGGTGAAGGTCTCAAACTCTTCCCGTGTAAAAACCCCTAGCCCAACCAATTCGCCGGCGTCTCGCACCCCGTGCACATATTTCGCGATCCAAAACAGCGACTGCAAGTCCCGCAACCCGCCTTTGCCCTCCTTCACATTGGGCTCGACCATATAGCGTTGGCCACCTTGCTTTTGGTGCCGTTTTGCGCGTTCTTCCAGCTTCGCTTCGATGAATTCTCGTGAGGTGGACTTAAAAAGGTCCTTCCAGAGCTTACTGCGCAACTCGTCGTAGAGTTTTGCGTCTCCGCCCAGTTTACGCATCTCCACCAGGCTCGTGCGGATCGTATAATCTTCCTTAGCCAGACGCATGCAGTCTTTGATGCTGCGGGTCGCATGGCCTACTTTTAGTTTGAGGTCCCAGAGGATGTAGAGGACCGCCTGTACCAGGCTCTCGCATTCCTCAGCGCCGTTTGCGGGGACCAAAAACAATAGATCCACGTCCGAATACGGCGCCATCTCGGCGCGGCCATAACCGCCGACACCCAAGATCGCCATCGCATCCCGAGACGCTTTTTTGCCAAAAGCTTCGGCGGCGAGCTCGATGGACAGGAGGACGGCTTGATCGGTCGCCGCGGCGTAGGCCGATGTTGTTGCCCTCGCCGTCCGTGGATTGGCGGTAAACTGGTCGGCGATGTCGTCACGTGCAGACCTCAGTGCCGGCTTAATGGCAGCTACAATAGCTGCACGCTGGGTCACTTCATCCGTCGCGGATTTGAGGCCGGCCCGTGCCTCTGCGAGCACTGCCTTTTCGTCGATCAACGCTGCCATTTCCTCTACGCCTAGCAGATTTGCCTTGCCTGTGAGGTTAGAGTCGGTGGTCGGCGGCGCGTCAGAAACCTGAGCCACTGAAGCCCTGTGGTGCTGCCTCGAGCGTGGTGATCTGTCCGTTCACAATCGATCCAATGGCCAAGCCGCGCTGGTTTGTGCCGTCGGCACGAAGTCGTACGATACCGGTAGACCCTTGGAAACCCTGGCTGCGTGTAATTGCATTGCTGTCGAGGGGATCACCTCCGCCTTGCGCCCAGAGGGCACCAATGATGGCGATGCCGTCATAGGCGGTGAATGCGAGAGGATGCGGCGAGGCCGCATATGCCCCAACGTAGCGATTGCTGAAGGCTGCTGATCTCGCGCGATCAGGCATCGCAAACCAGCCGCCCTGCGCACCGGCAAGCGTAAAGAGACGGGGATCAAGGTCCCAACGCGCAAGCCCAAGGTACTGGGTTTCTTCTGGGTTCACCCCGCCTTCAGGCAACAACTCTACCAGAATTGGGAGGGCGCCTGCCGTATTTGACGTTAGAAAGATCGAGTCCGCCCCGCTGGAGGATACAGTGTTTCGAATGCCGGGGATGGCCGCTGAAATTCCTGGAAGCGTATTCTCGTAGGAAGATGTACCCGCTAACGTCAGTCCAGACTGTGCAAGCGCGCTTGATGCGGCTGCGCGCCCGGCCTCACCTGCAACATTTTGTGCATGGACGACAACAACGCCTGATCTGCCTTGCTGTGCGGCATATCCCGCCACGCGCCGCGCACCATCATCAAAAGTCTGCCCGAGAAGAAACACATTGCCGCCAGCAACAGCTGTGTTGTTCGAAAACGTTAAGACGTTGGTGTTGGCTGCCCGTGCCGCCACACCCACGGCGGCTGCAACTTCGCCATCCAGCGGGCCAAGAATAATGTCAGCACCGTCTGAAATCGCCTGATTTGTCGCGTTTACCGCCGTGCCAGGATCCCGGCGTGTGTTGTAGACGGTCAGATTTACGGTAACGCCGTTCAAATCTGCTACCGCCAGTCTAGCAGCGTTTTCGAGACTCAGTGCGATCGCATCGAGCTCACCAACTCCTGAACCACCCGGGACTAAAAGTGCAACGTCTACTGGCTTGCTGTTGCCACCTGTGCCGGTGCTGGGCGCGGTGACTAAGGTAGGATCACAGGCTGCGAGGCTCACAATTGCGCCGCCAAAAAGGACAACACGGATGGCGTTGCGAAACTTCGATAAAAACGACACCATACCTACACTCCCTCAGGGTGCCGACCAAGCGGCCGGCTAGTCTGCGTGTATCATAAGGAAGTGGGGTGGGGGGTCGAGTCATGAATCATCGGAATGTTCAGCTGGCGCCCGGGCTTTATCTGGTTGCAACGCCAATAGGTTCCGCCCGTGATATCACATTGCGCGCGCTCGATATTTTGGCTTCGGCTGACATGCTCGTTGCTGAAGACACTCGCACGCTTCGTAAGCTTATGGATTTGCATGGAATTCCGTTATCTGGCCGGCGGGTAAAAGCCTATCATGACCATAGCAAACCGGGTGAGCGCCGCGCGATCGTCGAGGCCGTGACTAGCGGGCAGTCTGTGGCCTATGCTTCGGAGGCTGGTACACCGCTCATTGCCGATCCGGGTTTTGCCCTTGTGAACGATGTGCGTGCGGCGGGTGGTTCCGTGACGTCTGCACCAGGGCCAAGCGCATTGATAACGGCACTATCAATTGCGGGTTTACCTACTGACCGGGTCCACTTTGCAGGCTTTGCACCGGCCACCCAGGCGGCCCGTCTCAGCTTTCTCGCGGGGCTCGCAGATATTGAGGCAACTATCGTGCTCTATGAGGCCCCGGGACGCGCGGCGGCGCTCTTTAAGAATGCAGTTTCGGTCATGGGTTCGGATCGCGAAGCGGCGCTTTGCCGGGAGCTAACGAAGCGGTTTGAAGAAGTGGATCGGTCCACCCTTGGTGACTTGGCAGAGCGCACTGCGACGCAGTCTCCCAAGGGGGAGTGCGTGATCCTCATTGGACGCGCAGCGGAAAAGACCGTTAGTGAAGATGACATCGATACACAGCTTAAGATCGCATTAACCACAATGCGCATAAAAGATGCGGCAACCGCCGTGGCTGGCGCCATGGGACTACGCCGGCGCGATGTCTACCAACGCGCTCTCGCGCTTCAAAGTGAGGATAAAAGCGGCTGAGCTTATGACTGGGATCTTATCCTACGCACAGGGCCTCGCCGGAGAAGCCCAAGTCGAAGCGGCATACGCGGCACGAGGATCGCGCATCGTCGCCCGTCGCTGGCGCGGCTCCTGTGGGGAAGTAGACCTCGTGATTCAGGACGGAGCGTGCCTCGTTTTCGTGGAAGTGAAGACCTCACGCAGCATAGGTCGCGCGCTCAAAAGCCTCCGCCCAGCGCAGATCAATCGTATCACCGCAACTGCAGCAGAGTTTCTGGATACACGGCCCGCGGGTCAGTTGACCGAAACCCGTTTTGACGTCGCCGCGGTGACCACAATGGGCCAAGTCGAGATTGTCGAGAACGCTCTTTCAGTTTGAGCCAGGGCTTTCGCTTTCCTAGCCATTGAACGTGCCCGCCGCGTGGTCCATGTACCGTGAGCACCATTCTCGGAGGCCCCATGCTCAACGTTGCATTCCAAATGGACCCGATCGAAGATGTCGATATCGACGCTGACAGCAGTTTTCGTCTGGCTGAGGAAGCGCAGGCTCGGGGGCATAGCCTCTTTATCTATACTCCAGACATGCTCCTTTTTGACGAGGGCCGCGTAAAGGCCAAGGGGCGGGCCGCAACGGTTCAGCGCAAGCAGGCAGACCACGTCTCGTTTGGCGCGTGGGCAGTCAAAGACCTGTCAGACTTCGATGTAGTTTGGCTACGCCAGGACCCGCCGTTTGACATGGGTTACATCACCACGACGCACCTTCTTCAAATGGCGCATCCCGAGACGTTGGTCGTCAATGATCCGTTTTGGGTCCGCAACTTCCCCGAAAAGCTGCTGGTTCTGGAATTTCAGGACCTGACGCCGCCAACTATGATCGCGCGATCTCTCGATGCGCTGCGCGATTTTCGTGAACGTCATGGCGATATCATCGTCAAACCACTCTACGGAAATGGCGGGGCAGGCGTGTTTCGATTGCGTCCGGAAGATGGCAACCTAGCCTCGCTGCACGAGCTTTTCTCTGGCATCAATCGAGAGCCGCTCATAGCACAAAAGTTCCTGCCCGACGTGAGCGCGGGCGACAAACGGGTGATCCTGGTCGACGGCGAACCCGTTGGCGCCATAAACCGAGTGCCCGCCGCCGGAGAAACGCGCTCCAACATGCATGTGGGTGGCCGTCCAGAGAAAGTGGATCTGACCGACAGGGAGCGCGAAATCTGCGCCGCGATCGGTCCAACTCTTCGCGACAACGGCCAGATTTTCGTAGGTATCGACGTCATCGGCGGCTGGTTGACCGAGATCAACGTGACCTCTCCAACGGGCATACAAGAGCTCGAGCGGTTCGACGGGATCAACGTCGCCGAAAAAATCTGGGAAGCCATCGAGGCCAAGCGCTAGTCACTGCGGCCCCACGGTGAGCCGATAACTTACCGCTTCGGCGACGTGATGACGCTTTACAGCGTCCGAACCTTCAAGATCCGCGATGGTCCGTGCCACCCGCATGACCCGGTGATACCCGCGCGCTGAGAAACTGAACTTTTCTGCCGCGCGCCTCAACAGTTCCTTGCCTTCATCGTTCGGCATCGCGTGCTCTTCCAGGTCGCTGCCTTCAATATCAGCGTTAACTTGGGCGTTCTCGATATTGCTGTACCTTTCGGCCTGGCGCTTCCTCGCGGCAGCAACGCGCGCGCCGATGGTGGCAGACGTGTCTCCATCTGCCGGTAAGTCGAGATCGGAAAAGCTGACCGGAGGCACCTCAACGCGTAGGTCGAAACGATCCATCAGAGGACCTGAAATCTTGCCGAGGTAGTCCTCGGCACAGGCTGGACCACGCTTGCAAACAAAGCCTGCTTCGCCTGCGTTCCCGCAACGGCAGGGATTGGCTGCGGCGATGAGCATAAAGCGTGACGGATAGCGTACATGGTGGTTGGCCCTCGCCACGACCACCGATCCCGTCTCAATTGGTTGGCGAAGGGTTTCAAGCACTGCCCGGGGGAACTCTGGGAACTCATCCATAAAGAGAACGCCATTGTGAGCAAGCGAGATCTCCCCTGGTTTTGCGCCTCGCCCCCCGCCGACAATTGCCGCCATGGAGGCCGTGTGATGAGGTTCCCGAAACGGGCGGGTTCGGGTGATGCCGCCCTCGTCCAAAAGACCGGAAAGCGAATGAACCATAGAGGTTTCCAACGCTTCTGTTGCTTCGAGCGGAGGTAAGATGCCAGGAATACGCGCTGCAAGCATCGATTTTCCTGATCCTGGTGCCCCAACGAGGAGCACGTGATGCCTTCCAGCGGCGGCAATCTCGATTGCCCGTTTGGCCCGTTCTTGGCCTTTCACTTCAGCCATGTCCTTGCTGATGCTCGCGCCAGCCACTTCGCCAGGCTTAGCTGCGGATATAGGCGTGTCTCCGGTGAAGTGGCGCAACACGTCGGCCAGCGTCGGGGCTGCAATCACTTCAGTTGCGCCGACCCACGCGGCCTCTGCCCCGCTGGCCATAGGGCAAAGGAGTTTACGGTTCTGTTCAGCGGCGGCCATGGCGGCGGGCAGAGCACCCAAGACGCCCACTAGGTCGCCGTTTAAGGACAGCTCTCCCAAAGCAACGGTCTGTTCCACCGCCTCAGGGGGGATGAGGCCGATGGCAGCCATCAGCGCAAGTGCGATGGGCAGGTCGAAATGGGAGCCGTCTTTGGGTAAGTCCGCCGGAGAGAGATTTATGGTGATGCGTTTGGACGGCAACGCGATCGTGAGCGCGTTTAACGCTGCGCGCACCCTTTCGCGGGCCTCACTGACCGCCTTGTTGGGCAAGCCCACGATGGAAAAGGCAGGGATGCCCGGTGAGACCGCGCATTGCACCTCCACGGGGCGTGCCTCAAGCCCCTCGAACGCCACGGTGTAGGACTTGGCGACCATTCTGCATACCCTTTGCTAACCTTGGTTAACGGTAGCCGCGGGGTAATAAACGAATGGTTAACGTGTGAATTCCAAGATCGATATGAAGTCCGGCCATGCCTCTGGATCCGCAACGGTCTTGTCGCGGCAGAAAGGGTTGCAAAACCCATAAACCTTGCCGTCGATCTCCAGGAAATCTTCGACTGGGTCGCCTGAATAGGGACAAAGCGTGTTTATGCATTTATCCCCGCCTGCGATGGCCTTTGCTGCCAAGGGTTTTGGCCCCGGCCAGCCAACGAGATCATATTTGCGCCTGTACCAGGGAAGGGTGTCGCCTTGCACCAATCCCATCGCGCGCCAACGCCGGAACGGAAGATGGTTCAGGTGCTGTTCGACATAGGCGCGCGCTTCATCGTTCACCGGCAATCCATAGCCTGCAATCCGCATCGCCACGGGCGCGTAAAACGCGTCCGCGATGGAATACTGACCACACAACCACGGGCCACCTGTGGCGTCTTGGGCTGCCTTCCAAATCAGCTCAATCCGCCTCAGGTCGGCTATCACCTCTTCAGATGCTGTCACGTTTTTATATGCGGCACGTAGGTTCATTGGGCAGTCGGTGCGCAGCGCTGCAAAGCCAGCGTGCATTTCTGATGCGAGTCCGCGTGCAATCGCGCGAGCCTTGGGGTTTGACGGCCAAAGCGATGCGTCGGGGAAGCGCGTAGCGAGCTCTTCAGCGATGGCAAGTGATTCACTGATCACGGCACCTTCAGGTGTCTTCAGTGTCGGAACCGTGCGCGCTGGGGACAGCTCGGCAAGTTGCTCGGCAACCGTTGCCGCATGAAAATCGATGTAGTGCGAGGAGACCGGCAGCCCGAAGACGTCGCAGATCAGCCACGCGCGAAGTGACCAGGAAGAATACGACCGGTCACCGAGATAGAGGGAATACGTCATTGGAACACTCTAGGCGACGCCGCGCATGATGGTCCATTCAGGACATGTGCGAGGTCCCATCACAGGACGTGATTGATTAGGTTGGCAGGACCGTCCGGCGGTATGCGTGTGACGCTGAGATTATCGATCTTTTGGGCGAGCACCTCGTAAGGCGTGCACTGCGCCGCTACCCTGACTTGGGATAGGATTGCCCCGAAATGGGCGACGGCAACAATGTTTGAGTGCCCGAGTTCGGCGAGCTCTTGCCGGGCAGCGCCCACTCGTGCCTCAGCCTCATTCCAGCTTTCCCCGCCGGGTGCGCGAACGTCACCGGGATTTTCCCAATAGCTGCGCGAAAGATCGGGCCACTTTTCGGCGATCGCGTCGAACCTTTTGCCATCCCATTCGCCGAAATTGAATTCTCTAAGGCCGATGTGGTCGGGCAGCCGCGCGCGATCTCCTTGTATGGCGCTTGCTGTGTCATGGGCGCGCATCAAATCCGAGGAAACCACAACGGCATCTCTCGGCAAGAAAGCCGAAAGTCGTGCGAGGCCGTCTACGTCGCTGAGATCCGCGGGCACGTCCCGCCAACCTGTGAAAGCCTGTTCATGAGTCGGACCATGGCGCACCCACCAAAAGGTCGTCATGGCCATGTTCCCTTCAGCACTTGCGGGAGACCTGCGATCACGAAGACGCATAAATCTGCAGCCGCGGCCAACTCTTGATTCAGCTTGCCCTGGGCGTTTCGAAATTCTCGACCCAGCTTGTGATCCGGTACTATGCCGTGTCCGACCTCGTTTGAAACGACCACAACGGGCGCAGAGCAGCGACGGATTGAATTCAAAAACCCAGCGCTTTGGGTCTCTATATCCCGCTCTGCCAACATTTGGTTAGAGAGCCACATGGTTGCGCAATCCAAGAGAACAGCATCATCGACACCCGCCCGATTTAAGGCCCCGGACACGTCATCAGGTGCCTCATGCGTCACCCAATCCGGCCCGCGCTGGGCGCGGTGGGCGGCAACTTTGGCCGCCATCTCCGCATCGAATGCTTGTGCGGTCGCAATGTAGTGTCGTTGGCGGCCACCCGCAGTCACTAGTCCTTCCGCAAAGACTGATTTTCCAGAGCCCGCGCCACCTAGAACGAGAGTTAGGGGAGGCAATGATTTCTTCATGGTTTTTTTGATCCAACCCTGCTGTCGCCGCGTAACCCTATCAAACAAGGAAAACGGGGTCCGCCACTGACCCCAAGGTTTGACACGACGACTAGGGGGTCGAATACTCATGGCACTAGACAGCGGCTACGATCAATCCCTTTCCCGCCGGGCAATGAAGGCGGAATTGCTGGACGCCGAAACCGAACTGCGACTTGCATACGCTTGGCGCGACGAAAGGTGCGAGGAAAGCCTGCATCGCTTGATCACTGCCTACATGCGCTTAGCCATCTCCATGGCGGCGAAGTTCAAGCGCTACGGCGCGCCAATGAATGACCTGATCCAAGAAGCAGGTCTGGGTTTGATGAAGGCTGCGGACAAGTTTGATCCGGACCGAGGGGTCCGTTTTTCCACCTACGCCGTTTGGTGGATCAAAGCGTCGATCCAGGACTATGTAATGCGGAACTGGTCGATGGTGCGCACGGGGTCCACGTCCTCGCAAAAGTCGCTCTTCTTCAATATGCGCCGTGTTCAGGCCCGCTTGGAGCGTGAGGCGGCGTCTTCCGGTGAAAATCTCGACCGGCACCAGCTGCGCCAGATGATCGCGACCGAAGTGGGCGTGCCACTGCACGATGTTGAGATGATGGAAGGCCGCCTGGCAGGTTCTGATTTCTCGCTCAACGCGACGCAGTCCACGGACGAAGAGGGCCGCGAGTGGATAGACGCCCTCGAAGACGACAGCGAACAAGCTGCAGAAACAGTTGCTCATGATCACGATGTGGACACGCTACGTGGCTGGTTGGTCACTGCGTTGAGCGCGCTGAATGAGCGCGAGCAATTCATCGTACGCGAACGAAAGCTCCGCGACGATGCTCGCACGCTGGAAAGTCTCGGAAACGAGCTCGGCCTTTCGAAAGAACGCGTGCGCCAGCTGGAAGCGGCGGCATTCGCCAAGATGCGCAAGAGCCTCGAAGCGCAGAGCCGCGAAGTCCACGA
>JBCDKE010000028.1:0-32704 GCA_038747015.1 Pseudomonadota bacterium
CCACCCCCGCCGCCGCCGCCCGGATGGCGTGCGTGTCGGGAATGGTGTGGTGTGGGCCGTTATATGCTGCGGATGGGTCGGGATTGCCTCCGGCGGAAGTACTTTTGAAACAAAGAAGGGTCTGGTTTCGGGTCTCAGGCGGGGGTGCGCTGGGCGTCGAGGAAAGCGCGCAGCGCTTTGGTGACGTCCCAGGGTTGTTCGGTGATGTTCATGTGGCCGGAATTTGGGATTTCGGTCAATTCGCCCTTGAGCGCGGCATGGAGTTTTCGGCCCGCCTTGATTGGGGTCATTTTGTCCTGACCGCTGAGGATGCAGAGCGTGGGGCAGGTGATGCGTTCGGCAGCGGCGGGACCGTCCTGGTATTCGTTGCAGGCATTGAGGTCTGCAAAGAGCGCGCCGGGGGCATTGGAGGCCATTAGCTGGCTGCCGTAAACCATGTGGGAGGCACCTGGCATAGTGTGGTCGTGGACATGGCCCGTGGGTCCGTGGCCCCAATCCATCATGGCGCGGATTGCCTTGGGCTCTTTGTCTTTGGCGAGGCCGAGCAGGTAGTCGTTGACCGGGATACCCAGCGCCGTGGCCATGAAGGATGCGGAACGCACTTTGTCGGGGTAGCGCGAGGCGAGTTCGAGGGCCACGAGGCCGCCCTGGGAGTGGCCGGCGATGTGGGCCTTTTCGATGCCGGCGGCCTCCATAAAGCTGGCGAGCCAGTCCGCCATTTCCGGGATCGAGTTGAGGGGGGCGCCGCCGCTTTGGCTATGGCCGGGGAAGTCGGGCGTGATTGCCTGCCAGCCGCGATTGGCGAGGAAGCGGTGCTGGAGCATGAAGCCCAGATGGTTTTGGCCGGACCCGTGGATGAAGAGGATCACGTCGCCTTTCGGGTCGAAGTCGCGTCCCCCCGTAGAGGCGAAGATTTCTGTGCCTTGGAGTTCAAGTCTCATTCTGCGGCCATCCTAGGGGCTGCGCGGCTGGCGGCTTTGAGGGCCTGGGAGAAATCGGCGGCGATGTCGTCGAAATCTTCGAGGCCCACGGAGACGCGCACCAGATCGTCGGTGAGGCCGGCGGCGGTCATGGCCTCGGCGGTGATATGGCTGTGGGTGGTGGAGCCGGGGTGGATCACCAGGGTTTTGGCGTCGCCCACATTGGCCAGGTGGCTGGCCAGCTCCAAGCTTTCGATGAAGGCGGCGGCGGCGGCGCGTCCGCCTTTGACGCCCATGGAGATGATCGATCCCTGGCCTTTAGGCATCAGTCGGAGCGCGGCCTCGTTGTCGGGGTGATCCGGCAGGGCAGGGTGTTTAACCCAAGCGACCTGATCGTGATTTGTGAGGAATTCCAGCATCTTGGCTGTGTTCGACATGTGCCGTTCCATGCGCAGGGGCAGGGTTTCGATGCCTTGCAGGATGTAGAAGGCGTTTTGCGGTGACATGCACGGGCCCGCGTTCATCATCCCTTCGGTGCGGACTCTGGTGGCAAAGGCCATGGGGCCAACCTCTTCCCAGAGGTTCACGCCTTGGTAGCCGAAATGCGGTTCGGTCAGGGTCGGGAATTTGCCGGGGGTTGCGCCCCAATCGAAATTGCCGCCGTCGATCACAGCGCCGCCCAGGGCCACGCCGTGGCCGCCCATCCACTTGGTCAGCGAGTGGATGACGATATTGGCGCCATGGTCGATGGGTTTGATCATCCAGGGCGTGTTGAAGGTGGCGTCGATGACGAGAGGGACGTTGGCCTCTTTGGTGATCGCGGCGACGGCGGGCAGGTCCATGATGTCCATGCCCGGATTGCCGATCACCTCGCCAAACACCATCTTCGTTTCCGGCCGGATCGCGGCGCGGATCGCCTCGGGATCGTTGGGTTTTACGAAGGTGGTTGTGACGCCGTAACGGCTGAGCGTGTGCTCAAAGAGGTTGATGTTGGCACCGTACATCTGGCTGGATGCAACGATGTGATCGCCTTGGGAGCAGAGCGCCAGGACGGTGACGAAAAGAGCGGACATGCCCGACGCGGTTGCAACGGCTGCCACGCCGTTATCGAGCGCGGCGAGGCGTTGTTCGAGAACGGCCACCGTCGGGTTGGTCAGGCGCGAATAGATGTGGCCGCCGATTTCCATGTTGAAGAGCGCGGCCGCCTGTTCGGTATCCTGAAACACGTAGGACGTCGTCTGATGGATCGGCACCGCGCGGGAGCCGAAGCGACTGTCGGGTGACTGGCCTGCGTGGAGGCTCAGCGTGTCGAATTTGTAGTCGGCCATGGGCAGCCCTCCCTGCTGTGTCTTGCGTGATCGCAAATGTCTGGCCAGAGGTGTTTGCCCAAGGGGCGGGGTTGGAACAAGCCCCTTCGCAGCAATTGATTGGAAAACCCGGTTTGTCGCTGCGTTTTCCGCCCTGGCCCGCAGGTTCACGGGCAGTTCGCGGCGCGGGTAACGGTAGAATCACGCAAGGATACCCCGATAGGGTGGCGTTTTCTCGCCAAGCTCAGGCGTCTTTGACCCGCGACCGTTCGCTTTTTTGCTATCGCCAAGCCCTAGTTTTCTGCTTTGTGGTCCCATGCGAAGCTTTGACGAAATTTTTGCCATCGCGGCCGAACGCAAAGGCGGAGCGGACGTGGTGGAGGCAGACCTGTCACATCCTAAGCCCGCGGCGGAATTGCGGGCTATTCCCGGAGATCGCTGGCTGTCGCAGATGTCTCAGAACATCTTCAATGCCGGTTTTAACTGGAAAGTGGTCACCGCCATGTGGCCGGGCTTTGAAGAGGCCTTCAAGGGCTTTGACGTGGGCGCCTGCGCGATGATGAATGACGATTGGTTTGACCAGCTCGTCAGCGACACGCGGATCGTCCGCCACGGGGCGAAGATCCAGTCGGTTCAGCAAAACGCCGTCTTCCTGCAGGAAGTGGCCGCCGAGTCGGGCTCAGCTGGGGCGTTTTTCGCCGATTGGCCGTCTGACAACTATGTCGGCCTTCTGGACGCGATGAAAAAGCGTGGTTCACGTTTGGGCGGAAACACGGGTCAGTATTTCCTACGCTTCATGGGTGTTGATGGATTTATCCTGTCAACGGATGTGACCGGCCGCTTGATCGCAGAGGGGGTCATCGATAAAGCACCTACTTCGAAAACCGCGATGAGAGCCTGTCAGGAGGCATTCAACACCTGGCGGGCGCAATCCGGGCGTTCGCTCTCTGAAATCAGCCGCGTCCTCGCGCAAAGCCTGTGAAAGACTTACCCATGGCCTCTTCTCTGCCGGTGAACCCGCAGCCCACCGCCTCGCATTTCGTGAATGGCGCCTATCTGGAAGACACGGCCGGCGAGGTCATCGACGTGGTCTATGCCGCTACCGGCGAAAAGATCGCGCAAGTTCATGCGGCCACGCCTGCCGTTGTCGAGGCTGCTCTGGCGGCGGCGAAGGCGGCGCAACCCGCATGGGCTGCACTGACCGGGACCGAGCGGGGCCGCATCCTGCGCCGCGCCGCCGACATGATCCGCGAGCGCAATCGCGAGCTTTCAGAGCTTGAGACGCTGGATACCGGCAAGCCCCTGCAGGAGACGATCGAGGTGGACGCGACCTCCGGGGCCGATGCGCTGGAGTATTTCGGCGGTCTCGCTGGCGCACTCACGGGCGAGCACATTCCCCTCCCGGGTGGCGATTTCGCCTACACCAAACGCGAGGCGCTGGGCGTTTGCGTGGGCATCGGTGCGTGGAACTATCCGACGCAGATCGCCTGTTGGAAAGGTGCCCCGGCCTTGGCCTGCGGGAACGCCATGGTGTTCAAACCGTCGGAGACGACGCCGCTCTGCGCATTGAAAGTAGCCGAAATCCTACACGAGGCAGGGCTGCCTGCCGGGCTCTACAACGTGGTTCAGGGCCTCGGTGCCGTGGGTGCGGCGTTGGTCGAAGACCCACGCGTGGCGAAAGTATCTCTCACCGGGTCTGCGCCGACGGGCAAGCGCGTCTATGCGGCAGCGGCGGCAGGCATGAAGCACGTGACGATGGAGCTGGGCGGTAAGTCCCCCATGATCGTGTTCGACGATGCCAATCTGGAAGACGCGGTGTCCGGCGCGATCCTCGGGAATTTCTATTCTTCGGGGCAGGTTTGCTCCAACGGCACGCGGGTTTTCGTCCAAAGCGGTATTCGCGACGCCTTTCTGGCTCGGTTGAAAGAGCGCACGGAAAACGCCGTCTTGGGCGATCCATTGGATGAGGTCACGAGCTTTGGCCCCATGGTTTCCGAGGCGCAGATGAAAATCGTTCAGGGGTTCATCGCCAAGGGCCTTGAGGAAGGCGCAGAGCTTGTCACCGGCGGCGAGCAGGCTGATCTGCCTGGATTCTACCTGAAACCAACCATTTTCGCCGGCGTGACGGATGAGATGACCATTGCGCGCGAAGAGATATTTGGGCCGGTGATGTCGGTTCTGGATTTCGACAACGAAGAAGAGGTCATCGCGCGGGCCAACGATACCGAGCTTGGCCTTGCTGCTGGGGTCTTTACCAGCGACCTGACGCGTGGCCATCGTGTCATTGCTCAGCTCGAGGCTGGGACCTGCTGGATCAATCAGTACAATCCCGCACCGGTGGAGATGCCCTTTGGCGGAACCAAGGGATCGGGCGTTGGCCGCGAGAACTCCAAGGCCGCGATCGAGCATTATTCCGAGGTCAAAACCATCTATGTCGGGATGAACCCGGTCGAAGCGCCGTTCTAATTCATGGAAGCGGATTACGTCATCATAGGCGCGGGCTCTGCCGGCTGCGCCATGGCTTATCGGTTGTCCGAGGCGGGGCATTCCGTCGTTGTCGTCGAGTTTGGCGGCACCGATGCCGGGCCGTTCATCCAGATGCCCGGGGCCTTGTCCTATCCGATGAACATGAATCGCTACGATTGGGGTTTTCGAACCGAACCTGAACCGCATCTGGGCGGCCGTCGAATGGCCACGCCGCGTGGCAAGGTCATCGGGGGGTCCTCATCGATTAACGGGATGATCTATGTCCGCGGTCACGCCAAGGATTTCGATCATTGGCGCGACAGTGGGGCCGAAGGCTGGAGCTATGCAGACGTGCTGCCCTACTTCAAGCGCATGGAGAACTGGCATGACGGCGGTCATGGCGGCGATCCGGAGTGGCGCGGCACGGACGGTCCGCTCCACGTGTCGCGGGGCAAGCGTGACAACCCGCTGGTGCAGGCTTTTGTGGAGGCAGGCCGTCAGGCGGGATATCCGGTCACGGGCGACTACAATGGTGAGCAACAAGAGGGCTTTGGCCCTTTCGACATGACCGTCTGGAAGGGCGCGCGCTGGTCGGCGGCCAAGGCCTATCTGCGCCCGGCGCAGGCCACGGGGCGCTGTATCCTCGCTCAGGGACTGGCCCATCGCGTGGTCATTGAAGACGGCCGCGCCACTGGCGTCGACATGGGCGGCTACACGATCAAGGCGCATCGCGAGGTGATCATTGCCGCCTCGGCTATCAATTCACCAAAACTACTGATGCTCTCAGGTATCGGGCCTGCGGCGCATCTGGGGGAACACGGCATTGATGTTGTCGCAGACCGCCCGGGCGTCGGTCAGAACCTACAGGATCATCTGGAACTCTACCTCCAGATGGCGGCGAGCCAGCCGGTGAGCCTTTACAAATACTGGAACCTCCTGGGTAAGGCGTATGTCGGCGCGCGCTGGCTTCTAAGTCGGACGGGGCCCGGGGCCTCAAACGGGTTTGAAAGCGCGGCGTTCATTCGCTCGCAGGCCGGGGTCGACTATCCCGATATTCAGTACCATTTCCTGCCCATCGCGATCCGCTATGACGGGCAGGCCGCGCCGGAAGGGCACGGGTTTCAGGCCCATGTGGGGCCCATGCGCTCCCCGTCGCGAGGTGAAATCACCCTGCGATCTGCGGACCCCACGGAGGAGCCCAAGATATTCTTCAACTACATGTCCACCGAAGAGGATTGGACAGATTTCCGCCGCGCCATCCGCCTGACCCGTGAGATCTTTGCGCAGGAGGCCTTTGCGCCTTACACCAGCCACGAAATCCAGCCCGGGGCAGACGCGCAGTCAGACGAGGACCTCGACGCCTTTATCCGTGAACATGCCGAAAGCGCCTACCATCCTTGCGGTACTTGCAAGATGGGCGCGGCGAACGACCCCATGGCCGTTGTTGACCCCGACTGCCGCGTCATTGGCGTTGACGGTCTCCGCGTGGCCGACAGCTCGATTTTCCCGCGTATTACAAACGGCAATCTCAACGCGCCTTCGATCATGACCGGTGAAAAAGCGGCAGACCATATTCTGGGTCGGCGTTTGCCCCCGTCCAATGCCAAGCCCTGGATGCATCCCGATTGGCAGACTGCGCAGCGCTGAACCCTTCATCTTTCCAAAATAACTCCCGCCGGAGGCATCCGCAGTTGCTCGTTAGCGCAAACATTCGTAAGGACGCGCGAAACGGGAGGCATGCATGACACTTGCTGTGGGTGGTGAGAACCTAATCGACTTCGTGCAGGAAGAGGACGGTCGCAATCCGCCCTCTTATATCGCCCATCCGGGCGGATCGCCGATGAACGTGGCCATGGCCGCCGCGCGTCAGGGGATGGATAGCCATTATCTCACGCCCGTGAGCCGGGACAGTCTCGGCGCGTTGATCGCTGCGCGGCTGGAGGCAGACGGCGTGAACCTCGCCACTCCGCGCCGCAAGGAGCCTACCTCTCTGGCGGTCGTATCGCTCGAGAACGGCGCTGCAACCTATGAATTCTATCGGGATCAAACTGCCGAGCGCCAGGTCTCTGCTGAACAGCTTACTGCCGCTGAACCAGCAGGCATCCGTGCCTTCCATATTGGGTCTTTGGCGGTTTCGGGCGGCGATGACGCGCCCGTCTGGGAAGCGTATCACAAAGGCAGCTATGCCCGCGGGCTGATGACGAGTTATGACCCCAACGTGCGTCCGTCGCTCACACCCGACCGCGAGGGTTTTATCGCGCGGGTTGAGAGGATCGTGACCCATACCACGCTTCTAAAGCTTTCCGATGAGGACCTCGAATGGCTCTACCCTGGCATGTCTCAGGAAGACGCCTTTACCCGGCTTGCGGACATGTCCAGCGCCGTGCTCGTCGTACTGACCAAGGGGCCGGATGGGGCCATGGCCAAGGCGGGAAAGGTAACTGCGTCGGTTGCGGCGGCGGCGGTAGATCCCTTGGTGGATACTGTTGGTGCCGGTGACACCTTTATGGCGACCTTGATCCGCCTCGTTGAGGCGCGCAATGGCGACTATTCTTACGACGCGGCTACATTGCAGGACGTTCTTACGACGGCGTCCCAAGCTGCGGCAATCAACTGCACGCGTGCAGGCTGCCAGCCGCCCACCTTGGCAGAGCTAGACGCTGCCCTCGCGAAATAGGCGCTGATGCGCTAGCCGCACTAAGATCACGGTCAGCACGATCCGAACTAAGTGGTGTACGGCTACCAGCACTGGGCTTGCGTCCAGCGAAAGTGCGATTAGGCCCATTTCCGCAACGCCGCCGGGGGCGAAGGAAATGAATGCGTCCTCAAAGTCCATGATCGTGACGTGAGAGACGAAAGTCGCCATGGCTCCGGCGACGGCGAACATGGCTAAAACGGCGATAGCTGTCAGCGAGAACGCACGCAGGAGCGTGCGAATCGTGGCGCCAGAGAATTGCGTCGCCAGTGCAGTTCCAACGACGAGCTGGGCAAGCGAAACGAGCCAAGGCGGAGCACCAAAATCCGCGAGCCCTGCACCGTGCAGAAGGCCAACAACCAAGAGCGGGCCCATGAGATGGCCAGCCGGAATCTTGGCCTTCTTTCCAAAGACGTAACCGACCGCTGCCAGTGCAACGATACCTAGGATGTCTGTCAGCGCGCTGTCGCCGCGCGAAAGGGTTTCGCCTGCAGCACTCCCGACAACCTCTCCCGAAAGGAACAAGAAAAAGAGCGGTACCGCAAAAACTACCAAGACGATGCGCGCAAAGTGGTGGACAGTGAGCAGCATCAAGTCCCCGCCCGCCTTTTCACCTAGAGAGACGCCCTCGATCAGACCGCCAGGCATAGAGCCATAGAGCGCGGTGATGCGGTCGTAGCCACCCAAGTGCCGGTAGACCGCGTAGCCAATTGTGTGGGCCACGATCACAAAGACGGTTACAGCCAAAAGCGAGATCCAGATTGTGGGTACTTTTGCGACAAGGTCAGGCGAAAAGCGAGATCCGATAAGCGCGCCGATGATCGCGATGAACCCCATGCGCAATGCGGGCGGAAAACGCAAAGGCTGACGACCGGTATTGCTTTGCCAGATGACGAGCGGTGCGACAGCGGTGAGGCTGCCCAGAAGGAACGGCATCGGCAGGCCGATTGCCAACGCAAGGGCACCGCCGAGAGTTCCCAGCGCCAGATGCAGTGCCAGAGGAAGCAGCAGCGGCATGGAGCCCTTGATTGTCGGGGGCATCAGTCGTTTTGATCCCGGCGAAGCATGTCCAGAGTTGCGCCCGTCAAACGCGAACGTCGTACGTCAGCTTCGGCTGCAACTGCGTCACGGATGAGCACAAATGTGCCGTGATTTTCGGGAGCCGATGGGAAGGACCATGTCCCATCGACACGGGTGAAAGCGCTGTTGATGCGGCCCTCATAGTCGATT
The DNA here is from genome assembly GCA_038747015.1 of Pseudomonadota bacterium. Lineage (GTDB taxonomy): Bacteria > Pseudomonadota > Alphaproteobacteria > Rhodobacterales > Rhodobacteraceae > Shimia_B. The sequence continues at coordinate 8,619 of JBCDKE010000028.1, forward strand.
TTGGGCGCATCAAAATCTGAATAGGCTTTGGTAAATCGCACCAAAGTGCCTTCGCGGACACCAATAATGCCCGCGATTAGGCTGTCGAAAGCAAGATCCGAAAAAGAGTTAGGCTCTAGAGTCTCGCCGCTGATGTCCCCGTTTTCGTCCAGGAGCATGGCATTGAAGGCTACGGGTGGCTGTACGCGGGTAACATAGTTGTAACGTCCCATCCAAGGGCCTGAGAGATCGCGTCGTTTAGTGTCCATCAATTTGGGCTTCTAGCACATCTACGGGGCAAAGTGGGTATTGGTTACCTACAGGAGAACTTGCCCTACGGTAAGAACGCGCGAATTGAGGGCTTGGATTTACCAAATTTTAGCCAAACCGAGCCATATTTAATTCGACAATTCAGGCAAGGAAAACCCTCTGTGACACCGCCTGCATCAGCACACATGCGACCGGAGCACATCGAGCCGCTTCTGAGCGCCCAAACCCGTCAGATTTCGCATTTGATGGTGCTGATTGCAGTTGAGCACAATGGCAGTTTTGCTGCGGCAGCACGTTTGCTCATTGGGGGGTGGTGGAAAATATCCAAGCGGTTGCGTGCGCTCGAAAAATTGATGGGCACGGCATTGGTTCGCCGTTCTGGTGCTGGCGGTTTGACTGAAGTCTGGCGGGCTGTTGTGCGGTCCCTGGAGGGCGCTTAAGTGAAGCTTACGGGCGAGTTTGACACGTTGAGACATAGGCATCCCTGCCTGACAATTGCCCTGCCCGGTGGAGCTCTGGGGAACGCTCTTCGCCCGCACCTTGTGGCGTTTCGAGAGGCAAGAGGAGTCCGCCTGAGTTGCGTCCCAAGCTGGGCTAATGCAGTCGTCACATTCCGTCGTCAGCCATGCGGCCAGGGGGCCGAGAACTTTTTCCTTTTTGCGGACGAATGGGCCGCTGTGGCGGGGCCGGGTTGGCGCGGTGAGCGGGCCTTGGACACCGCCGAGTTGCTTGATCTGCCGTTGGTGGCCGTGTCGTCCGAAGAATGCGAAGCTTGGTTGCATTTGCTGCAGGATGAACGGCCCCGGCGACTGATGCAGGTAAGCCGGGCAACGGCATGGAATCTGGTAACTGAGGGGGAGGCGTTGACCGTAGCCAATATCGCCCATCTGCGTGCGATCGGCGATAGCACATCGTTGCGAACCGTGTCGCGTCGCCATGTATGGCCAGGAGCTGGAACATGGGCGTCGGTTTCAAAGGAGGCCACGGCGCGGTTTCACGGGTTAGCGCTGTGCAGAGAATTGCAGGCTGTCTTCGGCGCGCCGCGGTCGTCGCCCGAAGACGAACAAATTAGTTCTGTGGCCGAATGCGCCGAAATTACTTGATCTGATCGCTATACCCGCGCGAGGGTCCGTCAGATGACCGACCAAGGACTTTATCGCGTTTATGATCATCGATGCGCTTCAATTCGTTAAACCGTCGCGCCGCGTCTTTGAAGAGATGCGTGCTGGCGGCGTTGATGCGGTGCATATGACGGTCTCTTATCACGAGGGGTTTCGCGATACGGTAGCGGCGCTCAGTGAATGGAACCGTTTGTTTGAGGCCAACGGTGATCTGATCCTGCGCGGGACCAGCTCCGCTGATATCGATACTGCCCGTGCATCTGAGCGTACCGCAGTGTTCTTCGGCGCGCAAAACCCGTTGCCTATGGAAGACGATCTGGGTCTGATCGAAATCCTCCACCAGCTCGGCCTGCGCTTCATGCAGCTGAGCTATAACAACCAGTCGCTGCTTTGCGCCGGGTGTTATGAGGCCGAAGACACCGGGCTCACGAACATGGGGCGGGAGGTGGTGACTGAGATGAACCGCGTCGGCCTGGTTGTCGATATGAGCCATTCTGGAGACCGGTCGCGGCGCGAGGCGATTGAAAGGTCTGAACGTCCGATTGCCATTACCCACGCCAATCCAGCCACCTGGCATGACATCCCGCGCAACGTGCAGCCAGAAACGCTCAAGGCGTTGGCTGCTGCCGATGGCATGCTTGGGTTTTCGCTTTATCCGTTGCACCTTAAAGGGGGATCGGATTGCACCATTGATGACTTCGGCACCATGGTTGCACGTACGGCAGAGACCGTCGGCACGAGGTGCCTCGGGATCGGATCTGACCTTTGCCAAGACCAACCTGACAGCGCGCTCGCCTGGATGCGCGACGGCCGGTGGCGCAAGGTCCCGGGGCCAGATGCGAGCTTCCCACCGCAACCTGATTTCTTTCGCACCAATGCTGATTTTCCGGCGCTGAGAGCGTCGCTAAGAGAGCGGGGCTTTGACGAAGCCGAGCTTGATGGCATCTTTGGAGGGAACTGGTACCGTTTCATTACGGAGAGCTTCGCACCGCAAGGGCGAGGGTGAGGGAGGAGCTATGGACGGATCGCACACGCCTGCCACCTTGCCGCTGCGTCCCGCCGACGAGGTGATGACCCTTGCGCGGCTGGGGGTCATGCAGCCCACGCGACTGTCCTTTCTCCGCGTCCTGATGCGCGATCTCGCGCGCATGGAGGCGCAGGTTACACGGCCCATCTGGTCCATGGATGCCAAAGGGCATGGCCACGCGGTCTATTCCGTGACCCTTGCGGGCCATACCTATTCGCTGATCGCATTTTCGCGTCATCTGGCTGACGAAGACCGCTCTGACCGCGTGATTGCCACGGCATGGGACGCGGCCTTTGTGCTGTTCGACGGTGTACCGGTGCCGGACGACATTGCGCGTCTTGCCGCCGAGGTACCACAGCAGGAGGCCGGGCGGCTGGGCCCGAAGGAACTGGTGCTGAGCCGGGCAAACAAATCTGTGCGGCTCTTCAACCATGTGGTAGACGCGTTGCGTGCAGGCCGCCAGCCTGAGCCGGATCAGATCGCCGCGACGGGCTATCTGATGCGCACGACTGCTGTTTATGGTAACGGGAAATTCGGGCTTTCGGACCGCGCGGCTTATTGCGATCGGCCAGGGCTTTCCGGTCCTTTCACGGCGGAGATGCTGACCGTCTGGCTGATCCGGGGATTTACGCATGATCTGGCGGAGCATCTGGGCGGCGCGCCTCTGGACCGGCGGATCAAGCGGCATTTAGGGATCGGCAATGCCACCGGGCTCGGCATGGCACCTTTTCTGGTGTCGCACCCTCTTTTGATCGACGCATGGTTTTCGGTGAAGGAAACGGCGCTGGCGCGGGTTTTGGCGCAAGAGACAATCTCATCAGACGAAGCGGCGCGGCTGGTGGAACTGGCGAAACAGGCGGCAGCCTACCTCGCGAGTTGGTCAGTTGCGGATGCCGATGCCATGGCCGGGATCGAAGCGCTGCGCGCCGATTGGGATGCGTTTTGTGCGGGCTTGGACGCCAGCAGTCTCGCCGCGCCATCTGCCTTGAGTTTGCTTTTTGCGGGGCTCGAGTGTCAAAGCTGTGCCTTGCAAGAGCTTGCAGCGGCTTGGGTTATCGAAGCGTTCGGCCACTTGGTAGATGACCTCGCGCACTGCCAAGCAAGTCCGCGCAGGCCAGAGCTCGATGCGGCTATGACCTGCGCTGAACTTGCGCAGATCATTTCGGATCACGGCGCATGGGCAATGAAGCCGGATTTCGATACTGAGGCCCAGCATGCCCAGTTTTGGTACGTGTCCGAAGAAAAGCTGGAACCGCGACTGGGGCGCCGTTTCGAAGAGCCGGGCGCAGAACTGGAAACGCCGCTCGACACCGCGCGGCAATTGTCGGCGCTTTGTGGTGATCTCCCCGATGATGACACGCCGCTCTGGCAGTTTCTGGCGGCAAGGCCCGAGCACAGGGCCGTGGCGCGTAGGGCGCAGGCGTTGCCATCGCACCCCTATGCGGAGGTGCGTGCCAACATGCTGTGCGAGGAGGCGGCGCCGATCCATTTGCTGCGTGCAAAGCTTTCCTTTTTTGGGGCGACGCGGTTCGACCCGAAATCGCGGCTGTGGACGCGTGTGACACTGGCCCAGGGGCTGCCGTTGGCCGATGAGATCGGCACACGCGAGGCTGCCTGGCTGCCGACGTTCTAGGACGCCATGGGCTGGGCGCGGGCGGAAATTCAGGCGCTGCTCCTGCGTGCGGGGCGTGGGGCAGGGCTGCCGCTTTCCCATGCTGAGGATTTGTCGATCGCGGTTGCTGAGCATGGTGACAATGCGGCGTTGGAGGCAGCCGCGACGGCTCTAGCGGACGGGTGGACGCCTGCACGTTTCGAGCAAAAAGATGAATTGGGTATCGCGTTTAAAGATGCGCGCGCCTTGTCTGCTCTGCCCGTGGCGATTGATGCCCTGGCCGCTAGAGTGCCCAAGGTCGAATTGCGTGATCTGGACGCCCCCGAATTGGTCGCGCCTTTTCTGGCTGCTGCATCCGCCCGCGTGGGTGTTGATGCAAGGCACAGCGATAAGACATGGGTTCTCACGGGTGGAAACCCAAGCGCGCAATCGCCCAAGCGGGACAGGTTCAACCCGCCACAATCGGTGATCGACACGCTGTCAGAACTGGCCGCGCGGACCTATGTGCCGGCCTCGAGCGCGTCCCGCGACGGGGCGGGCGCCGGGACTATCGACAACGACTAGGCGAAGGGGTCGATGGGGTAAGTTACCTCGGCCAAGGCGAGGCCCTGCGGCGGGCAGACCGGGCCACATTGGCTGCGATCAGCGGCGTCGAGCGCGGATTTGACCCGTGAGGGTGGCCACGACCCAGCGCCGACCCGTTCCAGCGTTCCCACAAAGCTGCGCACCTGATTGTGTAGGAAGCTGCGCGCGCGGACGGTAAAGTGGAACTCCTGCCCACCGGGATAGGGCAACTCTGCGATGGAAACTTCATCGACGGTCTTTACCGGCGAGGCCGCCTGGCAAATCGACGAGCGAAAGGTCGTGAAATCGTGGCGACCGATCAGATGCGCGGCGGCCTCCTGCATGGGTTCCAGCGCCAGTGGCCCGGCCACATGCCAGACCTTGCCCGCATCGAGCGTCACCGGCGCGCGCCGGGTGACCAGCCGAAAGACATAGCGGCGCTCGACAGCGCTGAAACGCGCGTGCCAGTCAGGTTCCGGTGCCAGCGCACAGGCGGTGATTGCCACGGGGGCCGGTTTAAGATGGTAATTCAGCGCCTCTGACAGGCGGAATGGGTCCCAGTCCTTGGCCATGTCGCATTGCGCCACCTGTCCCCAGGCGTGAACTCCTGCATCCGTTCGCCCCGCGGCCGCTACGGAGGGTACGTCAGGTTCCAGTTTCGCCAGCGCGGCCTCGAGCGCGCCCTGAACCGATGGTTGATCGGCCTGGCGTTGCCACCCTGCGAAGGGGTGGCCGTTGTATTCAACTTTGAGCGCGTATCGGGGCATGGGCCGCAGCTACTAGCCCTGTGTGCGCGATGCAACGGGGGCGGATAGACGGGAAAAACGGGGCAATGGTCCCCGTTGCTCTGGGCATATGGCGTTGTCGTGCCTATCTTTGCGCGCAGAGGACGAGGGCAGATTGGTAATCGACACGATCACAGACGGGGTGGCGCGCACAGTTGGCGGCGTCTCGAGCAGCGTCACCGGGCTTTTTAGCGACCCTGTTGTTCGCCTGGGCGTCACGGGTCTTTCGCGGGCGGGGAAGACGGTATTCATCACGTCGCTCGTTGCAAATCTGCTAGATCGCGGGCGGATGCCGCAGCTATGGGCGGCGTCTTCGGGGGCGATCACCCACGCGTATCTGCAGCCGCAGCCGGACGATACGATCCCACGTTTTGACTATGAGACCCATCTGGGCGCGATGCTCGGGACCGAACCGCACTGGCCAGAGAGCACCCGCGCCGTGAGCGAGCTGCGGCTGTCGCTCAAGATACAGCCTCAGGGGTTCCTGGGAAATCTGTCGGGCCCGCGTACGCTGCACATCGATATCATCGACTATCCCGGGGAGTGGCTGCTGGACCTCGGGTTGTTGGACAAAACATTTGCCGAGTGGTCGGCGGAGGTGCTGGACCGCATGGCGGCGCGTCCCTTTGCCGCCGAGTATTTGGCCAAAGCTGGTGCGGTGGATAGTGCGACGCCCTATGACGAACCCGCAGCTCAGGATCTGGCACGGAGCTTTACCGCTTACCTGAACGCTGCGCGCGAAGCGGGGTTTTCGGATTGCACGCCAGGGCGTTTCCTGTTGCCGGGGGAACTGGAAGGCTCTCCGGTTCTGACATTTGCGCCCATGGCGGGCGAAAAGGGTGCGCGCAAAACGCTCTTGCGCGAGATGGAGCGCCGCTTTGAGGCCTATAAGTCCAAGGTCGTAATGCCGTTCTTCAGGGATCATTTTGCGCGGATCGACCGGCAGATCGTGCTGGTAGACGTGCTGGGCGCGATCCATGAGGGGCCAAGCGCGGTCGAGGCGTTGCGCCAGACGATGGCGGATATTCTGGGGGCGTTCAGGCCCGGTCGGAACGCGTTCCTGAGCCAGCTTTTCATGGGCCGCCGCGTGGATCGGATCCTCTTTGCGGCCACCAAGGCAGACCATCTGCACCACGCGCAGCATGGTCGCCTGACCGCGATCATGGAGGCGCTGACGCGCGAAGCGCGCGACCGGGCGCGGTTTGCAGGGGCAGAGACGGGCGCCATGGCCATTGCCTCGCTTAGGACAACGACGGAAACGCAGGTGGAACATCAAGGTGCTATGCTGGATGCCGTCGCAGGCGTGACGGAGGGCGGCAAGCGCGCCGCGTTTTATCCCGGTGAGTTGCCCAATGATCCCAAACGCATCCTCGCCCCTGCGCGCGAGGGCGCACCGGACTGGCCCTTCGGCGAGGTCGAGGTGCAACGCTTCCGCCCGCCGGTGCAGGAGATCGTGCCCGGTGACGGGCCGCCGCATATACGGCTCGACAAAGCGGCGGAGTTTCTACTTGGAGACCGGATGCGATGACGGAGAAATCCCGCAAACCTGTGCTCGTTGAACTGGACGAAGACGCGGTGGTGACGCCGGCTGAGGCGCCGCCCGTGCCCGAAGACGTGCCGGAGGGCGCGGCAATGCAGCGCGTGGCGGTACTCACCGGGCGCAAGCCATCGCGGCTGTCGCGGTGGTTCTGGTCGCTGCTGATCGCAATCATGGGATTCTTCATATCGCTGGCCGCGTGGAACACCGTGACAGCGCTTTTGGCGCAAAATCCGTTGCTCGGCATGGCGGCAGTGGCTCTGATCGCAGCTTTTGTGCTGGTGGCATTGGTTATCGCGTTGCGAGAACTGGCGGCGTTCTCGCGTTTGGGCCGCATCGACAGGCTGCGTGCGCAGGCTGATCACGCGTTGTCGAGCCATGACCTCGATGAGGCGCGCGCGACGGTCGACGCCCTCACCCGGCTCTACAGCGGGCGCGAAGACACCAAGTGGGGCCGCGATCGCCTCGCTGAGCGGCGGTCAGAAGTTTTGGACGCAGATGGGCTTTTGGCGCTGGCAGAGCGCGAATTGCTAAGCCCGCTCGATGCAGCGGCGCAGCGCGAAATTGAGGCGTCGGCGCGCCAGGTGGCGACGCTTACGGCCTTGGTGCCTCTGGCCCTCGTCGACGTTGTCGCCGCGCTTTCAGCCAATGTGCGCATGATCCGTCGCATCGCAGAAATTTACGGGGGTCGTTCCGGAGCGCTGGGCGCATGGCGGCTGGCGCGGGCCGTGGTCGGGCATCTGGTGGCGACGGGTGCGCTCGCCGTAGGCGATGACCTCGTCGGGTCGCTCGCAGGAGGCAGCCTTCTGGGCAAAATCTCGCGCCGCTTTGGCGAGGGCCTGATGAATGGGGCCTTGACCGCGCGCGTGGGCGTCGCAGCTATCGAGGTATGTCGCCCGCTTCCTTTCGTGGTGGAGAAACGCCCAAGCGTGACCGCCATTGTTCGTCGCGCGCTAACGGGGCTCTTTGATAGAGAAAGTTAATGGATGGAAGAGCTTGCTGTTGATCTGAAGACTTACCAGCGGCGAGCGATCGACCCGGCGCATATCGAGCGTTTACGCGCGCTTGGCGAAATCAGAGAGTACCAGCCTGGCGAAATGCTGTTGGAGTTCGGTGAGCCCATCGACGCATTCTACTATGTCGAAGAGGGAGAGGTAGAAGCGTTAAACCCCGCGACGGGCAAGCGCTATGGCAATGCCACACTGGGACCGACGCAGTATTTTGCAGAAGCCAGTTTTCTTAACGGCGGCAATTCGATGATGAGCGGCCGCGCTGTCGTAAGATCTCGTATTCTCGTTGTCCCGCGCGAGGCGATGCTGAGTCTGATGTCTCAGATACCGGAGCTGTCTGATCTGGTGATCACGGTCATGGCCGCACGGCGTCGCGGTCTCTTGGAATCAAACGACGCGGCATTGATCCTTATTGGCGCGGATGTGGATCGAAATATCCGGCAGATTGCGGCCTTTGCGGGCCGAAACAAGATTCCCTACCGGTCGATCGAGATTGGGTCTGGGGAGGCAGTTAAACTGGCCGGGGCCTGTTCCTTTGGTCCGACAGAGCCGGCGGTGATCTACGGAACGGACGAAATCATCGCGGACCCAACGCCGCAGAAAGTAGCGCAGCTTTTTGGGATGGATTTGACGCTGCTCGATCACGAGATCAGCGATGTAGTGATCGTGGGCGCAGGTCCCGCGGGGACGGCGGCCGGTGTTTATGCGGGGTCCGAAGGCATGTCCGCGCTCGTCCTCGAAGACAGTACCATTGGCGGGCAGGCAGGGACGTCGAGCCGGATCGAGAACTACATGGGCTTTCCCACGGGGATTTCAGGGGCCGACCTCGTTTGGCGTGGCGAGGTGCAGGCCATGAAGTTCGGCACGCGTTTCGCGGTGCCCCGCCGTGCCACGGCCCTAGAGAAGAGCGGTGACCACTTTGACGTGACCTTGGCCGATGGCACCGTGGTCTGCGCGCGCGCTTTGGTCGTTGCCACCGGCGTGCAGTACCGCAGGCTCCCAATCAAAGGGCTCGAAGAGCTGGAAGGCGCGGGGATTTACTATGCCGCAACCGAGGTCGAGGCGCGTTACTGCCGTGAGAGCGACGCGGTTGTGATAGGGGGTGGCAACAGCGCGGGGCAGGCGGCGATGTATTTGTCGCGCTCGGCGCGCCATGTGCATGTTTTGGTGCGAGGGTCTTCGCTGGCGGCGTCGATGTCGGATTATCTGTCGTCTCGGCTGGAGGCTGATCCCTCGATCACCATCCACTATCAGACCGAAATGACCGCCGTGCACGGCGTCGACGGAAACCTGAAGGCGATCACGGTACGCGACAAGGCGGCAGGCGCAGAGCGCCGGATCGACACTTGCGGCACCTTCATTATGGTGGGCGCGGCCCCCAATACGGCCTGGCTGAGCGGGCTTGTAGACCTCGACGACAAGGGATTTGTCAAAACCGGGGCCGATGTCGGCGCGTCTTCGGCCTATTCGACGTCGCATGCGGGGATTTTCGCCGTGGGCGATGTACGAGCCGGGTCGGTCAAGCGGGTTGCCAGCGCCGTGGGCGAGGGATCGGTCGTCATTTCGCGGGTGTGGGAGTACCTCAACCCCTGAGGAAAGCCGCATCGCTTGTTTAAGCTGAAAGCGCGGCCTATAAGCCCGGCGACATGGCTCGCACGTCGATCATAAAGCGAATTACGAGCCCGGCGGTCTGAGACATCGGACGCCGGGTTTCCTTCGTATTTCCGAGCCAATTTCCAAAGCTGCGAGCACCCCAATGTCTGAGTACAAAGACACCCTGAACCTGCCTGAAACTGAATTCCCCATGCGCGCGGGCCTGCCCAAACGCGAGCCTAACTGGTTGGCCCGATGGGAAGAAATGGATGTTTACGGCATCCTGCGCAAACGTCCCGGGCGCGCCAAATTCACGCTCCATGACGGGCCGCCCTATGCCAACGGGCACCTGCATATCGGGCACGCGCTGAATAAGACGATCAAAGACATCATCGTCCGCTCGCACCAGATGATGGGCTATGATTCCGGTTATATCCCCGGCTGGGACTGCCACGGCCTGCCCATCGAGTGGAAAATCGAAGAGCAGTACCGCAAGAAGGGCAAGAACAAGGACGCCGTGCCGATCAACGAATTCCGCGCGGAGTGCCGGAAATTCGCGGAAGGCTGGGTCGACATCCAGCGCGAGGAATTCAAGCGTCTGGGCGTCACGGGCAATTGGGCCGAGCCGTACCTGACGATGAACTTCCACGCCGAACGCGTGATCGCTGAGGAGTTCATGAAGTTCCTGATGAATGGCACGTTGTATCAGGGCTCGAAGCCCGTGATGTGGTCGCCGATGGAGCAGACTGCACTGGCCGAGGCCGAGGTCGAGTACCACGACAAGGACAGCTTCACGATCTGGGTGAAATTCAAGGTTTCCGGTTCGGACACGCTGGACGGTGCGAGCGTCGCCATCTGGACCACCACGCCATGGACGATCCCGTCTAACCGTGGCGTCGTTTACGGGTCTGACATCTCCTACGGTCTCTACGAAGTGCTCGATACGCCCGAGGAATGCTGGGCGCAAAAGGGCGAAAAGTACCTGCTTGCCGACAAGCTTGCCGGTGATGTGATGTCCAAGGCGCGTCTGGAGGACGGGCAGTGGCGGCGCGTGCGAGACGTGGCGCAGTCCGAATTGGAAGGCGTTTCGCTGTTGCACCCGTTGGCCGGGACCGAGGGTGGTGAGGCCTATTGGGACGACCCCCGCGATTTTCGCGCTGCACCTTTCGTCACCGACACCGAAGGCACCGGTTTCGTTCACTGCGCGCCGTCCCACGGGATGGAGGAATACGAGCTCTACCGCGATGCGGGGATGCTGCAGCAGGTTATCACCTACAACGTCATGGATGACGGATCCTTCCGCGCTGACCTGCCGTTCTTTGGTGGCAAATACATCCTTTCCCGCAAGGGCGGAGAGGGTGACGCGAACAAGGCGGTTATCGACAAGCTGGTCGAGGTTGGCGGGCTGCTGGCACGTGGCAAAATCCACCATTCCTACCCGCATTCCTGGCGTTCGAAGGCGCCGGTGATCTATCGCAATACACCGCAGTGGTTTGCGGCGATTGATCAGCCGGTTGGCGACGGGTTGGACATGCATGGGAAGACGATCCGCGAGCGTGCGCTGACCGAGATCGACAATGTCAAATGGACGCCCAAGGCGGGACGCAATCGCCTGCACTCGATGATGGAAGCGCGCCCCGACTGGGTGCTTAGCCGCCAGCGCGCCTGGGGCGTGCCGCTGACATGCTTTACCAAGAAGGGCGCGCTGCCCACGGACAAGGATTTCCTCCTGCGCAACGCGGAGGTCAATGCGCGCATCGTGGAGGCCTTCGAGGCCGAGGGCGCGGATGCCTGGTACGAAGACGGTGCCAAGGAGCGCTTTCTGGGCGGGATCGAAGATGTGGATGTGGACGCCTATGACCAGGTCATGGACATCCTCGACGTGTGGTTCGATTCCGGATCGACCCACGCCTTTACCCTGCGCGACCGCGAAGACGGCACCGAAGACGGCATCGCCGACGTCTATATGGAAGGCACCGACCAGCATCGCGGGTGGTTTCATTCATCGCTCCTGCAATCGGTGGGTACCACCGGGCGCGCGCCTTACCGCAACGTGGTGACCCACGGCTTCACGCTCGATGAAAAGGGCCTGAAGATGTCGAAATCCATCGGGAACACCATCGTGCCCGAGGAGGTCATCAAACAGTATGGCGCAGATATCCTGCGCCTCTGGGTGGCTCAGACGGATTATACTGCGGACCAGCGTATCGGGCCGGAGATCCTGAAAGGCGTGGCGGACAGCTACCGCCGTTTGCGCAACACCTTCCGCTACCTGCTTGGCAGTCGCGTCGAAGGCACGCCGGCCATGGATCACAAAGACATGCCAGAGCTGGAGCGCTGGGTACTACACCGTCTCGCAGAGCTCGATAAAGTCGTTCGCGACGGCTATGCACGCTTTGATTTCCAGGGTGTGTTCCAGGCGCTGTTCAATTTCTCTACGGTGGAGCTGTCAGCGTTCTATTTCGATATCCGTAAGGATGCGCTGTATTGCGACGGGACGACGAACCGTCGTCAGGCCGCGCGTCATGTGCTCGACCTGATCCTCGAGCGCCTGAACTCATGGCTTGCGCCGATCCTCGTCTTCACCATGGAAGAGGTTTGGCTGGAGCGGTCAGGTGGCGAAGGCTCGATCCATTTGGAGGACATGCCCGAGACGCCCGCCGAGTGGCTGGACGAGGAATTGGCCGCGAAATGGGCTGTGATCCGTCGCACCCGCCGCGTGGTGACCGGGGCGCTGGAAGTTGAGCGTCGCGAAAAGACCATCGGGTCGAGCCTGGAGGCCGCGCCGCAGGTCTATGTCGACGAAGCAACCGCCGCCATCCTGCGCAGCATCGATTTCGAGGACGTGTGCATCACCTCCCAGATCGAGGTCATCGACGGGACAGCGCCGGAAGGGGCCTTTACGCTCGATGACACGGCCGGTGTTGGCGTCGTGTTCCAGAAGGCGCAGGGCAACAAATGCCAGCGCTCGTGGAAGATCCTACCCGAGGTTGGGCAATATGAGCCTGCCGATGTCTGTAAGCGCTGTTCTGAAGCGCTGGCAGAACTGAACGGTTAGCGTATCAAAAAAAACGTGGGGGCAGAACAAACTGCCCCCTAGAGCGTAGATGCAAACGCGCTGAATTTGGCGATCGCAGAATGCTCACGGTTACTTTGTAGCGTGTTGGGCGCTCAGTTTTTCTCGTTAAGTTGTTGCGCAATGCCGGCGAACAAAAGGTAAGCCGTGGTCACGAGAAGCCCTGTCTGCGCCCAACTGGCGGGGTCAAAATTTACCCATGCCGCCCAGCCTGCGAAAAATGTCCAAGCCAGAGCCATCGGCAATGAAATGGCGCGCCAGCGCTGTGTCCGCACGGGGTGGATAAACTTCAGGGGCAGGAACATAGCGACGGCCAGCGCCACGACGATGGAAAAGGTAATCCAATAGTTTGGCTCGGTGGCAAAGATGACGATCACCGCCATGTTCCAGCATCCCGGGAAGCCAGAGAACGAGTTATCCTTGGTCTTCATACGCGTGTCGCAGAAATACATTGCCGAGGCGAAAGTGATCACGATGAGCGTGGCCCACCCTGTCCAGCCAGCCATCAGACCTGAGGCATAAAGCGCATAAGCGGGAATGAACACGTAAGTGAGGTAGTCGATTATGAGGTCCAGCAGCACGCCATCAAACTGTGGGGCGTTTGTCTTGACGTCGTAGTGGCGAGCAAGCGGCCCATCGATGCCATCTACGGCGAAGGCCACGACGAGCCACAGGAACATTAAGTCCCACTTTCCTTCTGTCGCTGCCAACATCGCCAACATGGCAAACACAGCACCTGTCGCCGTCAGAAGGTGGACAAGGATGGCTTTCATCTGTGCGCTCATAGTCGTCTCTTGAAGGATGCTGCCATGCCCCGCAACCCTAGCCGCGCGTCTGCGCATTGGCGCGGGGATGGGCGGCATCATAGACCTCCATCAACCGGGCAGTATCTACGGCAGTGTAGGCCTGTGTCGTCGAAAGGGACGCGTGGCCAAGAAGTTCTTGGATCGCCCTCAGGTCGCCGCCTGCGCCTAGCAGATGCGTCGCAAAGCTATGGCGCAAGGCATGGGGTGTCGCCGTGGCTGGGAGCCCTAACTGCAAGCGCACCCGCTCCATAACCTTTTGTATCTGTCGCGGGTTGAGCGCCTTGCCACGCAGGCCCCGGAACAATGGCCCGTCGGGCTCCAATTCATAGGGACATTCCGCGACGTATTGGGCCACGGCTGTCTGTGCCACCGGCAAAACTGGTACCAGCCGCTCTTTGCCGCCTTTGCCAACTATGCGCAGCACCTCGGGCAGTTTCTTGTCCGCGCCGGTCAGGCCGAGCGCTTCGGATATCCGAAGGCCACATCCATAAAGCAACGTCATTACCGCCTGATCTCTGGTTGCTGTCCAGGCCTCGCGCGCGGGTTGGTAACCGGTTGTTTCCATGACGGCCTGTGCGGCATCCACCTGCAAAGGGCGGGGGAGCTTCTTTTGGAATTTAGGCGATCGGGCAGAGAGCACGGCCGTCGGTTCAAACCCTTCTCGTTCGGAGAGCCAGCGATAGAAGGTTTTCACCGCGGACAGTTCCCGTGCCAGGGACCGTGCAGCAACACCGCGCCGACGTTCATGACTCATCCAGGCGCGCATGTCGGTGATGGAAATCCGCGACAAGGGTCCGAGCCCTTCGGTGCCGCCATGGTGTTCTGCCATGAACGCGATGAAGCCGGATACGTCTCGGCTATAGGCCTGGATGGTGTTTTCAGCGCTGCCTTTGAGGGCCCGCTCGTGGGCTAACCACTCCGCCAAGGCGTCGCGCGCCTGAGGAGAGATAAGATTCACGACAACCAGCGGCGCATGGACCGTTCAAAAACACCGCCAAGGAAGGCCAAAAGATCGGTGCCCTGTGCCGCCGCAAACTGATGCGGATCTTCTGAGCCCATGACCAGCATACCTGGAAGCCTGCCGTTCCCGAGGTCTAGTTTGATGCAAGCCTCAGATCTGATCCAGTCTTGATCGCCGTAGATAGAGTCGCTGTGCGATTGCACCTGCCGTAAGACAACCTGCCTATCCGCACCGCCGCGGGTTTTGTCCAGGTAGCGATCGATAAATCCAGGCTCCACGACATTGAGAACGTCGCCAAGGCGCGACAGCACCGCGTCGCCGTCAGTTACCGTTTCAAGGACCAACTGCATGTGGTCGACGCGGAGAATTTCCGCGACGTCGCCGGAGAGATCTCTCAGAAAATCTTCGAATTTCGCGGGATCAAGCATGCGTAGCACTGCGCGGTGAACTTGGTTTGTCCCAGCAAGATTTTCGTAGGCTGCCGCGATCACTGTCCGGTGCGTTTCCTCAAGCCGGTCGAGACGTTCTTCCAATCTCTCCATCGCGATGCTGCGCAAATCAACGATGTTGCCGCCCATGGTCTTTTCATGGGCAGCGATCAAAGCACGCATGACGTCTTTGTCCTCAAGCAAGGCGTCAGGGCGTGCGAGGATCTCTTCACGCAGGGAAGTCTTGAAAACGGGGCTACTCATGCTCTGCCTCTATTGGTCGGATCTTTTGCCCGGATTGCAGTCTCCTTAGCACGGCCAGCCGTCATGTGGGAAGGTTTTCACAAAGAAAGAGCCCCGCAACGCATAGCGCTACGGAGCCCATTTTTTGATCGCTCAAAAATCAGACGATTTTTATGCCTGCATCGGCGGCGTCCTTTAGGAACGCGTCCAGACCTTTGTCGGTCAGCGGATGCGAAGCGAGCTTTTTGATCACGTCCGGCGGCGCGGTAATGACGTCAGCGCCCACGCGAGCACAGTCCTGGACGTGGTTCACTGACCGGATCGAGGCGGCGAGTACCTCGGTGCTGAAGCCGTAATTGTCGTAGATGGTGCGTAGATCTTCGATCAAGTCCATCCCGTCGATGGCGATGTCGTCAAGACGGCCGATGAAAGGAGAAATGAAGCTTGCGCCGGCTTTAGCTGCCAAAAGACCCTGGTTGGCCGAGAAGCAAAGCGTCACATTCACCATCTTTCCTTCGCCAGTAAGTACCTTACAGGCCTTTAGCCCGTCCCATGTGAGCGGGAGTTTCACGGCGATGTTCGAGGCGATTTCAGCCAGTTTGCGGCCTTCGGCGATCATCTTGTCAGATTCAGTCGCGACAACTTCGGCGCTGACAGGTCCTTCGACGAGATCGCAGATTTCCTTTGTCACCTCGAGGATGTCGCGTCCGGACTTTTTGATCAGCGACGGGTTCGTTGTGACGCCGTCAACCATGCCGAGCTCATACAGCTCGCGAATGGCGTCGATTTCAGCAGTGTCTACAAAGAATTTCATGCGGGCCTCTTAGGGTTGTCTTGCGGGCTCGAAATGTCGAGGGGCGCGGGATGCGCTTGGCGGCGGCTCGAGCTTCGTTTACCCCAAGGAGCGAATGGCGGGAACCCCTGGAATGATAACGCTAACATCGATACGATCAACGGCGCCGATCTGATGGTGGAAGATGGTGGATTCTTCCACGAAGGAGCGCTGGTTGCAGTGCTTACGACGCAGCCTCTAGGACGCGCGCTGGACTACAAGGCGCCAGAGGGCGGTTGTTGGGAAGGCGCTTTTGTTGAAGTGCCGTTGGGCCCGCGCAAAGTTCTGGGCGTTGTTTGGGGCGCGGGACAGGGTGATTTCGACTACGCAAAGGTGCGGTCGGTTTCCCGAGTCCTTGACGCTGCCCCTATGGCGTTGGAGATGCGCGAGTTCATAAGTCGTGCGGCTGACTACACACTTACGCCCTTGCCTGCGATGCTTCGTCTTGCGACGCGCGCACCTGGCCTCGGGGATCCGCCCTCTATGCGCTATGTCTATGCGCTAGGCGATAAGCTTCCACAACGGATGACAGATGCCCGCTCCCGCGTGCTGCAGGTCTTGAACGACTATGGCGGATTAGCTTTTACGATGGGCGAACTGGCGGAAACCGCGGGTGTGACGAGTTCGGTCGTTAAAGGCCTGGTTAAGACCGGCGCCGTTGTTGAACAGGAGCGGCCCCGCGACTTGCCTTTCCCGCCTTTAGATCCCGAGCTGCCGGGCAAGGCACTGACGGATGATCAAACGGTGGCGGTCGCGCGCCTCTCTGAACAGTTGCGTGCAAAGACTTACGGGACGACGCTTCTCAAAGGTGTCACGGGGTCCGGAAAAACTGAGGTCTACCTGGAGGCGGTGGCCGAATGCTTGCGGGGTGGGCGTCAGGCCCTCGTGCTCTTGCCAGAAATTGCTCTGACCGCTGAGTTTTTGACTCGCGTAGAAACACGTTTTGGCGCGCGACCTGCAGAGTGGCATTCCGGAATAACGGTGACCGAACGTCGGCGAGTATGGCGCATGATGTCCGAGGGCGGCGCAGAATTGGTCGTTGGCGCCCGCTCGGCGCTGTTTTTACCATTTCGGCGCCTCGGTCTCATCGTGGTCGATGAGGAACATGACACCTCCTACAAGCAGGAAGACGGGGTGTTATACAATGCGCGGGATATGGCCGTTTTGCGGGCGTCGATATCTGGCGCACATGTCGTGCTAGCCTCTGCTACGCCTTCGCTGGAAAGCTGGGCTAATGCCCAGGCTGGCAAATATGAGCGGCTGGAACTCACTTCCCGTTTTGGCGTGGCTGAGTTGCCCAAGATGACCGCCATAGACATGCGGGCTGAAAAGTTGGAGGCGGGACGCTGGATTTCGCCATCGCTGCGCGCTGCCGTGAAGGCGCGGCTGTCGGCGGGTGAACAGAGCCTGCTGTTCATTAACCGTCGCGGGTATGCGCCCGTAACTCTGTGCCGGGCTTGCGGGCATCAGATTGGTTGCAACCAATGCGATGCGCGGATGGTCGAGCACCGTTTCCTCAAGCGATTGATGTGCCATCAATGTGGAGAGACCCTGCCGATCCCAAAGGCCTGTCCATCTTGTGGAGCCGAAGGGCGCTTGTCTGCTGTGGGACCGGGGGTGGAGCGTCTCGCGGAGGAAGCGACGGCGCTGTTCCCTGAGGCGCGCCTCTCTGTTTTGTCTTCTGATCTCTTTGGCTCAGCGCGTGCGATGAAAGAACAAATCGAAGCCATCGCAGAGGGCGGAGCGGACATCATCATTGGCACGCAGCTCGTGGCCAAAGGGCACAATTTTCCATTGCTCACGCTGGTCGGAGTTATTGACGCAGACCTCGGGCTGCAGGGATCGGATCTGCGGGCGGCGGAGCGAACATTTCAACTGATGCGGCAGGTCTCGGGCCGTGCTGGGCGTAACGACAAAGCCGGGCAAGCGATGCTTCAGAGCCATCAGCCAGAGCATCCGGTTATCCGGGCAATTCTGGGCGGGGATGAAGAAGCGTTCTGGCAGGCAGAAGCGGCGGAACGCAGAGCGGCAGGCGTGCCGCCTTACGGGCGCATGGCCGGCATCGTGTTATCGTCACCTGACGTACAAGAGGTGTTTGATGTGGGCACCAAGATGGCCCGCAATCCTGGGCCATTGTTGGCGATCGGGGCAGAACTCTTTGGTCCGGCACCGGCACCTATTGCACGTATCCGGGGCCGCCACCGCGTTCGGCTCTTGGTAAAGGCGCGCAAAGGTGCCCCGCTGCAATCGGCGCTAGAGGCTTGGGTAGCGCAGTTTAAGTTCCCGTCGAGCTTGCGCATAGCCATCGATATCGATCCCCAGAGCTTCTATTAGCTTGCGACTTGATGAGGCGGGCAATGAGGTTCGCCTTCGGACAAACTAGCCCGCCCTTCCGCCGCAAGCAGATCGAGCTCCAATGCCATCCCGGAGGAGCTTCGGTTGGTGAAAGGGATCGTAGCCTCATGGCTAATCTGGAATCGCGCCAACGCCTCGGAAAGTTGCTGGTCGAGCTCCGCCAGAGTGGCCATTAAGCTATTGTTTTCCTGTGCTAGTGCGGCGTTAGACTGGGCTGCCGCCTCGACTCGCTTGATGGACCCATTGAGGACTTCAACACCGGCGATCTGCTTCTCACCGCCGGCAAACACTGATGAAATCGCTGCCTCGATTTCTAACATATGGCTCTGTACCTCCGAAATGACCGCGCCGGTGTCGCGCACATGGGACGCGCCTTGTTTCACACCCTGAACAGCATCACGGATTAGTGTCGCGATCTGTTTGCTTGCTTCGGCGCAGCGCGATGCAAGGGCGCGGACTTCTGAGGCCACCACAGCAAATCCTTTGCCCGCATCACCTGCGCGTGCAGCCTCGACCGAGGCGTTCAGCGCCAAAAGGTTGGTTTGAAAAGCAATTTCGTCGATCGTGCCGACGATCTTAACCATCTCGCCAGACGCTGCTTCGATCTGGGCTATGGACGCAATCGCTTTTTGTGACACTTCTTGGCTGCTGGTGGATTGCTCAGAGATATTAGCCACCAACTGTCGGCACTCTTCTAGAAGTTTGGCGTTTTTTGCAGCGGTTTGACCTAGATCATCGGATACAGCCGCACTGTCGAAAACCGCCTGCGCCTGTACCTCTGAGCGCTTTGCCAAATCATTGGTACCGGCACGCAATTCCGTTGCAACCAAGCCAACGGATTCGACCCCGTTCAAGATGTTTCCGAAGGCAGTTTCCAAGTGGTCGAGGGACGCATTTGTTGCGCCGGCAATATCATGGAAGGTTCCATGGTACTCCTCCACCAGACGCGGTGTGAGATCGCCAGCTTCTATAGCTGCCATTATGGCGCGAATGTGAGACAGAGCTTTTCCGGTACGTTCTGCGATAGCGTTGACGCTATTTCCGACATCGTGCCAGATCCCATCGAGACTTGAGACATCCATTCGTGTGTCAAAATCCCCGTTGGAGCATGCTAGCACGACGCGATTGATCGCTTCTACGGCGGTGTCCTGAGCTTCGACCTCTTTCTTTTGAAGCTCCAGCAGCTCCTGATCTTTCTTGCGCTGGGCTTGGACCGAGCCTTCGGCAACAGTCAAAATTTCGTTGATTCCGTTGCCCAGTATCAATGAGGCGCTCTGCAGACCTTGCAGGCGCAGGCGAGAGGTGAAATCTCCTTCGGCTACAGATTTGCAAACTCGCTCAATTCCCTTCGCTGCGCTGTCTTCCAGTTCTGTTTGTTCTTTCAATTGTTTTCTACGCTCGACTTCGCCTGTGCGGTAAGCCTCGAGCGCCGTAGTGATTGCAAATAAGTCCGACTGTGAGGCCGCGTCGATCGGGGTGTCGATATCTCCCCCTGCTAGGGCCTTCACTTGGTCTGCTGTTCGCCTAAGACTCGCGTTGGTGACCGAAACAAAGAGCCACGACACAAGCCCAAGGACTGACAAAAAACCCGCGGCCTCAAGAAGCGCCAGACGAATGTCTGCCGATATCCGGCCTTGCGCGGCTGCCATTTCATCCGCGATTTCTGTTCGCCCTGAATCTTCGATCCTCTTGAGGTCCTCGATGACGGCAGTGGCTGCGGCAAACCAGTGTTCAGGGTCCACCATTTCGATGCGTCCAGGATCTTGAGTCTGCGCTACGACCCTGAGCTGTGACAGAGTTTGCAGCGCTGGGGCGTCTTGCATGATCACAATCGCCTCCGCCAAGTTCGGGCTCGCGAAAGTTCGGTAGGATTTGAGCAAAGCGTTCTGCTGGCTGATCAATTCCTGAAACCGCGAAAAGATGCCAGATGGGAAAGCGCCGGCGTTCAGTTGTGCCTGGGCAAAGCCTGAAGACCCTATAGCGCGTTCCAACCCGGCCAAGTCTTTCGCCTGTAACAGCAAGGCGTGCCGCTGGATGGCGCTGGCTGCTGGGGAGTAACTGATACGCCGGCCAATAAGGGGCAGCAGATCAATCGCGCGATTATTTATGTTCGTGTAGAAATTTATGATGATATTCTGTGATGAGCGCAGCGCGTCCACCTCGACTCGCGTCGCAGAAAATCCCGAGGTCTCTTCCCGTAGAGCTGAAAGCGCGTCTGCAACGTCAGCCGGAATGGAGCCTGCTTCTTGAAGTTCTACGATTGAGCTCAAAAGTTGCGCCAAGGCATCATCCGATGCACCCCGTAAATCCTGCAAGACCCCGCCAAATTTCATTCCACCGCTGGCGATATAGCCCACTGAAGCGCCGCGTTCTAACTGAAGTTGGTGAACGAGGTCGCCAAGATCGCTTGCCAAACCTGTAAGCTGCGCGTCCCTTTGCAGTGCATAACTTTGGGTGACGTCATAGACGACCCTGCTGCCAGAATAAACCAGCACGGCAATGAAGCCCCAGACCGAGAGGAGGATCATCGCGCTAGAGATGGATAGGCTTCTCAGCCGTTCGAACATGGGCATCATTCCCCGTGAGACGGGCGATGCCTACCAGCGGATACTTAAGGGTCCGTTATTGCGCGGCCATCTCTTGCGGCGCTGCCAACTCCACGATGTCGAACATGATGCGATTTAACTCGAAGTCCTTTGGTGTGTAGACCTTGGCCACGCCCATAGCGCGCAGGCGTTCTGCGTCGTCGTCCGGAATGATGCCGCCGACAACAACGGGTATGTCGATGCCTTCACTGTTGAAACGACGCATCAGGTCTTCGACGAGCGGGATATGCGATCCCGACAATATCGAAAGACCGATCACGTGAGGATCTTCGGATTTAGCGGCATCGACAATCTCAGCAGGCGTGAGGCGGATGCCTTCATAGGCGATGTCCATACCGCAGTCGCGGGCACGTGCCGCGATCTGTTCCGCTCCGTTGGAATGCCCGTCGAGTCCTGGTTTGCCCATCAGGAATTTGAGCTTGCGGCCCAGCTGCTGCGAAGTGGCAGCCACCGCGTCACGGATTTCATCAAGACCCTCTGTCCGGTTGGACGGGTTGGCGGACACGCCAGTGGGGCCGCGATACTGGCCAAAGGCCGCGCGCACAACGTCACCCCATTCACCGGTGGTCACACC
This sequence comes from Pseudomonadota bacterium, assembly GCA_038747015.1. GTDB lineage: Bacteria > Pseudomonadota > Alphaproteobacteria > Rhodobacterales > Rhodobacteraceae > Shimia_B. Next base: position 29,998 of record JBCDKE010000028.1, read on the forward strand.
CACCTTTGCCGCCTGGATTGAGGCAGGCATGATGTTCGTGCCATTTTTGGCTGCTTGCCTTAGCTCAGTGAGCGCTGCCTCTACGGCTCCTGCGTCACGTTTGCCTTTCCATGTGATAAGACGCCCGATCTGGTCGGCCTCGACGGCCGGATCAACGACCATGATAGCGTCCTCGCCAGAGGTCAGCGGCGAAGGCTCCCCGTTCTGGTACTTGTTGACGCCAACGACAGTTGTGTCGCCGCCCTCGATGCCCTGGATGCGGTCGGCGTTGGCCTCAACAAGGCGCGACTTCATGTATTCGATAGCGTTCACCGCACCGCCCATGGCGTCAATCTGGGCGAGCTCTGCGCGGGCACCTTCCTTGAGTTCTGCCACCTTGGCGTCCACCGCAGGGTTGCCATCAAAGAGGTCAGGGTACTCCAAAAGGTCTGTTTCCAGCGCCAAAATCTGCTGCATGCGCAGCGACCATTGCTGATCCCAAGGGCGCGGCAGGCCCAGTGCTTCGTTCCAGGCAGGGAGCTGGACCGCGCGGGCGCGCGCTTTTTTGGACAGGGTAACGGCCAACATCTCGATCAGGATGCGGTAGACGTTGTTTTCCGGCTGTTGCTCGGTCAGGCCGAGGGAATTCACCTGAACACCGTAGCGGAAGCGGCGGAACTTGGGATCCTCGACGCCGTAGCGGTCTCGACAGATTTCGTCCCAGAGGTCGACGAAGGCGCGCATTTTGCACATCTCGGTTACGAAGCGGATGCCCGCGTTCACAAAGAAAGAGATGCGGCCAACCATGTTGGGGAAATGCTCAGCTGGAACCTTGTCTTTCAGGTCATCGAGCACCGCCGTGGCTGTGGCGAGAGCGAAGGCCAGTTCCTGTTCCGGCGTCGCACCAGCCTCTTGGAGATGGTAAGAACACACATTCATCGGGTTCCATTTCGGAAGATGCTCGCGCGTATAGGCGGCGACGTCCGTGATCATACGCATCGACGGCTGCGGTGGGCAGACATAGGTGCCGCGGCTGAGATATTCCTTGATAATGTCGTTCTGGACAGTGCCCTGGAGCTTTGAGACATCCGCGCCCTGTTCTTCTGCGACGGCGATGTAGAGCGCCAGCAGCCAGGGGGCCGTCGCATTGATCGTCATCGACGTGTTCATCTGCTCCAGCGGAATATCGTGGAAAAGCGTGCGCATGTCGCCAAGGTGGCTGACCGGCACGCCGACTTTGCCCACCTCGCCGCGGGACAGCTCATGATCGCTGTCGTAGCCGGTTTGCGTTGGCAGATCGAATGCAACGGATAGACCCGTCTGACCCTTGGCGAGGTTGCCGCGATACAGCGCATTCGACGCTTTGGCCGTAGAGTGGCCCGCATAGGTGCGGAACATCCAAGGGCGGTCTTTTGCGGGGCGCTCTGCGGTCATGTCGGGTCTCCGAGGAATCTGTTCGCGCAAGATTATTGCGAGATCGAGTTACTATTCGGAATAAAACAATCCGTCAATCCGCTGCGTTGCGGCATTTTTCGGTTTTACGCTCTGTAACTTGCGCTCCGGGCAGCCGCGCGACGGTGTGGCCGACAAATCGGGGCTCAGAACGTCGCAGATCGCCGTGTGGACCATTGTTTGTGCCGCCACTTCGGGGCAACAGTGACCTATGGGTGCGACAATCGAACTGCCGATCTGGTTTTTTGGACTGATCGTTGTCTTTGCAGCGGTGACTTTTGCGTCGCACTTTCTCTTTCCATCTGTGCGATGGTTCTTTCGCGGGCGAGCCGAAAAGGTTGTAGCACGCCTGAATGAAAGGCTGGAGCGGCCCATCGAGCCGTTCAAGATGGCACGCCGCTACGACACCATTCAGAGGCTCATATACGATCCCGAAGTCACGAAGGCCGTCGTGGAACATGCAGCCGAGCACGATCTGCGCGAGGATGTGGCCTTTGAGGAGGCGCGCAGATACGCCCAAGAGATCGTGCCGAGCTTTAGCGCCACGGCCTACTTCAAGCTAGGTACGCGGGGTGCGAAATGGCTGTCCCGGGGGTTATACCGTGTGCGGCTCGGTCATTTCGATGAGTCTCTGAGTGAGGTCAGCCCGGATGCCACGGTCGTGTTTGTCATGAACCATCGCTCAAACATGGACTATGTGTTGGTGACCTACCTAGCCGCACAACGGTCGGCGTTGAGTTATGCCGTGGGGGAATGGGCGCGAGTCTGGCCGCTCTCGCGCCTCATCAGGTCTATGGGTGCCTATTTCATCCGTCGCAGATCGAGAAGTGCCCTCTATCGCAAGGTGCTTGCCCGATACGTACAGATGGCCACTGCGGGCGGAGTAACCCAAGCGATATTCCCCGAGGGTGGCCTGTCGTTGGATGGGCGCACAGCAGCGCCCAAACTGGGGTTGTTGAACTACGTGCTTGCCGGTGCCGAGGTGTCGGAGAAGGACGTGGTGTTTGTGCCTGTGGCGCTCAATTACGATCGTGTCTTAGAAGATCGTATCCTGATGGCTGCCGGTGAGCGAGGCGAGCGTCGCTTTCGCGCCAAGATGTCGGTGGTGGCCGGCTTCATACTGCGCCAATTCTGGCTGCGTATCACTGGTCGGTTTTACAGGTTCGGATATGCGGCAGTGAGTTTTGGTTCGCCGGTGTCCCTCGCCGCGCTGGGCGAAACCACAACCGAGGAGGTGGCCGAAAAACTCATGGATCGCATTCGCGAGGTGGTGCCC